>CAMKKS010000088.1 GCA_946413485.1 uncultured Rickettsiales bacterium | reverse complement strand
ATGCATTCTTAAAACATAAATTTCATATTATTTGTTTTATCGGTATTAAAACTTGAAAGATCAAGCATTTCTATTGATAGACATTTAGAGAATATATAACTCATATCTATTTACTAGTATTAAAATTAGAAATGTATAAATTTTTTGATGATTTGCGATTGTAAAACATATAGCTCATATTATTCACATTTTCAGTATTAAATTTAAAGAGATTTATTTCTTTTAACGAATCGCAATTCATAAACATAGACTTCATGCTTTTAACATTTTTAGTATTAAAATTTGGAAATTTAATTTTTCTAATGAACAGCAACAATAAAACATATAGCTCATATTATTTACATTTTCAGAATTGAATTTAAAGAGATTTATTTTTTTTAATGAATCGCATTTTCTAAACATTGAATACATACTTTTAACATTTTCTGTATTAAAATTTGAAAAAAATATTTCTTCTAATGATATACAATCAAGAGAACATACAACTCATATTAATAATATTATTTCTGTAAAACTTTTTAAAATTTATTGATTTTATACAATGACAATCCGAAAAAATGCATTCAAATGATTCTATTTAACAATCTATTATTATTTTTATTTCTTCAATATCATCGCCTTTAATAATTTCGTTTTTATTTTTTGTTTCTTTTTTATCACCATTAAAAAATATTTGAAAATATTGATCAATATTTTTTTCTATAATTTTCTTTTAAAGTTGATAAGTTTATAAAATATCCATATTCATTTTTTTTAGGTATTAATTCTATATCTATTTTTGTAAATATTTTAGAATATTTTTTATAGTCATTTATATTTAAATTGAATATTTTTTGGATTTTTTTGTTATATTGAGCTATTTTTAGAATTTTTTGTCTGTTTATATATTTAGAAAAACTTTCAATAATTATCTGAAAATAATTTAATAAAAATTCTGACATTTAAATACTTGAATAAATTATAATTAAATAAAAAATTATTTAAAATAATTGTTTAAATTAGATTAAGAATTTGATTGAAATTCAGATTGAAATTGGGATTGGTAATAATTTTTTTTTAAAAATTATAGAAATAGCCTTTATATGGCAAAAATGCTTATAGCATGCTCGTTAGAGCAAATAAATCTTTCTGTTTTTAAAAATCATAATGTAACTATGAGTGAAATGTTTATTGATTGCTCATCATTAATAGAAAATAGATCTTTCTAATTTTAATACTAAAAACGTTGCAGATATAAGAAATGTTTGGTATTGTTTTTAAAGAATTAAATCTTTCTAATTTTAATATTGGAAATGTTATCAATATGAGTCGAATGTTCAGCTAATGTAATCAATAAAAAATTGTATTTTATTTTTATAATTGAAAATGCAATTAATACGGGTCAGAAGTTTTCTGGATGTTATTTTTAGAATTCATAGATTTATCTAAATTATTTAAAAAATATATTTTTCCCAAATTTTAAAACTGATGTTACTTTATAATATTTTAGATATGTCTCATTAAGTGAATTCAAAATTTTTTATTTAATAATATATTGATGTTTTGTCGATGAAGTTAATAAAAAACAATAATAATAAAATGATCATTTAAGAAAAATTTGGATTTATTAATCTTCATAAATCAACTTTTAAATTTATTTTATTTTATATTTTAAAAATTATTTTTAAAAAATATTAAAAATTTAAGTATTATAAAAATAAAAAAACTTAATATATTTCCTAATAGTTTTGCTTTAAAAAATCAATGACTGGTTTAAACTCTTTATCTTCTTCATAAGCTAAAATAAATTCATCAGGTGAGATTGTAGCTACTACATTATTTTGACAAAAATATTTTTCTTTTACATCTCTGTACTTTAATAATTTGATTCTTAATAATCTTCAAATAATAGTTTTATATTCATCCCAAGTAATATTCAAGCTCATGTCAGATTCAGTGTTATATTCCTCAAATAATGTTTTTTGTTTTTCATGTAAATAACCTAATTTTATTTTATCGTTTTTTGTTCTTTTGTCATTAACAAAATTGATGCAATAATTATCTTTTCTGAAATCTGTAAAGATTTAACAGCATTTATTTTTAAATTAAATAATTCATTATAAGCATTTAATATATCGTTTTTTGATATTAATTCATTTTTTTTATATTTAAGATTATTCTTAGAATTTATTTCCTTAGCTTTTCAAGTATTTTAAATACACGCCTTATATCGCCATTAATAGTCGCAACTTTAATAAAAGTTAAATTGATGGCTTCTTCAGAAAATGTATGACCAAATTTGTTGTTAATTATTGTTTTTAATTCTTCTTTATTGTATGGTTTAAACATAATTTTGTTCTCGCCCATTCGTGATAATATTTTTTTGTGGGAATTGAAAAAATGCCTAGTTGATATTAATATGACTATCAGTTTGGAATACTCGTACTCAGTTCATTTCGATATAGTATATAAAATTTTAGAATTATCAATTAAAATATCGAATTAATCTATAATAATACAATATTAGCATTTGACGGATCATTTAATGAAATATTGGATCGTATATTTTCCTTTTTTCGAAAAAAATATTTAAATTTTGAATG
>CAMKKS010000087.1 GCA_946413485.1 uncultured Rickettsiales bacterium | reverse complement strand
ATGTAGTTGATTACATTAAAGATAAATTATACAATTTTTCACAAAATTTATTTTCTGTTTTTATATCATTGCTTAATAAAAACACATTTTCAATTAGTTTATTTTTTTTAAACAAAACTAATGCATGATGCAACTCAGTTATATTTAACTTAAAAATTTCATTGCGAATTCTTTCACGAGATATTTGTTTTAAACCATCTTTTTTACTTCTTATAATCTTAAAATTTTCTTTATCTTTTTTTGATAAAGAATAATTACATCTTATTTTTACAAAAAAACGAAAAAAACGTATGATCCTTAAATAATCTTCTTCAATTCTTTTATTTGCGTCGCCTATAAAATTAACTTCATGAGATATTATGTCTTTTATACCATTATGAAAATCATAACAACAAAATTCACCTTCGTTATTATAACCTGCATAAATTGCATTTACCGTAAAATCACGTCTATTACTATCTTCTTTAAATTTTTCAAAATTCGTTTTATTTTTAAAAAACTCAACTTTTGCTTCTCTTCCAAAACATTCAACATCAGAACGTGTTGTTGTTATATCATAATTATAGTTATCTTTAATTATATTTATAGTTCCATAAGCTTTATCTCTGTCAGAAATGTGACACTTTTTACCATATTTTCTTTTTAATCTTTCATATACATCATTTGGTTCTAATGTAGTACTTATATCAATATCATATTTTTTTTCATCATGCAATAGAATATCTCTAATACTACCACCTACAACCATAGAATTACCAAAACCTAAAGTTTTTAATATATCTTTATGTATCTTTATCGATTCTTCTATTAAATCTTTTTCAATAGCACTTAAATTAATCATAATTTATTCCATGTAAAAGTAAATCTGCAAATCTTCTTGGATTAAGGTCATCTATTTTATTGTTTTCTTTACCATAACATATTCCAAAAATTTTTATATTAAATTTACAACATATAGATAAAATTATACCTGGATGCTTAGAAATATCTAATTTTGTTGCTATTATGCCAGTAATACCAATTAAATTATTATAAATAGTTGCTTGTTCTATTGCATTATAACCACAACAAGAATCAACAACTAACACAACGTCATGCGGTAAATCTTTAGATATTTTGTTTAATTTTTGTTTTATTTTTAATAGTTCTATCATTAGATTTTTGTTATTTTGCAATCTACCAGATGTATCAATAATTAAAATATCCTTATTTTCTTTCACGGCTTTATTATACGATTTTATAGCTATTTTAGCTGGTGTATCTTCTTTATTTTCAGCTGATAAAATATATTTTTCACCTTCATTGCTAATTATATCACATAATTGCTGTTTTGATTCTTTACGATGCGTATCACATTCACTAATAATTATATTCCACCCATATTTTTTTAATAATAACGACATTTTTCCGACCACAGACGTTTTACCAACGCCATTAACACCGCAAACAAGCATAACATAAGGTTTATATTTTTTATCAATATCAAAAGTAGAAATATATTTACTTATCATAGTTTCAATTTTACATGAAATTTTTCTTATTATTTCTTTTTTTGATAAATTATTTTTATCAATTTCTTTGATTATTGACTTCATTATTTTTTCAACTATATCCACATGAATATCCGATTTTAGTAAATGTTCTTCTATCTTTTCTAAAAAAAATAATATTTCTTGTTTCATTCTAATTTTAGATATAAATTAACATTGATTTTTATATTCAAGCAATACTAATCACTAGAATTTATTCTTTTATGGAAAAACTTTTTACAGCATTACCAACACCATTTTTAAATAACAAAATTGATTATGATTCCGTTAAAAAACTTGTTAATTTTCAAATACGTCATGGTGTTGAAGCAATTGTTCTTGCTGGTTCTACAGGTGAAATACACTCACTTTCATTAGAAGAATGGACAAAATTAATAGAATTTTGTGTAAATAACTTTCAAAATAAAATATCAATTGTTGCCGGAGTGAGCTCTAATATCACCAACGAAGCAGTTAAATATGCAAAATTAGCGGAAAAAATTGGTGTAAAATATATTTTAGCAACAACACCTTATTATAATAAACCACAACAAAGTGGTTTATATAAACATTTTAAAGAAATTTGTAAGGCTGTTAAAAAAACAAAAATAATTTTATACAACGTGCCAGGAAGAACGGTAACCGATTTAAAAAATGAAACAATAGCAAAATTAGTTACTGATTTTTCACAAATAGTTGCTTTAAAAGACGCTACCGGTGATTTAGAAAGAGTCTGTGATCTAAAAAATCGCTTAAAAAATATACGTGATAATTTTGTGATGCTTTCCGGTGAAGATGCTACGCAAATTGGTTTTAATGCAATGGGTGGCAATGGCGTAATTTCTGTTGTATCAAATATTAGACCAGATTTATGCAAAAAAATACAAAATGCATGCAAAGATAATGACTACAAAAAAGCTTTAAGCTTTCAAAATGAATTATTTACATATTCAAAAGCTATGTTTTGCGAAACAAATCCAGTACCTGTTAAATATGCTTTATATAAAATGGGGGTTTTAAAATCACCAGAATGTAGGCTACCGCTTGATAAAATATCAAAAGAAAATATTGTGTTAATTGATAATTTAATTAAAAAAACTAAAACCCAAAACTAAAAATAATTAACTTGTCTTCTATTATTATTGTTTAAATTAT
>CAMKKS010000086.1 GCA_946413485.1 uncultured Rickettsiales bacterium | reverse complement strand
TGACGTTGATAATTTAGTTTTGATATAAACTTAGTGTTTATACTATCTTTGCATTATGTAGCAAAACACTATTAATTATATCGTCAAGTTCACCATCTAAAACAGCACTCGCATTGCCGATTTCTATACCACTACGTAAATCTTTAACCATTTTATATGGATGTAATATATAGTTGCGTATTTGATTGCCCCATGAAATATCACTTTTTGCTTCTTCTTGAGCTTTCTTTGTGTCATTTTGTTTTTTTAATTCTAATTCGTAGAGTTTTGATTTTAACATTTTCATTGCATTTTCACGATTTTGTATTTGCGATCTTTGTGTTTGAGAACTAGTAACAATACCAGTTGGTATATGAGTTATTCTAACAGCACTTTCTGTTTTATTAACATGTTGTCCGCCAGCGCCAGAAGAACGATACACATCAACTCTTATGTCTGATGGATTTATATTTATTTCAATATCTTCATTGACTTCTGGATAGCAAAAAATTCCCGCAAAACTAGTTTGCCTTTTACCATTTGCATTAAATGGAGAAATTCTAACTAAACGATGTGTGCCAGTTTCATTTTTTAAAAGTCCATATGCAAAATCACCACTTATTTGCAATACTGCACTTTTGATTCCCGCTTCTTCGCCGTCTAGCTTGTCTATTATTTCTGTTTTAAAATGTTTGCTATCTGCCCACATTAAATACATACGCAACAACATAGCAGCCCAATCATTACTTTCTGTGCCGCCAGCTCCTGAATTTATTTCTAAAAAAGCATTGCAATTATCTGTATTTTTTGTAAATAATGATTTTATTTGCATTTGTTTTATTTTTTGTTGTAAATCAACGGCTGTTTTTTCACATTCTTCAAGAATTTTCTCATCTAGTTCATTCTCCGATAATTGTAAGATATCATTTAAATTATCTATGTCGCTTTTTAGAGTATTGAAGTTTTCTAGAATATTAATAATAGCTGTTTTTTCCTTTGATAAAGATGCAAGTGTTTTAACATCTGACCAATTAGTTGATAAAATTTTCTCTTCTATTTCTTTTAATTTTTCTTGTTTTCCATTTATATGAATAATTTGTCCTATTTTTTCAATATTTTCAATAAGTTGTGCAACTATTTGCTTTATTTCAAATAAAGTCATCATATATTATGATATGCATTATTTAATGTAATTTTCAAGTATAATTAGTTTGATGTTTTTATTTTTTTGTGAATCTGATATTTATTTTTCCCCATAAGTCATAATTATCTTTTGTTAAATTTTCAATATTTGAAATTTTACACGTTTTTATTGTTTCAATTACATCATTGATAAAATTTTGCGTTTCATTGTTAGTTTGTTTATTGTAATTATTGATAGTTATATTCGATATATTGACATTTTTTTCATAAAATATTGATATATCTAAATCAAGAGAAGTGTTTTTGTATTTATTTTTACTTCTTTGATACCAACATTTTTCAAACGTATATTCTAAATAAGTAAGCATTTTAATTTCTTTTGCATTTAAATTATTTTTTATTGCATTTTCTTTAAATTGACTACTTTCTGCATTTTGTAAATTACCGTCAATTATAAAGGTTGGATTTAGAAAATTTATTGATGATGTCATATTATTATTTTCATCTTGATTCGTTTCTTCTTCATGTATATTATTGTTAATATAGTTATTTTGAATTTTATTTTTTGTTTTACTATTTTTTTTTATAATTCTATTACCATACTGATCGTAACCAGTATTTATAACTTGGCCATATTTTTTATCTCTTCCATATATTATTGTATGCCAAAGTTTTTTAATGCTTTCAAAAATATTTGCGTCTTTTTTAACGTCTTTTCCGGCTATTTTACCAATTGTAATGTTTTCCGTCTTTATTTCGTTGTTTTGTTTTTTATTTTTTTTTCTAAATTCCAATGGATCATTTCTTGCGCTGCTACCAGCTTTTTGAACAATAAAATATTGTTGCTCAATGTTTTCTTGTTTATTGTTTTTTCTTACATTATCGTAATATGTAATGCTTGAAAGTGTTTGATTTTCATTTTTAACAATATTGTTATTTTGTGTTTGCTTATCTTGTTGTATATATGTTGAATTGTTAAATTCTTTTAGTTTTTTTAAACTTTCAATTGTAACCTCACTTTTCTTTGTTTTCATTTTAGCTTGATTCAATAACCATTTATTAAGCATATCTAGTAGCTTTTCTGTTTTATTCTCATAATTTTCCTGTTTTTTTCGTAAATTCGATGGTTTCCAATTATCTTTATTTATCATGTATTCATATTCTTCTAATGATATATAATCAACTATAATATGATTTAGTGGTTGTTTGTTCAATCTAACGATTCTTTTGTTTCTATCTCCTAAATAATTATTATAGTTCATCACTAATGTTGAAAATATAAATCCAGAAGTTGCTGAAATAGCAATTGCATATTCGGCTCTGTTTATGTATTTAAAAAAACATTGTTTAATTTTAAAGGCATTCATATATAAATTAATGTAAATTTTGTATTCCATTATTATATTTTCCAACAAGAGTTACATCTGTAAAGCCATCATTATTTAATACTTGCAATAGTGCAATAATAGAATTATAGCTTATTTCCTTATTTGCTTTTATAAATACTTTTATTTCTTCTGGTTTTACAAGAGTTACATCTGTAAAGCCATCATTATTTAATACTTGCAATAGTGCAATAA
>CAMKKS010000085.1 GCA_946413485.1 uncultured Rickettsiales bacterium | reverse complement strand
TGTTAAACATTTTCCATAAAATATCAGCATTTTTAAAATCTGTACGTTTTTCACAAAATAAAAATTTTGCTCCAAATAAAGATCGTTTTAGCGTAATTACAGGCCTAAAAATAAACTTTACTTTATTTTTAAAAATATAATCATCTCGCAACTTTAAAAAAACTTCATTCATAAAACGCATACAATGATGACATGTAAAATCACCATAAAAAACTACTTCAACTGGTGCTAAATTATCACCAATTATAAAATCTCCTTCTATTGGATTTAAAACTTTTTGTGCTTTTGGATTATGTTCATCTACTGTAACCATTTCATAATCAGTTGCCTTAAAAGCTATTGCTGTTGAAATAACAATTATTAAACCAGCAATAAACATTAAAAAAAAATCTTTTGCCTTCCATTTTAGACTAAACATACTAAATATTTAAATACAAATTTATACCAGTTTTTACTGCAAAAAAACCTTTATTAGTATAGGAATGGAATGGAAAATAATAATCTAAACCAATATTTAAAGCAACGGTACTATATAAATGAACAATCACGCCGCCGCCAAATTTTGCACCAAATTCAGGCCTTCCTTTATTCATTACACCAGCTAACATAGCTCCACCGACCGATATATAACTCTCAATTGAACTATATTTTAAATCAATGACGGGAGAATAAAAAACAGCCGTTATATACATTCCGTCTAAACTACGTTTCTCACCATTTTTTGCCGTAAAATTACCAATATGCGTATAACCTATTTCACTACCAAAATATTTAAAAATTCTCATACCGGCGTAAATATCTAAATTTTGTAAACGCCTCCAAAAATTAGAATAAAATATCTGCCCTTTTACATCGTCGCCAATACGTTTCATATACCAATTGATATCAACACCAACATATTTTTTTTGCCAAATATTTTTTTGAGAATACTTTTCAAAACCAATTTTTGAATAATTTTTATATTTTCTTTCAGATAAATCCCTTTCAGTATCTTTATCTTCATCGTAAAAATTCATTTCATTGCTGTTAGCGTCTTTTTTTTTCTTTTGAAATAATAAAAAAGCATCAGAATCTTGCTCTGTAAAAGCAAAAATTATAGCTATAAAAATTAATTTTTTAAACATCCATTAATTAGATAGATAATAAAATAATTATCAATAATTAATCTAATATTAATAATTTTCTTTTCTTGCAAATAAATATATTTGTATAAATAATCACATTATGTTAGACAATAAAAATGTTAATTTACCATTAAAATTAGATTTAAAGCAAATAAAAGATAAATTTTTATTTATTCCAATAGGAGGTTGTAATACAATTGGAACAAATTTTTATCTTTACCACTACAAAAATCATTGGATTGGTATTGATTTTGGTCTTGGTTTTGCTGATAAATTAAAAACGCCTGGTGTTGAAATTATGTTACCAAATTTAGCTTTTTTAGAAGTAAATAAAATTAAATTAGATTGTTTAATAGTAACTCACTCGCATGAAGATCATGTTGGCGGAATCTGTGAAATGTATAAAAAACTAAATTGTCCAATTTATTGTACAACTTTTGCAAAAAATTTTCTAAAAACAGACGCACTAGAAATGACACCAACGCCAAAATTAAATATTAAAGAAATAAAACATGGTGAAAAGCGATTTAAAATAGGTGAAGTTTTTGAAATTGAGCTAATAGATCTTACTCATTCAACTATTGAAGCACAAGGAGTTTATATAAAAACAGAAAAAGGTAGTGTATTTCATACAGGTGACTGGAAATTTGATGAAAATCCTGTTTTAGGTCCTAAAAGCAACAAAAAACGATTAGCTGAAATTATATCAAAAGAACCATTAACAGTTCTTATAAGCGATAGCACAAATTGCACAAAAAACAGTGAAAGTCAATCTGAATCTTTATTAGTTGATAGTTTAACAAAGATTGTTGAAAAAAAAACACATATGGTTGTCATAACAACTTTTGCATCAAATATATCAAGAATTCATACAATATATGAAGTTGCAAAACGTACTGGTCGTCGTTTAGTAACGTCAGGACGTTCTATGAATAAAATTATAAGTATAGCACAAGCAAGCGGATACTTAAATGACATTGATTTTTTAGACGCAAAGGATGCAAGAAAGATGCCAAGAGAAAAATTATTAGTTTTATCAACCGGTTGTCAAGGTGAAAATAATGCTAGTATATATAAACTTGCAAACAATAAACATGCTTATTTAAAACTACAACAAAAAGATTGTGTAATTTTTTCATCAAAAGTCATACCAGGTAATGAACTAGATGTAAGCAATGTTATCAATAACCTTATTATAAAAGGTGTTGAAATAATTACAAATAAAGAAAATCTAACACATGTGTCTGGGCATGCTTATCGTTCAGAATTAAAAGAAATGTATAAAATAACAAAACCAATGTGTTTTATACCAATACATGGTGATTGGTTAATGTTTCATGAACATAAAAAATTAGCTACAGGTTTTGGAATTAAAAATGTAATTACTCCAGAAAACGGATGTATTATTGAAATAAATTACAACACCATAGAAAAACTTGGTAATTTTGCTAGTCCAACAATGTGTCTTGATGGAAACAGATTGCTTGATGAAAATAATAAAATTTTCAAAGAAAGAAAAGCAATTGCAAACGATGGTTTTGTGTATTGTTTTGTTGTAATAAATAAAAAACTTAAATTGTTAACAACACCAGAA
>CAMKKS010000084.1 GCA_946413485.1 uncultured Rickettsiales bacterium | reverse complement strand
TTCGATAAATCAAGTGCAAGTAATACTCCGACAAGATATTGATTTTCCTCTTAATCTTCTCTAAAGTCTAAATATAATTCGTCAGAATTGTATTCTTTTAAAATAACTTTAAATTCAATTATTTTATCATTATCTTTATTATTATTGTAAATTTTTTGTAATTCATCAATGTTTAAAATCTTATATTTGTTAATTTTTACTTTACATTGACCTAAATTTATTTCATTACCTAATAATTTTATAGTATATTGATCTTGTTTAAGTAATGCTTGTTTCTTTTCTTGTGTTATAATTTCCTTTAATGTATTAATATGGGTTTTCATAGATAATGAAATATTATTTAATTTAATCTTTTTATCTTTAATAAAAGAACAAATAGTATCTATGCTTTCACGATCATCATTACTAATAATATAATCTTCATCAATCATTAAATTGAGATTTAACTTTTCATTAATATAACATAGTTTTCTATAAAATTTAATTTCACATTCATTAAAATCTCCGAAAGGTAATTTACCTTCAATTATACAATCTTCATTTCCATTAGGTATTAATTGAAAAGTTTTATTTGAATATGCTCTTTTTTTGTATTCATAATGTAATATATCTTTAATTTTATTTGATTTTGGACTAAATGTTATATTTAAGGACATATTTTTATTTATTTTATCAAACCTAAATTTAATTTTTAAATTAAAATCTAATTTTGAATAAAACAAGGATTTTAAAACTACAGTATCATCAGTAATTATTATTTTATCAAATGGGACATCTTTAAATTCTGATTCACCGAATTTTAAATCAAAATAAACTGCAGCAGGTCCTATCTTAATTAAATCAGGTTTTATATTATTGTGATTGGATACTCCATTAATCTTGAAATCGATAATTCTATCGCCTCTGAATGTAAGTGGAACTCCTGTCTTTTCAGACATTCTAATTAATTTATTAAAATCTTTATCTATTATTAGTTTAATGTTTCCTGTAATTTCTTTTTCCTTTGAATTATTAACCATAATCAATCATCACCTAATAATCTACAAGCATATACTTTTGATAAAACATAATCTCTATCAAATATTTCGAATTTTTCAATAGCATTTTTAACATCATTATAATTAATTTTAGATGCATGATGGTAAATATCATTAAATAAACCAAATGATAAGATTGAATCAAACATTAAAACACCATTTTGATTAGAACTAATATTAAAATTAGGCATTTTAACTAATTCATCCATAAAAAGTAAAAAATATAATGCTGTTGGTGAGTTTTTTAATAACATTATTCTTGAATTTCTGTCACGGGATTCCCAATCAACATTAAAATTATTTTCAAGTTTTATAAAGCATTTAGAAATCATATTTTGCACATAATCTGTGAAAAAGAATTCTTCAAGCTTATTATTATTGTCTACAAAAATTTCAAACATTTTTTTAAATTTACTATAATCTTTAGATAACTCCAAAACATCCTTTTCAATAACTTTTTCTGCCTTTAACTTTTCAATTTTGTCATCAATATCATCTTTTGTTATAAATTCATCAATAACTTCATAGATATCGATATTTTTAGCAATAGATAATATAATTGTTGTTTCTAATAATGATTGGGATGGAATTGTTTTCAAGTTAACGTCTTCCAAATTAACACCAATGTTGTTTAAAAATGGTTGAACACCTAACAATTCATCTAAAATCTTCTTTTTACGTTTATTTAATAGTTTTTTATCACTTTCTTTTTCAATTTTTGCATTAATAATTATATTTTTATTTTCATGGTTAATATTTACGCTTTGAACAATTTCAAGAATTCTATAATGTTGTTCTTTAGTACTTGAATTAATACCTTCAAAAGAAAGGCAGGAATCTCTTGCTTTAGAAATATCACATTCATCTGCTAGTCTTAAAATAGCTGCTAATGAATTAACTCTAATATTTTGTTGATTATAAGGAATATCTTTTAATGTATTTAAATCAGTCTGTCTATGTCCTTTACAAATATTTCCTATAGCTTTAGCTTCAAATTCATTTATATTTAATTCATTTTTATGTTTATCTACATACGAACTACTACGAATGTGGTGTTCTTCTCTTATATTTTCACGATATTCTTCTCTTTCTTTTTTAGTTTTATTTTCATAATCTTCTTTTTCATTATCAAAAGGTATCATGCCCACATCATGAAGCCAAGCCGCTGAGAGTAAACAAAAAATTTCTTCAATATTCAATTCATTTTTAGTATTTTCCAGTAATATTTCATTTATATAGTTTTCAACATTATTTAAATGATTAAAATCATGATTAGTATATGATGGGAAGAAACATTTTGAATTTGATATGATTGAAATTACTGATGATTCGATATGTTCAAATTTAGAATAATAATTACTATCCGATGATTTTAATATTTCTCTTAGCTTCATACTTTAATGTATAAATATTATTATTAAAAATAATTATGTTATTGTAATAGTGTTTAAATGTATAATATTTATATAGGGCGTTATAATAGATCCATTTTTCTAGAGTGTTCTGTCGCTTGTTTAATGTTACTTCAAGTGTTTGTTGTCCAGTTTCTTGTGGTGTTGATTCCTATTTTATTTATTTTCTCATTTAATTCTATTTTTTTGTCTATAATATTTAATATAGTTGAAATCTTTTTTGAGTATTTAAATCAAGTAAAACAATAG
This sequence comes from uncultured Rickettsiales bacterium, assembly GCA_946413485.1. GTDB lineage: Bacteria > Pseudomonadota > Alphaproteobacteria > Rickettsiales > Deianiraeaceae > UBA4311. The sequence goes on along the minus strand of CAMKKS010000084.1, from coordinate 158 downwards.
AGATATCATTTAAGATATCTTGTGTCAATAGGGGTTGTGTTGATCCAATACGATATTTATTAAGTTTTAAAGATGAAATTAAATAAAATAAATAATTAAATCTTAATATGATGAATAAATCCAAGGATTAAATTTAACAATTATAATCTTATCATCAT
>CAMKKS010000083.1 GCA_946413485.1 uncultured Rickettsiales bacterium | reverse complement strand
ATCTACGATACAATGCACTACTCAACCCAAACCATGGCTCATGAAATTGCTGAAGGTGCAATATCTGAAGGATATGATGTTGAAATGTTCTTCTTACATGAAGATGAAAGATCAGAAATTGTTAAAAGTATTTTAACAAGTAAAGGAGTTGCAATTGGTGATCCTACCATAAACGATGTACCATACCCAAGTATCGGTGACATTATGTACTACTTAAAAGGTCTTTTATTCAACAGAACCGGTATTGAAAGAAAAGCTGTTACCTTTGGTTCAATGGGCGGAAGAGGAGGAGCTCCTGAAAAACTCGCTGAAGAATTAGGTAATTGCGGATTTGATATAGTAGATACTCAAGAAATCTATTTCGTACCAACTGATGATGAAAATGATGCAAGTTATGAATTAGGTAAAAAATTAGCTCAAGCTTGTAAAGAATTATAATTATAAACTATAAAAAACAAAGGTAAAAATGGAGATGACAATATGGTAAAATACGAACATGAAATTGGAATTACAAAAGGAACTCCTGTAGAAAACTATGTTGCAGGAAACTTTGAAGGAGAAACTAATGAAGTAGGAATATACTTAGCTATGTCTAGACAAGCTTCCAGAGAAGGTTATGGAGAGTTAGCTGAAGTATTCAAAAGATTAGCATGGGAAGAAGCTGAACATGCAGCAAGATTCTGTGAAATGAACGGAATTATCAAAGGCACCCTCAAAGAAAACATTGAATGGATGATGGGTGGAGAAAAAATGGCTAACGCTGAAAAAAGAGAAGCTTCTGAAAAAGCTCAAGAAGCTGGAATTGAAACTGCTGCTGATTTCTTCAGAGAAAGTTCCAAAGACGAAGGTCGTCACTACAAAATCTTAGAAGGTATTTTAGAAAGATACTTCTAGTTGAAAGAATTAATTTTCTTTCAATTTTTATTTTTTTACACCAAAAAACCATCAAATACTAATATTATTTTTAATAATATATTAATCAACGATTCAAATGACTATAAAAGTTTTCATAAGTAGTAATAGAGCAGAGTTTATAGAAGAAAGAGAATTTCTATTAAATGAAATTAAGAAAGATGCATCTTTGAAAAATTTATTTGACGTCTTTGTATTTGAAAAAGATAAAGCCAAAACTATTTCTGCAGACGAATATTTTATTAATCAAGCACAGGATGCAGACATATATATTGGATTAATTGGTTCAAATTACGGGAAAATATACAAAGACAATCTTTCATCAACAGAATATGAATATAATGTTTATTCCTCAATTAAAAATGATTCATATTTTTTTGTAAAGAAAGTTGATGAAAGAGATGAAGGTTCACAGAAATTTTATGAAAGAATTAGAAAAAATAAAACATATAAATCATTTAAAACTAAAGAAGAACTATTAATCTATGTAAAAGATGCATTAAATGATTATTTGGAAAAAATTTTGTCCAATAAATCTTTTGATGAAAAAATTATTAGAAATTCTTCTTTTGATGATGTTGATGAAGAAGCAATTGAATCATTTTTTAATATATTATCAGATGATGCGCTAGAACAACTTAAAGACCGAAGAAGTAATGAAAAAATATTGGAATATATTGGTGCAGGTGAAATAGATATTAATGGTATTTTTCATTTAAATAATGCTGGAGCATTATTTTTTGCAAAAAATCTGGATAAATTTGATATTGATCACGAAGTAAAAATGGTAAGATTCAATGGAAATGACAGGGTTAATATAACTGACAGATTAATCACAAATAAATCAATTTTCATATTAATAAAAGAATTTGAAAGATTTTTTAAAAATAATACTAAATTAGGTTTTATTGTTAACGATTTTGAAAGAATTGATATTCCAGAATATCCAATTAGTGCAGTTCGTGAAGCATTGATTAATGCATTAGCACACCGAAATTATAAAATGATAGGTAACTGTATTACTTTCTATATTTACGATGACAGAATTGAAATCATAAGCCCAGGTAATTTACCATATCCATTAACAATAGAAAAACTTGGAATTTCAATGAATCCAATCCACAGAAATAAAAATATTTGCAACATTTTTTCAAAAACCAAATGTATGGAACATGTTGGAACTGGAATCAATCGTATGAATATCAGTATGATTAATAGCGGATTACCCAAACCTGAATTTTACAACGATGGAGGATTTTTCACGGTTATTCTTAGAGGACCTAATGGAAAATTAATAACACCTACTTTAAATGAAGAAGCATTCATTAATAACCTATCTGAACATAATCTAAATCAAAGACAAATTAATGCAATGTTGAAATTCTATAATTCAGAAGATATTGAATTTTCATATGATTCATATTCAAAATATTTCAATATATCAAAATCAACAAGTAAAAGAGATTTAAATGATTTATTTAATAAAAAACTAATCAATAAAAAAACAACAAACAGACAGAAAATTTTTTACATAAATCATTAAATGATTCACTTCATGGTCCATTACAAAAAAGAAAATAAACAAAAATAACCAACATCACCAAATTAAAAATCACCTAAAAAATAAACAAAAAAATAATAAACCATCAAAACATAAAATTAATAAAAAAATAACAAAAACCAGATAAATAAAGAAAAAATAAAAGAAAAAACCAAAAGCCAAAAAGACCAAAAAATGACCCCTTTGACCCACTTCATGGTCCATTACAAAAAAGTAAATAAACAAAAATAAACCTCATCACCAAATTAAAAATCACCTAAAAAATAAACAAAAAATAATAAACCACCAAAATATAAAATTAATAAAAAAATAATAAAACCAACATAAACAAATAAAAAATAAAAGAAAAAACCAAAAGCCAAAAAGACCAAAAAATGACCCCTTTGAC
>CAMKKS010000082.1 GCA_946413485.1 uncultured Rickettsiales bacterium | reverse complement strand
AAATAATAAAATTGTTTTCCTTCTACAGCATAATAAAAAGAATCAATAGTACCATTTGAACCAATTTTTTGTATACGTGGACCAATACCATAGAAGTCAAAACCACGCATTCTTGTATAACCACCAAGTGTGAAAAGATTTTCCATACCGATGATTTTATTTTTTCTTAAATTATTCAATATACCACCGCTTGCCTCGACATGCAAGTAAAGATCATCACCAAATATAGGTATATTTCCAATTGCATTGATATTATTTTGTATAAATTGTTGCCCAGGTAGTATTCCCATACCACTAAAGTTGACATTATATTGCAACATATAACCTTTTGTTGCAAATCTAATTCTATTCATTTGATTATACATTAATGAGAAACCAATTGTATTTGCTGTTCTTGAACCTAATAATTGTTGATAAATTCTATAACCATATGCGCCAAGCATTTTATAAATATATCTTGATGACGAAACTGTTGTTGTTAATATTAAGCGATTCATGATTTCGAAAGAAATATTAAAACTTTGTGAGAAACTATAACCTTTATATGGTAAATATGATATGTAAGACGTACCACCACCAATATCACCAAAACGACTAAATACAGTGTTTGAACCGAAACCAATATTGTATTTATCGCCAAACATGTAAGGATTATAGAAACCTATGTTATAGCTTTCCATAAAACCAGATCTATCAATGCTTGTATTTATCCCAAAACCTCGACCAAGAAAATTATTTATAGATAAATTTATGTTTCCGACTATACCATAATATCCACTATATCCAAGTGAAAAATTAACACGGCCAAAGAATTGTTCTTCTACTACTACTTCAAGGTCAACAAGATCTGTATCTGGTATTAGATCTTCTTTAATTTCTACATTTTTAAAGTAACCAAGCATGTAAATTCTATCATGTGACAAATTAATTTTATCTTTATCATATATATCACCTTCATGTATAGCCATTTCTCGTAAAATTATGTTATTTTTTGTTTTGTTGTTCCCTGAAATTCTTATTTTGTCTATGTAAGATTTTTTTGCAATATTTAGATTATATTCTATATTTACTATCTTTTTTTCTTCATTATAATTAAATTTATATACAGGATTAATATTTTCAAAACCTTTTGTTTTGAAATATCTCGTTATTTTATCTATTGTTTTATTAACTTTTTTTAATGAAAATCTCTCACCTTCTTTTGTTAAAATTAATTTTTGTAGTTTTTGATCATTTTTAAATCTTTTTAATTTTGTTATAATTTCTGATTTTCCAAAATTATAGACATCGCCCTCACTTATTGAATAATTTATTGTAAAATTATACTTTTGTTTATCAAAATTTGCTATAGTTTTATTTACTTTAGCTTTTGCATAACCATTATTTTTATACATAGATTCTATAATCTTAGCATCATTATCTAAATTTTCATCAACAAGACTATTTTTAGCCGATGTATATATTGAATCAATTTTTTTAGACGTTATGTTTTTTTTTATTTTTTTTGCTGATAAATAATTATTACCTTCAAATAATATATTATCTACATAACTCATGTTTCCTTCATCTACATTAAAAATAATATCAACAGAATTGTCGTCTAAAAAAACAGCTTTTGGAGTTATACTTATATTTAAAAAACCCATTTTTTTGAACGTTATTTGTAATTTTTCAACATCAAGTTTTATTTTGCTTTTTGAATATGTTTGTCTAGATTTTGTAGATAAATTTTTTTTAATTTCGTCTGAATTAAATTTATCGCTTCCTACAAAAAAGATATCTCCAACAATAGGTGTTTCAAGAACTTTTATAATTAAATTACCATTATTTTGTTCTATAGCTACATCAGCAAAATTTCCGCTTCTATAAATTTGTTTTAATGCATTATTTAGTTTAAAATTATCAGTATTATTACCAATAGATAAGCCAGAATAGCTAATTATAGTTTCTGAATCAATTCTATTATTGCCTTCTACTTTAATGAATTTTATACTTTCTGCATATGTTTTGTTAGAGACTAAAAATATTAAAATAATTAGCAAAAAACGGCAAAACATGAAAATATGTTGCATATTAAAAAATAAAATATTATTTTCAATATAAGGTTTTTTGGACAGATGGCTGAGTGGTCGAAAGCACCGGTCTTGAAAACCGGCGTATAGTTCTTCTGTACCGTGAGTTCGAATCTCACTCTGTCCGCCAATATAAAAAAAAACATTTTAAACATTATTCAGTTTAAAATTTTTAATTAACATTTTTTTTGACAAAAGATATAAAAATTATAAAATAATATCAGCGTAGTATGCCATCGTTTGTTAAAGAAATGAAAGGAAAGATTGATAAAATTTTGCTTTCAGAAAAAGGTAATGATGATAGTTTACCTGTTTTAAATACAGCTCTATTGAATAAGTTAGTTTCTTTTTCTAAAATAGGAAAAAATATTGACGACAATGATGAAATTCAAGATCATTTTATTGGATACAAATATTATTTTGATTTTAAAGACTTATTAGAAAATAAGAATATATGGGCGAATAGCCAAAATCACAGAAATATATTATTGCAGATTTTATCTAAGATAGATAATATCAGAGTTAAAAATAAAGATAAAAGAGATTTTGAAAATTTTATCATAGAATTTTTCAATACTTCAAAATACGATACTGAGAAAGCACAATTAGCAAATATTATTTATGATAATATTGATCTAAAAGACGATGTTTTTCTCAAAGAAATTGCTAAATTTTGTGTTTCTTCAGATGACGATGATAGAAAAAGATTGTTATTTTCGTTAAAGACAAATGGTTTTTTTAGCGATAGAGCAACAAATGCTTTATATAACGAAACAGAAAGAAAGAAAAAAAATATTCGTTCAGTAATTATTGATAATG
>CAMKKS010000081.1 GCA_946413485.1 uncultured Rickettsiales bacterium | reverse complement strand
ATAAAGCATTAGGAAAGAATATTAGTGATATCAAATCTCTTTCAAATGACCAATTTACTCCTCAAGAAATAAGCATTTTCAAGCTCGGAGGAAATAAAAGATTTAATACATTAGCAACTGAATATGGTATTATAAATTACCAAAATAAGCAATATAAATATTATTTAAAATTCGCTGATTATTATCGTAAATTATTATTAGCTGAATATAATAACCAAGAAGAATATCAAAAAGTTGTAGATAGTAAACCTAGTGTTGATGTCGGAATACAAGTTATAGAAAATTTCAAAATTGTAAATTTAAATCAAGCCAATCAAGTAAATCAAGAAAATCAAAGTGAATTATCAAAAGATGCTTCAAATTTATATGGAAAAATTACCAAAGAAACAATACAAAAAGCTTCACAACAAAAATTAAACAGATACGATAAAAAAGGTGAAGAACATTATAATACAATTTCCGCTTTTATAAAATCAATGAGAGCAAGTCAACCAAATGCTGCAATTTACTATTTAGCAAGAATGGTTAAAGCCGGCGAAGATCCACTATTTATTGCAAGAAGAATGGTAATTTTCGCTAGTGAAGATATAGGTTTAGCAGATAATAATGCAATTATTATTGCTAATTCTGTTTTTCAAGCTTGCCAAACAATAGGCTATCCAGAATGTGCTATAAATCTAGCTCATGGGACTATATATCTATCATTAGCGCCAAAAAGTCGTAGATCAAATGATGCTTTTGCCTATGCATTAGAAAGTGTTCAAAAATATGGAAATCTTCCTATACCATTAAAATTACGTAATGCAGAAAATAAATTAATGAAAGAATGGGGTTATGGAAAAGGATATAAACAATATAGTACAGAAGATTTTTTACCAGATGATTTAAAAGGAACAGAATTTATAAAAACATACGACAAAAAACATTAATTGTTTTTTAATTTGAATAAATATCGTTAAAACCAATCTTTTTCCATTCAAGATCGATAGAAACTACATTTACATACGAAACATCGTCATTTTTAATGCTAAGAACTATTTTTTCTACATCATATATACTATTTGTTGGCTTTATATAAACATATCCTTTTAAAAGCATTTTTTTATAACTTTCGGTTGATAGTTTTTTTAAATATTCTTTTGTAGTTCTAGCATTTTTTATTTCTAATTTTTTATTTTTTTTTAAGTTGTTATAATTTTCCTCCTGTTTGTGTATTTTATAATCATAAAAAGGTGAACAACCAACGTCATTTCTATCAGAAATTATAAAAGCTTTTAAATTATCATTTTCATCTTTATACATAAATAATCTTAAAACGCTATAATAATCTGGTAAATATATTTGCATTCCAAAACCATCGATTTGTTCTTTTTTAACTAAAAGTTTGTTTATAATGTCAAATTTCATTATGTTACAATTTATGTTCTTTTCGTTATAAAATTCATCAGCTAATCTATTTGTAGTTATTTTATTTTTACTGGCTACATTGCTAACGTTTCCTTCAATAGAAGAAATCATTTTATTTTTAACACAAATATTTAAATTATCTAAAGTTTTATAGCAACCATCATCCGGTATATTATATTCATATTTTCCATTAATAACTTTTCTTACAAAGATACTATCATTTTTAACAACTAACAAAATATTGTTATTTTTATCTATCTTAGATGAAAACATTTGTAATACATCTTCTGAATAAGATTTATTACAATTGAGATAAAAACATAAGATACAGAAAATAAATATATTAACCTTTACTCTTTTGCTTTTTAGCATTCTTTAAATTAAATTTAATATTAAAATTTATTATCGGTGGTTCTACTCCAATCTTGTTAGACGCTTTCCCTACAACACTATTAATTACTTCAGCATTATCATTCGTAAGTGTAACGCTATTAGAATGTGCTCTTATTGTATAAATAGCATCTTCGTATTTTTTTTCATCTTTAGATATAAATTTTTTTCCAGTAAAAAACTTGTATATAGATTTAAAAAATTTTACAAGCATTCCTTGTTCATTAATGCCGCGCAATACATTAAGTGCGCGTCCAATAATATCTAAATTTTTTTGTTCTTCAAGCTCCGCTTGTATTTGCATATTTTTTGCTCTATTTTTGTTTTCAATCTTTAGTTGTTCTATTTTTCTTTCGTCTACAGGATTTTCAGCTGCATATTTTTCCGCTTCCTCGAACTTTTGTTTTCTATTATAAGCCTCTAATGCTAAATCAGTACTATAATTTTTATAATTATTAACTTCACCATCTAACAAATTAATAAATTCCTTATTATCATCTTCTTGTAACATTTCATTTGAACATTAGCATCTGCAGGCACCAATTGTTGGAACATCAACAAAAAGCGCTACACCACCTAGCAAATCTTGTATTGTTTGATTCTCATTATTTAAGTCATTTGATGATATTCTTGTTTGTAAACCATTTTTATATTTAATATTTTTAGCAGAAATTATTTTATTATCATCAAACCAATCAGTTAATTCTTTGTACTTATCTGCATTTGGTTTGTTTTCAACATGCAAAAAATTTCTAAATGCAGCATCTTCAGCATTCTCATATGTATCTTTTATCTTGTTAAAATTAGTATAATTTAATTTTAATCTACAAGGTAATATTGGATTATTGTAACCATATCTACGAATATAATCAATTGATTGAATTTGATCGTAAACATTTTCTTCTAATAAAATATCATAAGTTCCTAGGCCTTTAAAACCATCATCTTTATATTTTTTCAAATCAATACTTTTACCTTCTCTGAGTTCCTTTATATCTCCTTCAAGACGAGTATTCAGGGTGCTTCTTGAATATTTTCCACTATTTTCAACTTCAAAAATTTTTATTTCATCTGAAAAAGGATTACAATATACATAACTTTTTCTGTTTTCATCATAATATGAAAACATAATTTTATCCCCCATCATTTCGCCATTAACCGCT
>CAMKKS010000080.1 GCA_946413485.1 uncultured Rickettsiales bacterium | reverse complement strand
CAGCTACATCTATTATACCAATAGCCGTTTTTGATAACGGAAATAAAACATATTTCAAATTTGAAAAAGAAATTAGCACACCAAGTATTAATGTTGTTACAGATAATTTTGATGAAATTCCAATGAGAACACACAAAAGCGGCGAATATATTTATGTAGATACTATTGAAAAACAATTTACGATAAGACAAGATGATAATGTTGTATGTATTTTTAATGAAAAAAGAAACGACAAAGAAGTAGCCTACATAAACAATAAATAAGCAATATAATTAATTAAAATTTATACATTTTAAAAATGCTTTTTCGGCCTTATTTTCATTATATTTTTTCATAAATTCATCTGATGTTCCATCAAAATAAATTTTTCCATCATGTAATACAGCTATTTTATCACAAATCTCTTCAATATCGTCTAAAATATGAGAACTAAAAAATACTGTTTTTCCACTCTTAGCGTATTCTTTTAATTCATTTTTTAAAATAACGCGAGCACTAGGATCAAGACCTGTCATTGGTTCATCTAAAATTAGTAATTCTGCTTCAGATAATAAACAAGAAATTAAACCAAGTTTTTGTCCCATACCTTTTGAATACTTTTTTATAACTTGATCTAAAATTTGTGGCTCTAAAAAGAATTTTTTTGCCATTAATATTGCTTTATTTTTATCTAATTTTTTACCATAAAAAGATAAAGATAAATTTAAAAATTCATAACCAGTTAAATATTGTGATGGATAAAATCTTTCCGGTAAATAACAAACATATTCTCTTGATTTTGAATTCTTGTTATCTACGCCAAAAATTGAAATCTTTCCGCTATCTTCTTTTAATAAACCTAAAATAATTTTTATTATTGTTGTTTTCCCTATTCCATTTAAACCAGCTAAACCAAAAATACAACCGGACTTGATTTGTAAATTTATGTTATCTAATACACTTTTTGAAGTTTTGAACTTTTTACTTACATTTTCTATATCTAAAGCAATTTTCATTGTTATAATAACTAAAAACAAAAATGTTTATATTCATCGTAATTTTCAATAATTTTTTGTAAACCTCTTGCTACACAAAATTGAGGTTCATTTACAAAATTAACATTAATACCAATTGTTTTTTTTATTATAAAATCTAAATTTGCAATTTGCGAACAACCACCGCAAATTGTTACACCTTTTTCTAAAATATCTTTTAATATTTCAGCCGGTGCACGTTCTAATATGTCATTTATATCTTCAATTAATAAATTAGCAAATTCAGAAAATGCATAAACAATATCATTTTGATTTATTGTAATTTTTTCTAGTTTTTTTGAATCAGTATTTCTACCATAAACAGTCATTGTTTTTATTTCATCTTTTGATTTTAAAAAATAAAAAGATCCAATTTCATTCTTAATTTTTTCAGAAATATTATCTTCAATAAGAAGATTATATTTATATTCAAAATATTTAGAAATGGAACGATCAATATCTTTTCCACCAAATTTAGAAAATTTATTTTCAATTATTTTATTTGCAAAAATTAAAGACATTTCAGTAGATTCACTACCAATATCTATAATAAAATAAGCCGATAATTGATCAATAGCTAAGCCAGCACCTATTGCTGCGGCAATATTTTTATAAACAAATAGCACTTTTTTAACATTGTAACATAGTTCCATAGTATCTCTTGTGTTACTTTGTTCTTTTTTACTTGCACTGAATGGTATTACAGTTAATATCACAGCTGGTTTATTTTTTTTACTTATTTTTGATAAAATAAAATACATCATTTTTTCAATTGCTTCATTATCAACAATAAAACTATTTTTAACTGGTTTTATAATATCTTTTTTAAAAAGATTATTTACATTAATTTCATTATGAAATCCTTTTTTTTTATAAAATATTGTTTTTTCACAGAAAAATTTTTTGTTATTTTCAGAAAAAATAATAGTATTATCTGAACCTAAATCGATTCCAAAAACATCATGACTTATTATTTTACTAAAAAGTTTGATAAAAAATTTTGTTTTAAACACAATTTATCAAAAAATTAATATTTATAAAGGTTTTTATTTGCAAGTTTAAAAACAAATGATTTTTTTCTTGACAATTATAAATATTTATCTGCAAAATTATTTGTCGTTTGACGACTGACATCGCATATCTACAATAAGAACAAGAAATTTTAGTCTTTAAGTCAGGACTATATTTTTTAAATATAGAATTCAAACTTGAGAGTTTGATCCTGGCTCAGAGCGAACGCTAGCGGCATGCTTTATACATGCAAGTCGAACGAAAAACCATGTTGAGTAGCAATACAATTCGGAAGTTTTTAGTGGCGAACGGGTGAGTAATATATAGGAATTTGCCTAGTAGTGGGGGACAACAGTTAGAAATGACTGCTAATACCGCATACATCCTAGAGGAAAAAGATTTTTTGTTTTTATTAAAATTATTTGATTTTTTTAAAAAAAAAGCTATAATTAATTAAAATTATGGCAGACGATCTTGAACAAGAAGAAAGAGAAAATAATGAAGTTTTTTTTGTTAAGTATAGTCATGCAGTTGTATTTTTTTCAGCTACTGTCACTGGTTTAATAGGTGGAGGTGCAGCTGGTTACCTTTTAGGTATTGAATTCGGAATTACCGTTTTTATATCTTTATTTGGTACAACTTGTGGTGTTATTTATGCAGTTATAACTTCAGTATCTTCGAAAGACGTTATGTCTTCAGCATTAAAAGATTCTGGTGTATCTAAGGCTGTTTCAACTTCAATTATTGATGAACTAAGAAATATTTTATTTACCGATAATGTGGATTCAAGTGAAGATGACGATGATAAAAAAAAAATAAATAATAAACCAATTGATAATAAAGAAAAATCTCCTGTTAAAAGTTAAAAAGTAGAAATAATTTTAGTAAAAACAAAATAATCGCTATTAGAGAAGCCTATACACGATTAGCTAGTTGGTGAGATAAGAGCCCACCAAGGCAACGATCGTTAGCCGGTCTTAGAGGATGATCGGCCACATTGGGACTGAGACACGGCCCAGACTCCTACGGGAGGCAGCAG
>CAMKKS010000079.1 GCA_946413485.1 uncultured Rickettsiales bacterium | reverse complement strand
ATGTATTAAGGTAAATGATTTTCTTAATTTTATAGACAATCAAAATACAGCACTATTAATGAAAAATAGTGTAAAAAATAACAAATTAATGATAGTTGCCAGCAAAGACTATGTTATAGCAATGCCATATGAAAGGCTCAATGACGCAAATGATGTTCTTCAATATTTGTATAAACTATTCTCAACTAAAGACGCTAGTGACCCTGATCAAATGAAATTAATTATAAAAGATAATCTACAAATTGATTCTGAAAAACCATTAAATGTTGAAGTTTTTATGTCTGATTATGATACATATACAGAACAATTAAGAGATTTTATTTTAAATGTCGTTAATGGTTTTGATGCACATCTAAATAGTAACGATGCAAAACATGCATTAAGACCAAATAAAGTTTGTTTTTTCTGTACAAACCCACCAAAAAATATTATTATACCTTATTCACCAACTATAGCTGGCAGTACTGAAAGAGCAGAAAAACAACAAGCAGTTATTAATAATGCTATAAATACAATTTTTGAACAAAAACAAGAATTAAAAAATAAACAAAACATGACAATATGTTATGAATGCAATGGTCAAGGTGCTTATGCTGCTATTATGATGATAAAGCAAATGTTCAGAAATGACCCTAATATTCCTTCAATAAATAATTTATTAATGAATAATGTTCGTGATAGAAAATTACCACGTTTACCATCTGTCGATGATATAATAACAGAACTTAAAGATTTAAAAGGAAAAATTGATAACGTTGAAGTTGATTGTCAATCAATACAACTACAACAACCACAAAGTAAAATAACAAAATTTATAAAATTTATCACTAAAAATAGACCAGAAGATTTTGCGAAGAGCGGTCGTAAAATATACGAAGAAATGACAGAAGGTGATGATGATAATACACCAAGTATGACACTAAAAACACCAGAAGGTAGAGTTGAATCTTCTGAAAGAAAAATAAAACAAGAAATTTTACCAGATAAAGAAGGTCAAGTTATAAACAAAGTTATAAACATATTTGGCATACCAATAACATTTAAAAATTGTGATAAAATTATTATTAAATCGGATTTAAAAAAAGCATTCGATCTTAGTTTAGCAAAAACTTTTTCAGAAGGGAAACTAATTTATACAAAAGAAGGTAATACAGAAAGATATGAAACATACAAACTAGTAAATGGTAAACTTCAAAGAAATGTAGAAGAAAAGAGAAAAGTTGAAATTCTTAAAGAAAGAAAATTTCACGTGAAATATACATACAAAACATACGAAGAAATTTATAACGAAGACACTAAAAAATTTGAAGTTCAAAAAGAAGCTATTTTGATAGATGGTACCGATGAAACACTTAAAATCGACATTGATGAAACTATTGCTGCTGAATATACTGATTTAATGAAATTTAATAGATTTATACCAGATGACAATAAAACTGTAGAAAAACCAGCAGCTTTTTCTTGTAAAAAGAAAGTTAAAGATATTATTTTTGATGATCCGCAAGATACATATCGTGAAATATTAGCTAAATCTATTTCTGGTCCTAACACTAGCTATGAAGACGTAAAAGACATGGAAATTTTTGTGACTAAAATATCTTTAACGGTTGGTAATGGTCAATATATAAAAGGTTTTACTATTAAACCTTTTGGTAATATGGATAATTGTTTTGATGCAAACACATATCTAACGTCACAGAGTATTTTTTATTATAAAAAAGACTTAACAATTGATAATGGAAATACTATGCAATATTTATGTTTAAACAACAGAACTCTTGAGTTAGACGCGAAATATTATGTCGATTGTCCACAAAACCAAAAAGTTGATTTTTTACATCACAAAAAAGATTTAGATTATCATAAAAAATGTTTTAATGATATTATTAATACTGAAAAAGAAGAGGTATGGATCAAACAGGCAAAAGAACGATTAGATTGTATTAATTACTTTAACGATGCTGAACTTCTCAGAGAAGATAAGCAATTTCACTACTACCATTTAAACGTAACAAGAAATAGATCTATTAGCTATTTTTATGATAAAGATTTAGGCATATTAACTATCGGTGTCGCAAGTGATCAGACTTTTTTTGGTTGTATTGATAAAAATGGAATTGTTTTAAAATTTAAATCAGACGATTATAGTAAATATGACTCATATGAACAATGTATAACGACAGAACTCACTCCATTTAAACCGCTAGTAGGAAATTTAACATTAGGTTGGGATGGTATAGTAGATATTTTTGGTTTTAAAGTACGTTTAAATGAAGGTGATAAAATTGAAAGTGACACAGAAGAACGTGAAAATATTGAAACTGTTAGCACAGGTGGTAAAGCAAATATCAGTGTAAAAGCATGTTGGGAAGATTATAGAAAAATTAGAGACGTAGACCAAAAAATAACAATTACACGTAATGGTGAAATTTTATATACAATTGAGAGAAATAATGGTCAACTTTTTGTAACAGATGAGAAAGGTGTACCAACAGATATGAGAATAATATCCGAAGAACCATGGCCGGAAAATTATATACCACCACGAGTAGAACGACCACGAGAAGAAAATAATCAAGAACGACCACGAGAAGAAAATAATCAAGAACCACCACAAAACAATAATGAAAATAATCCACGACCAGAAGGTGGTGGTATTAACAATGAAATCGAAAACAATATTCCACCACCACGAGTAGAACAACATCAAGATCAACCACGAGTAGAACGACCACGAGAAGAACAACGAAATGAAGGTGGTGGTATTAACAATAGAAACAATAATGAACAAAATAATATTCCACCACCACCACGAGAAGAACATCAAGATCAACTACAAGAACAAGTACCAGAAGGTGGCGGTGAAGGTGAACAACCACCACATGGACAGCTAATAGGAGGTGCCGGAACAGGAAATGGACAACTACAAGGCGAAAGAGGTGAACAACCACCACGAGAAGAACATCAAGATCAACTACAAGAACAAGCACAAGAAGGTGGCGGTGGAGTTCAACCACCACCAGTTATACAACAACCACAACCACCATATGGACAGCTAATAGGAGGTGCTGGTGGTAGCGAAGAACAC
>CAMKKS010000078.1 GCA_946413485.1 uncultured Rickettsiales bacterium | reverse complement strand
GAAAAAACAACAATATTTATTATTTATTTTTTTTAAAACACATATTAAATTTATTTATTTCTTTTTTAATTTTTTTCATTGTAGTATCATTAGATACTAAAGTTTTTTATAATTTTGCCTATTATATTTTATGTTTTACATATATTTTTTTATTAATTGTTCTTTTTTTTTGTAAAAAAACTTTAGGTGCATCAAGATGGATAGATTTTGGTATTTTTAAGTTTCAACCATCTGAATTTTCAAAAATTGCTGTTGTATTATTTATTGCAAGATTTTTTTCAGATTTTAAATTAAAAAAAGATTATAATTTAGTTACTTTATTTAAAGTAATGATTGCAATTTTTCCAATTATTTTTTTATCTTTTTTACAACCAGATTTATCAACATCAGTGATTATTTCTATAATTTCTTTAATTTCATTTTTTGTTGTTGGTTTTAGGAAAAAATATCTAATAAGTATTGCTTTATTTTTATTAACTTTAATACCAATTATTTGGTTTAAATTTTTAAAAGAATATCAAAAGTTAAGAATTATTAATTTTTTAAAATCAAATAACGACCAGTATGGTAGTGGTTATAATATTCTACAATCCAAAATATCAATTGGTTCCGGTGGTTTTTTTGGTAAAGGTTTATTTAAAAATACACAAGAAAAATTAAGATTTTTACCGGAAAATCATACAGATTTTATTTTTTCTTCTATATGCGAGGAGTTTGGTTTTTTTGGTTCAACAATAATAATTGCTATGTATATGTGGATTATTTATTATGGAATGAATGTTGCACAAAATAGCAAAATTATTTTTAATAAACTTTTAGCAATTGGTTGTAGTAGTTTGATATTTTTACATTTTTTTATAAATGTAGCAATGGTCACTGGTATTTTACCAGTTGCAGGAATCCCGTTAATATTTATATCATATGGTGGTTCAAACTTAATAGTTGGTATGATATGTATTGCATTGATTATAAATATTGATATATCTAATAAAAATTAAATTTTTGCGATAGCGTTAATTTCTTCTATAATTTGTTTATTTATTTCTTCTTTTGTTTTTAAACCATCTATTTTGACTATTCTGTCATCATCAGTTGCTAATTTTCGATAAACATCTAAAATTTTTTGCATATGTTCTGGCTCAAATTCATCATATTTTTTTCCTTCAGGTAGTAAAAAAACAAATTTTTCTAAACGACGAATACTTTCATTCACTGGTATATCAATATAAAAAGTTTTATCTGGCATTAGACCTCCTATTTCTTTGTGGAGATTTTTGACTAATTCCATTTTTTCAATGTTATTGCAACATTGATAAGCAAAAGTGGAATCAATATATCTATCACAAATTACAATTTTTCCGCTTGATATTGCTGGTAAAATTACTTTATCAATATGTTCTTTTCTTGCTGCAAATAATAAAAATATTTCAGTTAAATCGGATATGTTCTTTGTTTTACATATAAGTCTTCGTAATTCCATGCAAAACTCACCGCCACCACCTGGTTCTTTTGTCAAGATAACTTCTTTACCAGTTTTGCTAAGAAAATCAAATAACATTCTTGCTTGTGTACTCTTACCGGAACCATTTATACCTTCAAAAGTTATAAACATACAATTTATTCTCCAATACCTTCAAAAATTAAACCTGCCGTTAAACCATAAGCAATTCTAGGGTTATAGCTCATAATAACTTTATAATTATCATAAACAAAAAAGGCACGTTTTTTCTTAATATTTTTGTCATTAGGATCTGTGACTATTATAGATACTTTTGTATTTTTATTTTTAGCATACTTTGCACCAATTTTATTATTGTGAATTTTTATTCCAAGTTTCTCCCAGTCTTTGATTTTTTTAGTAGTGTTCATTCCTATTAAGCACGGATTAAGTTTTTCTGGAAGTTCGACTTCAGTTAATATACCTTCATTATATCTCCAACCATTGCTATGTAAATAATTTCCAATAGATGCTAACACATCTTTATTATTATTTATAATATCTGCTTTTTTGTTATCTAATGATATAGCATATCGATATATACTTTCTGGCATAAATTGACAACCACCAATGCCACCATCAAAAGATGAAATAACATTTTTCTTAAAATATCCACCATCAACTAATTTCGCTAAGTAAATTATGTTATCTCTAAAATATGTTAAACGCTTCATGTTTTCAGAATTTATACAAGCAGAGTAGAGCGCATTAAAAGCATCATAGTTACCTATAAAATCACCATATTTTGTCTCCATAGCCCAAATTGATAGTATAACATTAGAATCAACATTAAATAAATTTTCAATTTTTAACAAAGTCTTTTTATATTTTTTTTTGTATATTTTTCCGGTTTTAGCACGTTCATCTACATCGTATCTGTCTATAAAATCTATCATTTTTCTGTTTACAAATTCCTTATGTTTTTTTATAGTTGGTTCGATATATTCTAAATGTTTATATATATATTCAGTAAGATCTTTACTTATATCATTTTTAATTAACAATTGTTTTATATTTTCTTTTAATTCGCTTTTTGCTTTTTTCAATTTCTTATCTTCTTTGTTATTAATTACATTTTTTTTTCTTGATATGCCAAGACATTCATCAGGAACACCTTTATTTTTAGTTGAAATTGAAATTTTTCTAAAGAAGACACGTATTTTTTGTTTGCTATCTATTAATTTTGATATCTTTGAATCATTAGGAAAATTATTTTTACTTAAACCATAAGAAACAGTTGTGCCTGCTACTATAAATAATAAACAAAAAAAGATTGAGATAAACTTATTAAGCACAAATTTTGTAAAAATTGATGAATAAATATTTTTATTGTCAATAATTCTAACGATAAAATTATTGTTGTTTTTTAGATAGTTTTTTGAAATCAATTTTTGATATTGCATCTTGAATAACATTTTCTTTTTCTTCTTTGGTTAATTCTTTTTCGATGTATTCATTAACCACATCTTTTATTGTTTTTTTTATCTGATCTTTTATTAATTCAATTGAATTTTCTTTGTCATATTTTATTTTTTTTTCGCTGCTTTCAGCGATGTTTTTTTTCATATTTTCTAATTTATCGTTGAATTCCTCTTTTATTATTTCGATATTTTTTTTGAATTTTTCATTGTTTTTTTCGATTTCATCATTCACAAATTTTTTTCTTTTCATAGCTTCATCTAAAGCGCAAACCGCTTGTTGTTTTATTAATTCACTTTCTTTTATATTGTTTTCAATTTTTTGTTTATATTCATTTAATGTTTTTTTT
>CAMKKS010000077.1 GCA_946413485.1 uncultured Rickettsiales bacterium | reverse complement strand
GTAACATATTATTGCAATTTACGTGAAAATTTTGATTTTATCTGTTCTCTTCCAATTAATTCTGTTCATATTGATGTGCCTTATAATATGAATTGCATTAATGATTATATAGACAAACTACAAAAAGATATTAAAGTTTCATTAGGAGTTGTTGACGCAAGAAATGTTTGGAAAAATGATTTAAATAATTCAATTGAAATTGTATCAAAATTTTGTGATAAAATAGGTAGTGAAAATGTTATTGTATCAAATTCATCTCCTTTATTTTTGTGTCCTTATTCTGTAAAATTAGAAGAAAAATTACCAGATAATTTAAAGAAACAATTATCTTTTGCCGTTGAAAAACTTCAAGAGATAGAAATTATAAAAAAAGCGATAAATAAAGGTTGTAAAGCTGTCGATAAAGAGCTTAAAGAAAATAAGAAATTATTTACATCAAAAAGATTTTGTAATGATGAATTTTATGAAATGAATGTAAATAACACAACAAAAAAAATATCAAGCAATAAATGGAATGAGTTTTTGAAGAAGAATAATATAAAAAATAACACAATAATGTTTTCAGGAAACGTAGACATTAATATTCAAAATGATCAAAATATTGATATTGTTTCTGTTGGTTTTTCTAAAAAAGGTTATGATATATCGGTTTACGAAAATCATATAAAAGGAATTGTTGCACTAGAAAATAATTTTATTCCAAGATTCGGCAGTGATTACTATAGACCTGTCATTATGTATAGCGATATTAGCATGAAAAATAATATTTTTGAAGATTTTGTTAAAACGGCTAAAAAAGGATCTAAAAAGCAACTAAAATTTAATATTTGTAGTCCATTACATTTTATTAATTTTGCTTTTATTAGTCCATTTATTGATATTGAGAAAAATTATAAAAGTTTACTAGCTGATTTAGTGAAAAATATTCAAAAAATAATAAATGATGTTGATATACTACAAATAGATGATTTTACTTTTACTTCAAATAGAAGCTTAAATAATTTTAAGAAAAATAAAGCTATTAATGGTTTTTATGAATATTTAAATAACTTTTTTGAGCAAATAAAAAGCACAAAATGCATTGTTTTTCATAATTCATTTGGAAATATAGTTGATTTTATTGAATCACTATATGAGATAAATGCAGATCTTATTATGTTATCTTCAGTTAGATCTGGTCATGAAATACTTAATACTCTTATAAAATGTAAACCAGATAAACCAATTTGTTTAGGAATGATAGATTTATGTAATACAAGAATATCAACGAAAAATGAATTTTCTACTTCAATTAGGAAGATTTTTACAGGAATCGAACAGGATAATGTTTGTTTTACTACTGATGGTGATTTTTCTCTTAAAAGAAAGAGTGTTGAGAATATTATAAAAAGTTTTAAAAACTTCGATCTTTCTTTAAAAGAAATTTTAAGAAAATTTGAAAAAGAGAATAAAAGCGTTGAAAAAAAGAGCAGTAAAAAAGGTAAAGTTAAAAAAGTAAAATTAAAAAAATAAGAAGTTTAAAGTAGTATTTTTATGAATAATTTTTTTAAATTTAAAAAAGATGGTTTAACTAAAAAAGATTTTTTAGAAGCAGATCATAATATTGATTTATCAAATCTTGATGATGATTTTTGTATTAAATCTTTAGCTCCGCTTGAAAAAGCAAAAGAAGGTGATTTAAGTTTTTTTACAATTATGTTTGTAAGCGGTAATAAATATCAACATTTATTAGAAAACACGAAGGCATCTTATTGTATTTTAAAAAAACAATACGCCGGCATTAATAAAAATATTAAAGTAATTATTTCTGATGAGCCTTATATAACATTCATGAGATTATGTGATAAACTTTTAGAAAAAGTAGATATATCTGAACGTGAAACAAAAATTGAGAACTATTCATCTTATGAAAATAAATCCATTTCTTTTGGAAAAGGTGTTAATATTGGTAAAAATGTACAAATTGAAGAATTTGTTAAAATAGGAAATGGCGTTACAATAGGTGATAATAGTGTTATAAAATCAGGGGCTAAAATAGGAGATAATTGTATTATTGGTTCAAATTGTGTTATAAATGAAAATTGTGTAATTCAATATGCCGAAATTGGTAATAATTGTTTTATGCAAGCTAATGTTTCAATAGGGCAGGAAGGTTTTGGTTATACTTTTGATAAAAGAACTGGATTAAATGAAAAAATAAATCATTTTGGATATGTTAAAATAGGAAATAATGTTGACATTGGTGCAAGTAGTTGTATTGATCGTAGCGTTTTTGGCTCAACAATTATAGAAGATAATGTAAAAATAGATAACTTGGTTCAAATTGCACATAATGTTAAAATTTGTTCTGGTGTAATGATTGCAGGTCAAAGCGGGATAGCTGGTAGTGCAACAATAGGAAAACAATGTGTTATTGGTGGTAAATGCGGAATAGCCGGTCATATTTTTTTAGGTGAAAAATGTATTGTTTATGGCGCTTCAAATGTATCAAAATCTTTTCCAGAGCATTCAAAAATAATAGGAACACCTGGAATGTTATATCATCTTTGGATAAAGAAAAATTTTCTCAGAACAAGAAGAAATTTTTTTAAAGTTAAAAAATCTGGTTTTTTAAAAAAATTGCGCAATCTCATTTGTTTTAAACATTAATAATTCATGTTAATGAAAATATTCGGCAAGTTAACAATAATTACATTTATAGTTTGTGTTATTATTAATAATAACAACGCAAAAGCAGATTTTTTTTCAATATGTAAGATAAAAGACGAAGAATTAGAAAATATAAAGTATATTATTGATAACGGTAATAATAAGTTTATTCCATACAAAATTAAAGAATTAAAAAATAAAACTTTTCAGCAAGCATTGTATTTATTTTTTTTTTACAAAAATAGCATTTTGCCAGATGATATTGCAGAATTAATAGGTATTGATGTAATAAAACAAAATCCACAATTTAAGAATTATGCAATAAATTATATATTAAAAAATAATAATGATGAATATTATGTTAAAAAACATTTCGAGAGCATGAATTTACAAAAAGAAGATCTATTGTTTATTCTAAAAAATAAATATTTTCAGGAAAAAAAATATAGCAATGATTTTATATTTTTAATATTAAAACATGTTTTTGAAAACAAAATATTATCTTTTGATGATATTATGTTTTTTGTTAAAAAATTTAAATCAAATATAACTGATGATATGATTTTTAATCAAATTCGATTAAAACTATGGAAATCATCTAATAATGATATAAATAAAATAAAAATATTAATAAAAAATAAAGATTTAGTTCTTAAAGTAGAAAAACTTGAAGAATTTAATAAATCTATAAA
>CAMKKS010000076.1 GCA_946413485.1 uncultured Rickettsiales bacterium | reverse complement strand
AATGAGAAATTTTGAACAAAATATTGGTAAAAAGATAGATTTTTCATCCGATTGTGTTAATTTTTTTTCTTTAGCTTCACGAATACCTATTATTCAAGAATATGTTTTAAAATATAAAGAACAAATGTTTAAAAATAATTGTAATTTTGTAAACAATGAAGGTATCATACAAATGATTTTACCATTTCAGATTAAAAATATTAATTTTGATGAACAAAATGAAGAAAAAAATAATTGGTATAAAAGGATATTATATGGTATAAAAATTCAAGCTTCAAAATTGTTTATTAAAAGTAAAATTCAAAAAAGCGATCTTGAAGTTGCTGTTGAAAATTTTAACTACGACGAGGCATTGAATATTTTAATTAAAAATGATTTTAAGAAAAATAATGAATATAATGAACTTTATGATGCAATCAGTGCTTTAAAAAATATTAAACAAATGTTAAATGGAATATATGATATATTAAAAACAGATTTTAGTGTATGAAATTAAGTTTTAAAAGACAAAATAATTTTAATAAAAGAAATATTAAAACAAGAAAGAGTGGTAAATTTTTTTTTAAAAAAAAAATAAATGAAAATAATTATAGATTATCAAAAAGGATAAAATATAAAAGAAAATTTTACATAAAACCAATTGGTTTAATTGATTTATTTGTTAAAATTGGTTTTTATAAAGATATTCTTTTGTTAAAACTTATTTTTATAATTGCTCCGTTGATTGTTTTATTATTAATTGATAATGCTGTCATTGCTATAATAATAGCAACTATTGATATTTTTTGCTGTGCATTAATATTTTCAACCACCTATACAAACAAAAATGAAGCAATTAGAAAAGGAAAATTTGACTATGATTTATATAAATATATAAAGTCTCGTAAAGAAACTAGAGCTATTTTAATAATGACTTTTGTTTCAATAATTCTTACATTAATAGGACATCTTTTAATGAAAGATTTCCTTATTACAATATCTGGTATTGCTGTAAAATGATTTTATTATGTTTGGTAAAAAACCATTTTTTTTTTATAAGAAAAAAATAATTCATATATTTTTATTACCAATTACATTGATATACTTATTTTTTTTTACCATTCTAAATATTCGATTTTTTAAAAAGAAAATTTGTAAAAAAACAATTTGTATTGGCAATATCGTTGTTGGAGGAAGCGGCAAAACACCTATTTGTGAGGCAATGTATAGTTGTTTTTCAAAATATTATAGTAAAATATGTTTTATTTCAAAAGGTTATAAACGTAGTAGCGTAAAGAATGTTATTATTCCTTGCGGACATAGAAAATTATTTAAACGAGAAGAGACGGGCGATGAACCATTGTTATTAAGCGATAGTGCTGATGTTTTTGTTGTTAATAGTAGAAGAGAGGCTAATAGTTTTAATTATGACTTAGCTATTTGCGATGATGGTTTTTTTGATAAAAGCATTCATTATGATTGCAAGATAGCAGTATTTGATGGTAATTTTTTTATTGGTAATGGTTATGTTTTACCATCGGGTCCATTAAGATGTTTGTTGAGTTCTATTAAAAAAGCTGATTTTGTTATTATAACTAACCCAGATGAAAAAAAATTAATGTGGCAATTTAGTTTGCTTAAAAAGTATATTAATGAAGATCGTATTCTTTTAGCAGATTTAGCTGTAAAATCAAAACACAATCCTAAAAAGAAATATTTTGCTTTTTGTGGTATAGGCGAAAATCAAAAGTTTTTTAAAACTTTAAAAGAAAATGGTATTAACTTAGTTGGATTTATTGGTTTTAATGATCATCAAAATTACACAGATGAAATTTTAAATATTTTACAAAGCAATTTTCTTTCTTTAAAGGCTGACGCAATGATAACAACTTTTAAAGATTTTGTAAAACTTCCGGAAGAATTTTGTTTAAATAATAATGTCGAAGTTTTTAATATTCGTTATAACATAAAAGATATTGACAAAATTGTTTCGTTTGTTTTAGGGAAAGATAATGAATAAAGTAAAGAAGAGCTTTTTTTGTTATAAGTTTACATTACTTATTATAATGTTCTTTTTTTTAAAAGAGGCTAAAAGTGTCGAATTTTATGAAATAAAAGAACCTCATAGAGATATTTTAAGTAAAAATTATGATAATTATGATATTGACGAAGAAGAGTCGGATAGAAAAATAATTGATATTGGGGTTATTGGAAATGATTTTATAAAAAGAAGTAATAAATTATACGCAGAAAAAAAAGATACAGAAATTAAAATAGCAAAAGACGATGAATTAAAAATGACAAAAAGACAAAGGTTTCAACAACGTGCAAAAAATAATGATAACGATACAAGTGAAAATATAAAAGTAGAAAAGAAAAAAATTCATAGAAATTTTATGGAAAGTATTTTACCAGATAATCCGTTAAAACCTATGGAAATGGTTGGCGCGTATTCAAGTTTTAAATTGATGTTAGCGATGCCGGTGTCAATGAAATTTAGTGCTAATGAAATTACTGGACATTCTGGTGAATATAAAACAAATCAGCTTTTTGATGGTAGTGCAAGATATAATTTAATGCCAGCTTTTTTTATATCTGTTGGTAATGATCGTTTTAAGTGGTGGAGATGGGAAGCCGAATTAGGATATTTACCATTGATTTCAAGCGGTGTTAATAGATTAAATGTAAGCAAAGAGATGTCTGAATATAGTTTTTCTGTAGAGAAAAAAGATTTAAGTATGCACTTACTTACTTTTACTATGAATAATTTTTTACAACATGATTTTTTTAATAAAAAATTAGTTGCTTTTGTTGGCCTTGGTGTTGGTGTTGGTTATGTCTGGAGTATGAGTAAAGCATTATCTTCTGAATTCGTTATGCCAATTGTTACTGGTAGTCTTGGTGTATCTTTTATGGTTGGAAAAAAATCAAAAATGAATATTTCTTATACATTTATGTATTCACAAATGAGCATACCTAATAGATATGGCTTTAAACGTAGTAAAGATTCGACACCAATCAGCGATGCAATAAGGGGCGGAAAAATAAGATTTGATCAGTTATTAATTAATGGTTTTTCAATTGAATATTTATTTTATACAGCCTAATTTTTCGATTTCATTTTTTAGAGTTAATAAATGTTGCCAAAATATTTTTTTTACACTTGGTTGTCTTAATAGATAAGATGGATGATAAACAGGAAAAACTTTAATTCTTTTTTTAAAATTATTAAATGAAATATCGCATTCTTGTACTTTTCCAATTATTTCACTCATTTTACATGTTGTATTTAATAAACTATTAGCTGCCACAGAACCGCATAATATTATTATCTTTGGATTGACTATTTCTATCATTTTAAGCAAAAATGGTTTACATATTTGTAATTCTTCTT
>CAMKKS010000075.1 GCA_946413485.1 uncultured Rickettsiales bacterium | reverse complement strand
ACAAGTTGGCGGACAAGATGCAGGAGGACCACAGCAAGGAGGACAAGAAAATCAACAACCACAAGTTGGCGGACAAGATGCAGGAGCACAACAGCAAGATAATAATGATTTTGATATCGTAGATCCTAATGAAATAGGACGAGAAGAACTACAAGTCAAATTAAACATAGCAAAAGATGGTTCTAAAAACCAACTTGTTGCTTTTGGTGGTGAAAATAATGGTAATTATGACCATTGTTATACTCATAGTAAATTTTTTGACATTCTACGAAATGAAGCAGAAAGCTTTACAAATTGGGTAAAGCAAAATACAGCAATAGTGATTGCATCTGTTGATAAAATTGTATGTATACCTATGCCACAAAATTTAAATGATGAAAATTTAAATAATCAAATAGAAAGAGAAAATTTAAATAATCAAATAGAAAGAGAAATCTTACAAAGAGTTTATAAGATATTTTCAAGAAATGTGGCTGCTAATGAATACGAACAAAAACAAATAATAGCACAAAATTTAAAAATTAATAAAGACAAACCATTAATGATTGAGGTTTTTACACATGGTACAAATGCATATGTACAACAAGTAAGCATGATACTTCAACGTTTTGCTGAAGCCGTAAGTAATAATAGACAAAAAATACACGATAAACATGATGAACAAATGCGGCATGGAATAAATGAAAATACGATATATTTCTTTTGTACTAATATTCAAGATCGTGGTTTCTATGCTTCAAAAAATGGTTGCGAACAAAGAGCTACTATACAGCAAAAAATAATAAACAAAGTTATTGATATAATTGTTAAAAATAGAGAAAGTTTACAACACAGTGATAAAATAAATGTATGTTATGAAGGTTATAGTTATGGTGTGTATCCAACAATTGTAATGGCAAAACAATTACTTAAGAAACATGATTGGATTGAAAAAGTAAATCTTGGTATTGATAGTGTTGGTATATACGCACCAGGTTCTCAATCAATGAACGATATCAAACGCGAATTGTTAGAACTTAAAAAATATGGTGGCATAAATATATTCAGTATACAACGTACAACAAATCTAGTTGATCACGATAATAATAACAAGCTTAAACAATGGTTTAATGAATTTATTACAAAGGGGCTTCATCCAGCAGGTCGTAATAATGAACTTTATCGATTTGCAATAGAAAATCATATTGCAAACTATATCTCAATATCAGAAAACAACAGAAACAATGGAAATTATACTAATTTTTCAGGTATAGAAAATGATTTAATTACATGTGATTTTCGGGTTCCATATGATGGTTATGAAATCCGAATACTTGAAAAAGCAATTGTAAAATTTGCAAAAAATGCTTGTATCTATTCGAAATATTGGGTAAACGGAAAGTTTAATGAGCTCAATAATGATAATGGTGATAGTGTAACATTCAATTTAAAAACATGCAACGGTTCAAAAGAATTACAAAAATATTTCATTAAAAATAATGAACTTTTTAGATATAGATTTGATAGTAGTTATCTTGGGGCTTATTATGAAAAATATGATGAAAAAAAACAAGAATTTAAAATAATGGCTTATTGGAGATATAGAGCAAAAGATGAATTATTTTTTGATAAAAATAAGGAAAATAACAAATATGCAAACTTTTTTAATTTCTTTAAATTATTCAAAGAACGTTATCCAGAATTTATAAAATTCTTAACAGAAGAATGTGATATACCAGAAAAAGTAATAGAAGAACAAGCTTTGTATATGTTCGGTAGTTTAAGTATTAGAAAAATATTTGACACTGTCAATGACAGAAAATACTTAAAAAATTACTTTCAAAAACTTATGGCAAAACATTTTGGTATATCAAACGATGATTTTGAAGATGTGTTAAAAAAGAATGATATTCATACTAAGTGCAGACATCGTTTAAAAGGACAAAATATAATAATAGATATAATTCTTGATGATGATGATGAAAGACTTTATGAAGAAAATTATGAAGAAAATTATGAAAAAAACTATGAAAAAGTACATGATTACAATGCAGTTGGACCTGGTGTGTTGACATTGCAAGCGACTACTATGGTAGAAACCAACTATTATGACCATTCAATATCTCAAAGTAAGAAACTAGACTCGTATTTTTTAAATTTTGTAGAATGTTATGGTTCTGCTGATATAAATATAGACGATTTTTTAGAATCAAAAGATTTTTTCAAAAATACATTGCAAGATACAATGAAAGACATTGAAAAAGAGGTCTTTGAAAAAATTAAACAATACAATACAAAACTAGCTGGTGCTAACGATGCAAGAAGATTTATAAATATACAAGAAGATGATTATAATAATGAAAATAATTTTGAAAACATAAAACAAGATATTCAAAATAATGATAAAATTAATTTTGATTTAGTAAAAGAAAAACTTCAGCGTCAAAAAAAGACAGAAAAAGAAATAGCAGATAGTCAAAAAACAATAAATCTATTTAATATTACTTGGGATAATGCAATAAATTCATTGCAAAACGCAAATCTAAACAATAATGGTATTGATTTGGCTAATGTATTAGCATTTTTAAGAAATTGGGAACAATTTTTAAAAAATTTGGAACAACAACAACAAAATGATAATCCACAAGGTGGCGCTCAACCAGGAGCACAACCACAAAATGGTAATCCACAAAATGTTGCTCAACCACAAGCCGGTGGCGCTCAACCAGGAGCTCAACCACAACCAAATCCAAATCCTGTACCAGATATTAGTGACATCAATTGGGATATTTTAATATATAGTATCAACGGTATGAATCAAGGGCAAATTGGTAATGTTAGCTCGGTAGGTTTAACGACTTTATTAACAACATTTAATGAACAAAAAAAAACAAATGTTTCAATTGAAATAATAAATACAATAGAATATCTTAAAGGTCTAAACGATAATAATTTAAAACCTTTAATAGAGTATCTTGAAAAAATGGACTTCCCAGATGATCATCATATTAATTTTGATAATATAATAAATAATCATATACAAAACAAACCACAGAGTAATAATAAAGACAAAGCAATTGATTTAATAAGAGCAGTAAAATGTATTCAACAAAATATTAAAAGAAATAATGATAATCATGAAATTAATTGGGCAGCTACAAAACGAGAAATTCAAAATGATGTAAACAACTTAAAAGCAATTAAGTTTATAGATTCAATAGAAAACATAAAAGAAATAAACAAGAATTTAAAAGATAATGCGATTAATTTTTTTGAAAAAATAAAAAATACTACAAAAATAAAAGAGTATTTCTTCAAAACTATTGATACAATTAATTTACTAGATACAATAAAATATCTTCAACAACTACAAGACGATAATTTAAATCCCTTGATA
>CAMKKS010000074.1 GCA_946413485.1 uncultured Rickettsiales bacterium | reverse complement strand
CTCTACCAGCTTCATCAAAACCAGCAATAATTTTGATATTTTTTTTTATTAATAAATCTAAATCGTATTTATATAATTTATTCATCTAGACATATCTTTCCTATTTTTCCATTTCTAAATTCATTGATAACAAATTTAATAGAACGATTTATATTAAATAATGCGAAATCAACATATAATATATTGCTTTTAACATTATGCTCAAACCTGTAAGATTCTACAAAAAACAACCTACGATATTTTTTTAAAACATTTGAAATAGTTTTAACGCTATTCATATGTGAATTATCTTCAACATTTTTTGAAAAATTATCAGCAATAATTCTATAAACTTTTTCATTTAAACTAAAAAGTTTTTTTTCTTCGTTTTTAACATTTTGTATTGCGGCCGTATAATGTTCTTCAATCTCTTTATCGCTGTGTGTAAGCTGTGCCCCAACGGAATATTTATATACGCAATATACAATGGAAGAAATTAAAAAACCAATAGCAAAAATACGTAATATTTTTATAAATTTATGAACTTTTATATGAATTGAAATATCAAAATTTGTTAAATTATTAACATATTTCAAATTATTAATTGAGAGTTTTAATATTTTAATTTCAGAAATATCATTTTTTTCAATCTCAGATTCTATCTGAATAGAAGGCATTTCCAATATTTTTGCACTAATTGATATAGAATCAAATACTGGATCCATCTTTTTTATATTATCTACATCTATATTTTCTTGACAAAACATTGTTATTTTTATTTCATTTTGTAAAAAAGAGTAAGTTGTATTTATATACTTTAATGTAATTATTAACATTTTTATTGTTGTTTCTAAAATTGTCTCATTAGCGCGCTTTTTTATCAATCTACTAAACATATAGTTATTAGTGTTTGAAACCATAATTAAAGAACTATCTTCGACAATAATGACATTTATATTCAAATATTTATTCAATGGTAAAAAAGAAATATTCATTGCATTTACAGCTTGCTCGAAAGAATAAATATGAGATAAATCTAAATCTGTTTTTACTAATCTATCAATAATTTTTTTAATATGTTCCTCTTTTTCATCATTTTTAATAACCGTCATTATGATATCTTTTTTATGGCTACCGCCCTCGCCTTTTTTAAATAAATAATTATAACTTGCGCAAACCGTATCTGTTTTTAAAAAACGATTTTCAATAAAATCTTTAATATCTTGTTTCTTAACGCTAATTGAAAAAGTTTTATGTTCAGCAGCAGAAAAAAAACTATTTATAACAACAGATAAATTGTTTTTATTAATACATTTCATTAATTTATCATAATTAATCTCATCTTTCTTTGATTTATAAATCATCTTTGAAAATTTATCATTAAATAAATAGATATTGTTACTACCAATATATAAAATCATATCTTCGTCTTAGTAAACTAAATAAATTAAAAAACAACTCTAAAACCAAGAGTTATAACATAACCTCTATTGCCTGACGCTTTATAAACTTGTTCACTATCATTAAAAACTTTTACATTTTGTGTATGAAATATATAACCAAGATATTCTATATATGGTTGAATACGGAAAAAACCTAAAGTTATTGTTCTTAAATCAAAACCAATTGACCAAACATCAAGCTTATAACCAGAAAAACTACTACACATGTAATTAGTACCAACACGAGCAATTCCATAATCGGCACCAAAGCTAACTGTATGATAAAACGATTTTTTATTTCCAATAGCTCTTTGATATTCACCAAATTGATTTAATATATATTTATTTAATAAACTAAGTCCCCAATCACCATATGAATATGCAAATGAATAATTTTTATATATAATCTGTGCACCTAATGCATAAGCATTAAGGTTATGACGATTATAATAAGAATTATTTGAAATAACTGAAGTTTGATTTTGAAAACTATTACTATTTGTATATTTTAACGGCGAACTTTCACCATATTCATATGTAAAAGATAGCGCTACACCAATACCATAACGATCAAATTGTTTTCTATAATCTAAACCAACGCTTGTATAATTTCTTACAAAACCACCACTAAGGTTTGAAATTTTTTGCATATCTCTATTTATTGCACGTGTTATAAAACCTGTATTTGCTGTCGTTGGAGAATAGCTAAGACCAACACTAAAACCACTTATTCGTTTTGAAAATAAAGATATTTTATTACTATAAGCACCTTGTGTTGGATAACCTTGTGTAGTTACACCATTAATTGGATTATTAATGTTTACATTTCCATTGATTAAATTTTCATTTGAAAATATATTTTCTACCGGATTTCTCTGCGATGTAAAACCTGCTTCATTTGGTAATGTTGGATATAAAATATAAATTGGTGACAAAGCATTTAATATATTTGGATCTCTTGCGCCGTCATTAGATATATTAAAAACAGGAAGCGATACATATCTCCACCAAGTACCATATATACCTCCGGCACCACTTGCTATGTTTTGCCCATCAACTCTCATCTTAGAAGCAACACTATTCACCGAACCAATCTGAAATTGTAGATACTTAGTTTTAATGTAAAAATATTCTTGCGAAGCAAACCTAGGGTCAACATTTTTTTTTGCATTAAAAAATGGTTGAGATATTTTAAAACCTATAGAAATAATTTTTTCACGTTCTTGATTATCTTTAACATTATAATAATTAAATTCCGGATTTATATCCATCTTTCCTAGAAAAATTGCCGCTTTACGATTATTTTTTAATAAATAATGTTGGTTCATTTCAGATGGTGATTTTTGTAAAATATCTTTTTCATAATCACTTGATTGTTTGACATAAAAATATTGCATATCGGTAAAGACACTTGCTTTGATATCAGTATCATACTTAAGGTTTTTGTTATTTTTATCTTTATCTGAATTACTTTTTTTTTCTTTATCATCGTTTTTTTTACTCTCTTTTAAATTTTGTTTTTTTTGAATTAAACTATTATTTTCCTTGGAATTTGCATAATAATTTATTCCAAAAAAATTTAAAAAAATAATAAGAAATACAACTTTAATATTTTTTATAAGAATCATATACAAAATTATTTAGCAACAGCATCTACATAATACCCAAAGTCAGGCGTGCCAAACAAGTCATTGTAAAGTATCTGATCAAGAGTTAAGTATGCCATAATTCTCGTGCGATGTGTCGTGATATTATCTTTATCAATTAAATCATGATCTATAATTGTTTTTTTTTCAGCCTCTAATGCCTCCATTTGTGTAAAATCATCATCATTACCAGCTATATAATTATTATTTATTTCATTTCCGACTGCTTGATTGACAAAAATATCCCATTTTTCACCTGTCTGAAAATCATTTTTAACAACATTAGAAAAACCATCATCAAACAACATTTTATAATCTTCATTTTCATCTTGAGGAAAATCAGGAATATTAATTGGTTTAGGA
>CAMKKS010000073.1 GCA_946413485.1 uncultured Rickettsiales bacterium | reverse complement strand
ACAAATTCTCAATTTTTTATCATCAACGATACGAAGAGCTGTATAAGGTGCTAATGTACCTGCGCCAACATTTTGATCATAACTCTCGATTATTGCGCATCCATTATTTGCCCAATAATCTTTCAAAATCAAGATCATATCTTGAAACAATAATGGATTTAAATTATTTTTATAACTATATTTATTTCCTTTTTTAGAAACCATTTTTCTTTAAAAAAAGAAGTAAATATTAAATTGCAAGTTTTAAATAATCCTTGCAATTAATATTATTTAATAAGACATAACCTTTATGTTTAAAAAAAAGAAAATCAAAATTAATAAAAATATTGGTGGCAAAATTGTAAACAAAATTAAAAACAAAATTAATAAAAAAAAATTAAGAGTAAAACACGAAAAAAAAAGTTTAAAGCAAAGATTATTTTTTGTCCCATCTTTAATTTCATGTGGTAATATTTTATGTGGTCTATGGTCAATATTTTTATGCATAACGACAACAAACATAGATGCTGCAATTATTTTGATAGTTTTAGCAGGTATATTAGATGCTTTTGACGGCAGAACAGCAAGATTTTTAGGAGTTGCTGGTAAATTTGGTGTAGAATTAGACAGTCTTGCTGATTTTATAAGTTTTGGCATTGCACCAATGATAATATACTTCTATTATTTTGAATGGCCTGAAATAATAACTACATTTGCAATACTTTCAACATTTCCTGTCTGTATGGCCCTAAGACTTGCGAGATTTAACACAATTGCTCTAGAACCTATAAAAGAAAAAAAAATAGTTGATTTTAGAAAAAATTTTTTCTTCGGTCTAGCAGCACCTGTTGGCGCTATAGCATTGATGTTACCAGTAATTACTAGCATTATAGATTACTGGAAATTTACAGATGAAAAATATGCAATAATATATGCTTTTATTATAGCTTTATTGTTAGTAGCGCCTTTACCTATTTTTAGCATTAAAATGTTCCATTTTGGCTTTAAAAAAAAGAACGACATAATAACAACTATTTTTGTTCTATTTTTTATTGCTTTTTTAACTTATGAACCATTATATTGTGTATTAACAATAGCAACTATTTATAGCTTAACTATACCAGTTTCGATTATATTGTATAATAAAGGTATAAAAAAAATTAAAAAAGAATTACACTATGTCTGATGACAATATATATAATATAGCAAAAAAAGAATTAGTTAAATCGGCCTTTGAAGAAAAAACCAATATAAACACTATAAAGCTTACATCATTATTAAGTTTAATGTTTAAAGAATTTTTCAATTCAGACGATATAATTCAAGATTTTGAAGCTTTTTTTTTAAGAAAATATAATCATAGAATCACAACACTAAAAAGCTTGATAGACATACCTTCTAATGATAATGAAGCTAATAATTCAATAGAAATTGTTAAAAAAATTCTTAGTGATATTAATAATAAATTAGAAAAAGAAGTAGATTGCGATGAAAAAATTGTTGAAATAATAGAAAGTTCAATTCTTGATAACAAAGATTTAGTATTAAAATACAAAGAAAATTGTTGTAATCAAAAAACTCAAATAGAGATTGTTGCAGTAAAGAATAAACAATATACACTTTCACCAACGGGAGGGTTTAGTAACCTAAATAACAATCCATATGCCTTTTTTTTAAAAAAAGTTTTAAATTTAACACCAATTGATGAATGGTCTTACAATATTAATTCTCGTTTTTATGGAACGATTGTTCACGAAATTATGAAAGAATTTCATGATTATATAGAACAAAATAATAAAAAAGACGAATTTGATAAAATTTTCGATGAAACAAAAAATAAAATTTTTAAAAAAAATGGAATAAGTGATGACATTTTTTTAAGACAAAAAATTGAAAAAATAAAAGATATTGCTATTGATTTAGAAAATGAATCTATAAAAAACAAAAGAAAAGTATTCACCGAATATAAACTATGTACAATGATTGATAATGTAAAAATATTTGCAATAGCCGACAGAATAGAAATAGATGAAAAAGAAAAAAAAATTTATATTTTTGATTTTAAAACAGGCACAATACCTACAGATAAAGATGAACAAAGTGGCGAAAAAGTTCAATTACTTATAATAGGAATGCTTGTTTTAGAAAAATATAAAGGCTACAATGTTAATATGATGAAATATATCAATCTAAAAGGAACAAATGAAAGTAAAGATGAAAACATAAAACTAGAACATTTATTAAACATAAAAAAAAATGTTAAAGAGTTGATAAAAAAATATTTTTACGATAATGGGCAACCAAATATTGAAAATATGAAATTATATATTGAACCAAATAGATTTTTATATTCTGAAGATTTCATTACAGCAAGATTTAAAAGAAAAACTTTTATAAAATAAACTAATCTTATTTAAATATCAAATTCAATAATACTTGGTGCATGATCAGATGTTTTTGGTTCCCTTCTTGTCTCAAGATCAAAAAAGCATCTTGATGTTTTTTCAAGTACATTTTTTGAAACAAGAAAATAATCTAATCTCCAACCGATATTACGTTCAAAAGCTCTGGTTCGATAGTCCCACCAAGAATATTGCACAACATTTGGATGAAGAACTCTAAAAGAATCATATACGCCAATTGATTTAATATCTCTTAAAGCCTGTCTTTCCAGTGGATGAAAACCTACACCGCCATCATTTGCTTTTGGATGTGAAAGATCTATTTCTTCTTGTGCAACATTCATATCGCCACCGAAAATAACATATTCATTTTTAAAATTATCAGTAAAATGTTTTATTTCTTCAAGACGTTTTTGTAAACGTTTGTAAAAATTAAGTTTATATTTAAATCTCGCGCTATCTTCAAGTTTTTCATTAGGTAAAAGTACACTACCGCCCATAGGTATATAAACACTTGCTAAACGAATAATCTTTTTATTTATTGTAATTATTGCTTCTATATATCTAGCTTCATCGTCTTCAGGAAAACCATAAAGAGGTAATTTTAAATTTTCCAATTCAATTGGATATTTTGATAAAATTGCAACACCATTATAGCTTTTTTGTCCGTTATGAATATAATTAAAACCAATTGATTGAATATAAGAAATTGGAAAATCACAATTTTGACATTTTGTTTCTTGTAATAAAATAACATCAATGTTATTATTGATAATCGTTTTTTTTAGAAGATCTAAACGAATGCGAATTGAGTTTATATTCCATGTCGCAATGCGAATTTTCATGAAAAAATAAAACTATATCTTTATTATTTGTCAATATTAAATTATTTAATTAATAATATTACCAAGATTATTATTATTGTACTCTTCTAAATTTTTATTGACTGTTTGTTTACAAGTAT
The DNA here is from genome assembly GCA_946413485.1 of uncultured Rickettsiales bacterium. Classification (GTDB taxonomy): domain Bacteria; phylum Pseudomonadota; class Alphaproteobacteria; order Rickettsiales; family Deianiraeaceae; genus UBA4311. The sequence goes on along the minus strand of CAMKKS010000073.1, from coordinate 90 downwards.
TATACAAAACATCAAAATCATTTAATCCTGTAAGTTTCTCATACTTTTCTTTATCTAGAAACATAAAACCATTATGATTATTTTTTTCCG
>CAMKKS010000072.1 GCA_946413485.1 uncultured Rickettsiales bacterium | reverse complement strand
TGCATATGCAATTTCTCTTTCTTCCCATGATATTAATTTATTTCCTCGATAAAGACTAATTTTCGCTGAACCTTTGGCGCAAACAACAACATCAATATTATTTTCATTTAATAATTTGTCATATTTCCATAAACCTTTCACTAAACATTTACAATCTGCCACAAAATCAATTTCTTTTGGCTCATACTTACCTATAATATCGTTATATTTATCTTTTTCTTTGAAAGAATCAATAAAATAACCTTCGCCATTCAAAACAAAATTATTTTCTTTGTATAAAAAATTTCCACATTTTTTACGAGTGCCAGCTATTAATTCTCCGCTATATTCATATTGATACAATTCGCTTAAAATAGAATCAGCACCTGATATATTAGAATCTTTTGGCGGCAATGGTATGGTGGTATCTTTGTTTTCTTCGACTTGCGGTTGTGCACTTTTATTTTTTGCTTTTAATGAGCCAATTAAAAAATAATTTGAAAAACTTTTATTTTCGTATTCTTCTTTTTCGAGTGGTTTTTGTTGATTTGAATCAAAAATATGAACTTCTGTGAGTTCTCCATTTTCTTTATAGCATACAAAATTTATAAAATTATTTTTAGTTAATTCTACATATATTTCTTTCGCAGGATTATTGCCTTGAACATCTGTATCATATAAAGCTTTTGTTAAATATCCTTCATCATTATAAATAAAAGTATCATACTTACCTTTTTTATTCAGTCTTGTACGTTTTTTAACAAAAAACTCATCATTATCATCACATAAAAGATCAAAATTATCTTTATCTGTTTTTTTAAAAATAATTTTCCTACCTCTATAATCTTCAAAATTTGATGTTTTCATCTTATAACCCTTTTTGTCGCCAAATTCTATCATTTCAATAAGATTGTTATTATCTAAACACGACAACGACACAATTTGACCATCTTGTTGTTGTTGAGAAGTTTTTATGTCGTCTGAATAACGAATTTTTGTGCCATCATTTAAAATGATATCCAATAATTTCTTATCATCAAATGATGTATTTGTTTTAAAAAATCCCATTGCTCTATCGCCATGCGTTAACATAACTTTATCTTTTTTGCTCATTCCTTGTATCTCTAAATTATCATCACCAATTATCTCTAGAACACCTTTACCGTTAATAGAATCAACGTTAATTGAACCTTTAAACAAATAACTCTTACCGTAAGTAACTTTACCATTAGAATCATTCAATATATAATTAATTTCAGATTGATCCTTTTGATCAAAAAAATTACCTTCATAAAAATTACCTAACAATATTTTTTGACCTTTTATTGTTTTTATGTGACTAATATCTTCTTCTATTGTATAATTACCTATTAATTGATAATCTTCCTTTTCTTTAAATAAAGGAATATTTTTATAGTCCAAAAATGTTAATTCTTGTTGATTATTTTCTTGTTGTATATTTATTTGATTTTCATTATTAACATTTTCTTGCTGTGCTACTGGTACATTTTGTTTTTTCTTATGAAAACACTGCAACCAAATCTTGTTATCGTTAATGATTGTTTTTTTAATACTAAAATCACCATTTTTATTATATTCAAAATGATACACAAAAGTATTTTGTGTATCATTTGCAGCTAAATCCAAATTAAATCTTTCAGAGAGTTCATTTCCATTTTGATTATAAGTAACTAAATTATAACTATTATTTTCATTCAAATAAAAATCTTCAGTTATACAACTATCTTTATCGTATTCGTCGCCGCTGACTTTATATTTTTTATTATCATTAATATTATAAATTCTTCTTCTTACAAGAATCTCATTACCATTGTCATCAAAACAATTAACCTCACTTTTTGATAATTTTTTATTTCCTTCATTATTGTACTCATAATAAAGTTTTATTGATTGGCCATCTTTAATTTTTTCTACTACTGAAAATTTACCTTCATTTGTTTCAAAAGTTATTTCTTGATCACTTTCTAAGTGTAATCCATTTGTATCTGAAAAATTACCTCTAGCATTACAATTAGAGGTAAGTGTTTTATATTTTAATACTTCTTTCTTATTGCGCGAAATAACTTTATATCCTACATCAAAAGATTTTTTTTCTACAGTCAAACATCCATATCCACTTTTTGCACCATCAGCAAAATTACCACTATAAGTTGTTGTATCGCGTATTTCTTTACATTGTCCATGTGGTCTACCGTTAGCGAAATAACCATCATAAGTTATACCTGGACATTCCATGATACCATGTATAAGATTATAATTTTTATCAAATTCACCAACATGATGCTCGGCACCAATATTTTTTTCACCAATAATAGAATCATTTGATATTTTATAATCTTCTACAATATTAAATTCATTCTCCAATCTATCATTACCAGATTTAACATTTAATTTCTTTGTATAACCTCCCTTTTTTTTATATATCTGTTTATATTGATAGCTTTTTTCAATATTTTTTGCTCTAATATCAAGAGTTAACTCGTTATTATGTATTTTATAACAAAAATCAGCAACTACTTTTATATCGCCTTCATTTTTATTGAAATAATCTTTATCAACTAAATAACGCTCTCTTATAATAAAACCTTTGTTATCAGTATCATCATATTCTGTCAAAACAAATTTATCATTCTTATTAAGATCTATACAAAAATCATTGATAATATCTTTAATTTTTGTTTCTGAAACAAAATCTTTTTCTCTCATGATCTTTAATACATTTTTTACAATAACGCAAGACTTAACTTCCTTTTTAAAATCTTTAATGTTAAATCTATCTTCAGGTAAAATTTTTTCCAAATTAGAAAGCTGTAATGACAAGTTTTTTGTGTATTCAGAATTGTTAAAATTATAGTATTTTTCAAGCTTGTAATTTTTAAATAGCATTCTAACGAGAGGATATTTTCCAGCAGCATACTTTTCAAAAATAATTTCATTATTGTCCTTATTATAAGATAAAACAATATCTTCATTTGAAAACAAAATATTTTCCTTTGTAGACAAAATTCTATATCCAGACCATTGACATTGTACTTCAAAATTTGGTTTTAAAGTAACAACTTTTTTTTCTAAATCAACAGCACTAATAATATCTTTGAGTAATTCTTCATGTAATTGAAAGAAAACAATAAGATTATCATCATTAATTACGTTAATATTAGTATTTTTAAGTGTTTTTAATGTTCCTTTAAACATTTGGCCGTCTTTAAAATTACCATTATATTCGCAGCAATAATTATTATTGGTTTTATCATATTCGCATAAAATTTTTCCGTTTCCTTCTGGTAAATTGTCTTTACAAGCACCTTTATAAAAATCTTTTCTGTAAAAATATATTTCAGAATCTTTTCCGTTCAATAAGAAAACATCTTTTGTTTTTTTATCAAGTTCTCCTTCTGCGTTTTTTACGCTTTCAGTTTTTCTAACAAAATTTCCAACATAAA
>CAMKKS010000071.1 GCA_946413485.1 uncultured Rickettsiales bacterium | reverse complement strand
TTATTAATTCTATTTTTAAAATTCTTCAACAAACTAAATCCATATTTAATCTCTTTAATAAATACAAAAAATATTACAACCACTATCACAATGGAGAAAAACACAAAAAACAAATCATTAAAATATAATAACCCAACAGAAAGAAGAATAAGCAAAAAATAGATTAAATGATCTCTCCAAATATTGATTTTAATATCTATTTTTTTTCTCAACTGAAGTATTCTAATAATCCATACTACATAATAAGATATAAGTGTTGCTATCGCAGCACCTTGAGCTCCACAAAAAGGAACTAATATAAAATTAAAGACAAGATTAACAATTGCGCCCAATATAGTTGAATACGCATATATTTTCGATTCTTTTAATGCAGAAAACACACCACCAACATAACCTGCCATAGCACCTAATACAACTGATATTAACAAAAACGGACCATATATCCATGCGGAATAAAAATCTTTTGCATATAAAACTTTAGCAATTGGTTTAGATAGAATAATAAAAATGGCAGACAAAAATGCCATTAAGAAAAAATAAAAATTATATATGTTTTCATAAAAATTTCCTTTTCGTTTATCCAAAGCATCATAGGCAGAAATCTGCCAAGCCTGCAAAAAAATATTCTGAAACATTGTAAGTATAGATGGGATCTTATAAGCAACTGAATAAACACCATTTACATCGATTCCACAAAATAAAGTAACAACATATCTATCCGAAGCATTTGTGACCCACCATGCAATAGTATTTAAGATTAACGGTCTGGAATAACTAAGCATTTGTTTTTCAAGCTTGCTATCAATTCTAGTTTCATAATAATCCCTAAATTTAACTGCAATTAGCATATATAAATCTGTAATAATATAACCAATAATATATGCCCAAAAATAACCAATTAAACCAAAATTCCATACAACTAAAAACAATATATTTAATACTATAATTGAAACTGTATTTATTATTCCCGATATTGATAAAATCTTAACTTTATTAATGCCGCGTAAAAATGAACTAAGATTAGTATTCAAAAGCAAAGCTATATAATAAACAAGCATATATAATTCATAACCATTAAACGGTCTGATCAAACCAGATAAACAATTAACAGTTACAAATACACTAAATAATATTATACCAATAGCATTATATTTTAAGCCTACAGCAACAGTTTTACGTGGTAAATTATCAAATGAAAAACGCATTACAGAATCTTGTATATTCTGTATTAGTATTGGAATTAACAAATTGATTGTTGTAAGAATTAAATCATATGTTCCATATTCAGCTTTTGTTAATTTGCTTGTATATAGCGGGATCAAGAAAAATATAAGAATTTTTGAGCCGAAACTACTCAATGTTAATAGTCCTATATTTTTTATAAACTTAGTGTACAAATTATCCTTCATATATTATCCTTAAATCTCAGAGCCAATTAATGAATTAAAGATCATTTAATTGACAATCTATATCTTAACAATTTTGAATGTATAATTCGCATTATCCAAATAAGAAGAATAGCAATAAATCCAAATCTACAACCATAATACACAGCACCACGTCCAATAAGAAACAAAGAAGATGCTATAGCAATCCAATACAACAATCTATCATTTACGTTTTTTGCACTATGGATTTTCTTATCCAAGAATGAAATAAAGATTGCCCAAAAAATAGAAATCAAAAAGCCCATAAAGCCTAGATTTGCATAACAATCACCAAAAAGTGTTGGATGCATAGAAAAATAATCTATTTTATAGTTGCCAGAATATGCTCGTCCCATTGTTATGGCAAAATCTTCCGGTTTGAGACCGAATGTCATAAAATTAGGAAAAGGTAATAAAACCAAACCTATATAAGATCGCATTTCTCCAAAACCAGGAAAACTATTATTGTGATAAATAAAATAATAAAATCCATCTCTAAGTCCTAATTCACCAGTTGATGAACCACCAGCTCCGATAAGAGATGACAAACTATTTTGAAATACAGATACATACATTTTTTCTTCAAAGAAAGAAGATAAAGTTCCAGATAATCTAATGCCTTGTATGATATAGACTAAAACAAGTCCAGCAAAACCTAATAACCCTAATCGCCATATTATTTTAAAATCATTTCTTTTATTTTTTAAAATAAAGAAAACAATAAAACAAACAATTAATGGCATCATATTTGCTCTTGTTCTTGAAACAAAAATCCAAACTAAATTAGCAAATATTATCAGAACACTCATTATTTTCTTATTTTTTGCTAAACAATATACAAGCACTCCATCAAAAGCTATAAAAAAATAACCTGAAAAATAATATAGAAGATAAATAATATCTCTACTTTCATATATATTTCCAGTTCTATTTTGTTCATGAAGCAATTGCCAACTTGTTATAAAAATACCACCAAAGTTTTTGATAATATATATAATAAAAATAGCAAGGCCAAATATTATAAATACAAAATACCTTTTACTATCGTTATCAATATTATCGTCCCCATCGATTTTCAAAGAAGAATAAAAGTCAATCTTTCGCTTAGTAATATATCTTGTAAAAAAGTAAGTAACACAAAATAATATTACAAACAGTGAAGCAATATTATATACATCATTCGGATAATTTCCTGTTTCAAATACAGTATCGATGCAGTGAGGCAATCCAAACATTAAAAGAAGAGTACCCCATAAAATAATAGCAATAGATCTATATTTAAACTCATATACACATAGCGAGATAATTAATCCTAATTGTAGAAGCCCTAAAAAAGCCATGTATACGCAAACCTCTAATTCCCAATAATCTTATGAAACAGTCTATATATCTTTTTATTTATTTTGCTTCTTAATGGAACCCAACTGCCTTCAAACCTATGAATTGAAAGTGTTTTTTCATCAATAACTAACGTTCCATCTAACATATTTATTGGGCTAAGAACACATTGAGGAAGTATATGTAATTCATTTACATCTTGTTCTGTTCCATCTAACTGCAACCCATAATTATTGCTAAAGAAATTCGTTATTCTTTCAACATTTGTAATCAATTTGGGAGCGCCGTTTTCATCAACAAAATGATCTTTTTCATATAATTCGAGTAGTTCTTTGAGCCAAAAAACATTTTTTTGAGTTCCAATAATAGCCGTTGATAATTGTTGGTTTGATTCGAAACCCATAAATGACTTATAAGATAATAACGAATTGAAAGTTTTTATAACTTCAACATCAGTATCTAAATAAATACCACCATATTGATATAAAACATATAATCTAACAACATCAGAAACATAAGCATATTTCTTTTTGTCATAGGCTTCTTTTGTATATTGCATCATATTTACATCAAAATTATCTTCATTCCATTCGATAATCTCATAATCCGGTAAATGTTTTTTCCATGATTCGATGCAAGAATGAGTTAATTTACTCTTCTCACCCTTTCCAAACCATACATAATGTATTATTTTAGGTATTTGCTGCTCATCCATAATTGTCATTACTATTTCACCTATACATTAATTCATATTGCTTAACGATATCTTTCCACAACAAATGATTTTCTATCCAGTCTAAATTAACAACAACTTTATTGCGGTTTTCTACGGCATAACAAATTGAAGTTGCTATAGAATCAGAATCACAGTCAGCGACAAAACCAGCATTAGCAGCTTGTATTAT
>CAMKKS010000070.1 GCA_946413485.1 uncultured Rickettsiales bacterium | reverse complement strand
TTTTAAATCTCATTTTAATATCTGTTATAATTCCATACATTAATATTCTTTTTTTTTCATTATATACACTCTCAATAACATCTTCACTTTCCTCAAAATTAAATTTTTCAATCTTCTTACGATATTGCATAAGTGGATGTGCATGCATAAAGAAACCAAAAATTTCAATTTCGAGGGCTGAAAGCTCATCTAAACTATATTCATCATATTGTTTTAATTGCGGTAATATCGGTTTATTTTCTTCTGTGCCAAATAAATTAATTGTTTTTTTTCCATCATCTTCTCTTGCACTTCTTGCAAAATCACTTATTGCATCCATTATTTTGTCTTCATTTTCTAAAATAGTTCTAATATTTATTCCAAGACTTTTAAAAGAATTTGATTTTGCCAAACTCTCAATAATTTTTTTATTCATCAATATACCACAACTTTCAATAAAATCTTGCAAATTCTTAAATGGTTTTTCGTCTTTATTACCTTTTTTTTTACGTATATCGCAAATTTCACTTGCAATACCAACGCCCATACCTTTAATAGCACCAAGAGCATATAAAATCTTTCCATCTTGAATTGAAAATTCTGCTTCTGATGTATTTATATCAGGTGGAATAATTTCAATCCCCATATTTTTTGCTTCGCTTACAAAACCATTTAGTTTATCTGTTTTACTTATATCAAGATTCATTAGAGCAACCATAAATTCAACTGGATAATGTGCTTTTAAAAAAGCAGTTTGATAAGAAATTATAGTATAACTTACGGCATGTGCTTTGTTAAAACCATAACCGGCAAATTTTTCAATAACATGAAATAACTTTTTTGCTTCATCTTTTGTTACTAATCCTTTTTTTTCAGCACGATCGCAAAAAATTAAAGATTGTTTTTCCATCTCTTTTTTAATTTTTTTTCCCATCGCGCGACGCAAAATATCAGCTTCACCAAGAGAATAACCTGCAATTTTCCTTGCAACTTCCATTACTTGTTCTTGATATATAATAATTCCATATGTTTCCTTTAATATTGGTTCCAAAACAGGATGATAATAATCACATTTTTCTTCGCCGAGTTTTCTTCTAATAAAAGATGGCATATTTTCCATAGGCCCTGGACGATTTAATGAAGTTATAGCCGCTATATCAAGTATTTTTTTTGTCTTTATTCTTTTTAAAGCATTTCTAGGAAGTGGTGTTTCTAATTGAAATACTCCTTTTAAATGTCCTTTTGATAACAATTTAAAAGTTTCTTCATCATCCATTGGAAGATTATTTACATCAATATCAATTCCCTTATTTTTTTTTATCATTTCACATGCTTTTGATAAAACGGTAAGCGTTTGCAGCCCTAAAAAATCAAACTTAACAAGACCAATTTTTTCACAATCTTTCATGTCATAGCCGAACACAGCTATACGATTTTTTGGTTTTCTATTAAACCAATCAATTTCATCTTCTTCTGTTTTATCTACATTTTTATCATCAAATTTATCATTGTCTATATCGTTATTATAATTTTCTTCTTCACTATCATCATTATCTTCTTCTTCACTACAAACAGGGCCAATTTCAATAAGTGGTTTATCGCCAATAACAACACCCGCTGCGTGCATTGATGTATTTCGATTTAAATCTTCTAAACCAGAAGCAATTTCTAGCATTTTTTCAATCTTAGGATCATTTTCTTTTATTTCACGTAATTTTGGTGTCATTTCAAGAGCCTTTTCAATTGTTATTTGTTCAAGCGGATTAAATGGTATAAGTTTAGCAATATCATTTGTCTCATCAAATGATATTTGCATAATACGTCCAACGTCTTTTATAACCATTTTTGCTTTCATTTTACCATAAGTTATAATACGTGATACATTTTCTTTTCCGTATTTATTAATTACATAATTAATTGTTTTTTTTCTATTTTCTTGACAAAAATCTATATCAAAATCTGGCATAGAAACACGTTCTGGATTTAAAAATCTTTCAAAGAATAAACCATATTCAAGCGGATCAACTTCGGTTATCTTTAAACACCAAGCAACAAGAGAACCGGCACCTGAACCTCTACCAGCACCAACAGCAACACCATTATTTTTAGACCATTTCACAAAATCAGACACTATAAGAAAGTAACCAGAAAAACCCATTTTTTTTATAACATCAATTTCATATTTTAACCTTTTTTGATAATCCTCCATTTTATATTTTGTTTTATTCCAATTTATTTGTTTAAAACGATCATCTAGTCCGGCTATAGATAATTTTTCCATCTCTTCATTTTCTTTTTCAACACTATTGCAAAAATGTGGTAAAGTTGGTTTTCTTTTTGAAATAAAAAAATTGCATCTTTTAACAATTAACTCCGTATTTTCAATTGCTTCTGGTAGATCGCTAAATAATTCATTCATCTCCTCTTCCGATTTAAGATAATATTCTTCATTTAATCTTTTTCTATCACTATCAGTTAAATAAACCTTATCTCTTATACAAGCTAAAGCATCAAATATTTTGAAATCTTCTTTTTTAAAAAACGATACATCGTTTGTCGCAACAATTGGTATATTATTTTTGTAAGCATAATCAATTAAAAAATCTTCTAATTCTTTTTCTCTTGTTCGACCATGTCTTGTGATTTCAATATATAGCCTATCTTTAAATATTTTATGCAATGTTTTTAATGTTTCTGTTGCTATCTTTTTACTATATTTTAAAAATTCATATCCAATAACGCCACGATAACCACCAGTTAATAATATAACATCATCACTATATTTTTCCAATTCCTCCATTGTAACCCATATCTGATTGAAATTATTTTCTTCATGTTCAAAATGCCCACAACGAAGTATTTTTAAAATATTTAAATATCCTTTTTCACTTTTAGCTATAAGACCAAGCTGTGGAAAAATATCATTTATATCATAATTTTTTTTACATATAAAAACATTCATGCCTATAAGTGGTTTTACTGTTTTTATATCCATGAGTTGCGTTGACCATCGAAGACCTGCCGATAAAGACATATCGTCCATCAAACACATTGATTTTACATTATTATCTTTTATATATTTTTCTAAATCCATTAATTTAACAGAACTAGTTAAAATCGAATATTCAGAACGTACGCGTAAATGAAAAAAAGACATAATAACTTGTTATTTTTTTTACTAAAAATAATAAATTGAATTATAAAAATCAACGAGATGAATATATTATTTTTTTTTTGCTATTTCTTTTACAAATTTAAAAATTTTCTCCCTATTTTTTTTATCACAAGAAAAAAAGTTTTTTAACAATAAAATTGCTTCATCATTTTTTGTTTTCTTATCAACAATGAAATCTTTTTTTCTTTCTGAAACCTTTAAAATATTAAAATCACTTTTTTTATTTTTTAAAAAAATCTTAACATCACAACCAAAAATATCAGCAATATCAGAAAGTTTTTTTGCACTTATATTATCTTCGCCAATTTCATATTTATGGATTTGTTGTGCAGATATTTTAAGTTTATTTGCTAATTCTTGTTGCGTCATTTGTGCGGCTTTACGAATAGTTTTAATCATTGTGCCAATATATTTACTATCTGTATCTGACATATTTTACTTTATTATTTTACAAATCTTGCTAAAATTTTCAATATCAAAAGTATATTGCTATTTTATTAAAATCAATATTTTTTTATCAAAAAAAATAAAAAAATTTAATAGTTTTTTTAAAAAAAATTATAAATAATCA
>CAMKKS010000069.1 GCA_946413485.1 uncultured Rickettsiales bacterium | reverse complement strand
TAATGACTCAAGTATCAATGTCCGAAGCAAATTTTGTTGTGGTACTAAATCTTTAATCTTCTTGTTAAAATAAATTTCCAACGGGTGTTCTATGTCATTTTTATCAAGATTAACACATTCTTTTTTTAAAAAATTCTTAAAATTAGCAATTAGTCCATTTTTTGTATCGTCATCGTATTCTGTTTGATAAAGTTTTTTATTATCTTCTAAATTTTTTAATTCTTCATTATTTTCTTTATACGTAAGATTGATTTGCAAGACATTTTTAGCCTTGTCATTAATATCATAGGCTGTTATACCTGCTATTAATGGCGTTGCTTCTTCAGCCTCTCTATAAAATATTAAGTAATATTGGTACAATTTATTGTTGTACCTAAAAAATTTTATTTTTTCAAAAAAAGATTCGTTCGTTTCGCTTGTTAATTCGATTTCAATAAAATCACCTTTTTTTTTATTAGGTAAAAGTATTCTTTTATTGTTTGGCAATGCTAGACTATTGTTTTTAATAATATAATTGTTCTTGAATTTTATATTAACGCCATATACTCTAACAGTATTATGACTGCCAACGGCAACAATTTCATCATCATTGTCATGTTTTTTCTCTTCTATAGTTTGTTCTGCAATAAAAATATTTTCCCCATTATTATTTAAAAAAATGTTACTGTTTGTATCAGCTATTTGTTCAAATAAATAATTACTATTTTTTTCAGAATTAGAAGATATAAAATCAATAACAAAATTTCCGATTTTATTAAAAAAACCATTTTTTTTTATTAAACCATTTACATCTTTAGGTAATGACTGATTGTAAAGGAAAATATTTTTAATTTTTTTACCGGAATCTCTAATTTCTCTTATTATTTGTTTTACATCTTCTGGCTCTGCGGCAATTGTTGGTAATTTAGAACCATACAAATCTTTAACTTTTAAACTTTCAACCTCATCAATCCAAATGTTTTTTTTATTTTCGAACAATTCTTTTATCATTCTGACGGCAAAATAATTATTATAACCATCACCTTGATAATGCATTTCTATATATTTTTGTTCTTTTGTTTTGTCTTTAAAAACTATATCAATAACTTTATTTATAATTTTTTGTTGCGCAATGGCTATTTGTTCACTTTTATACATTGGTTGTTTGAAATATTTTTTTAACAAACCTACCGGAATATTTGAACAAACAATAAATATTGTATTTTTCTTTATAATACCACGTCCAACAGGAAGATTGTTATATAAAACATTTTGTTCCATAGTATCTAGTACATCGTCTAAATTTGCTTTGTAATGTTCGGCATTTTTAACGGAAACAACAAGAGTTAACGGTTGTTTTTCTGTTAAATTTTGATCAGTACTTATGCATTCCTCGAAAGAATATATTTTTATATTGTCTTTTATTATAGATTCCATTGTTTTCATGTCTTCGGTTTTTTTAGTTGCAAACAATGTATAAAAACGTTTGAGAATGTTATTTTTATCCATGTTAGCTGGAATTGCGATAACTTTATCTCTAGCAAAAAGGACTAATGCTTGATTATTAGCTACCCAATTTTTAAAAATCCCCATTTGTTCATCATTGTCTTTAAGTTCTATGAATTTATCTTTTGTTACTGGTAAACCTTCTGTAAGAAATTGATAAGTTTGTTGAGGGCTTTCTGGCTCTTCAAAGACATCACCGTCACCATTAATTTCCTGGTTTTTTTGTTCTTGTTGTTGTTCATTTTCTTGTGGTTGATTTTCTTCTTCTTGTTGTTGAATTTTGACGTTATTTTTATCTACTATTATTGCATCAACATTTGGTACTTTTCTTTGTTCTTCTTGTGGTGGTAGCGGAATATTGGCATTAGGATCAAGATTTACTACAACTTTCATTGGTTTTATCTGTGGTAAATCATCAATATTTTTATTTTGATTATTTTCTTTACAAGCAATTTCATTACCATTTTTAGTTATTGTATATAAAACACTATTATTACGCTTAATTGTTATTGTTTGATCTTTGTCAGATATTTGTCTAAAACCATCAAAACAATATTCTATATTACTTTCAATTTTATCATTTTTTTTTAAACATATTTTACGACCAAAAATATTTACAGCTCCATCCCAACCTAGTGTTAATTGGCCTGTTTGTGGTTTATGTGTGGCACTATCTACATATGAATAACAATTTTCATATTTATCAAATTCGATATGTTGTTTGTCTTTAGATTTATAAACTATTGAATATTTTGAGACTGAACCGCAAAGACTTGCTCTTTCTACGGCGCCAATGATAAAAGTATCTGTTGGTGCATGAAAAGTATAGCCAAGACTATGTTTAGGGTCAAGCTGTTTAGTTACTGAACTTAGTTTAAAACCTTTTGGTGCTGCTTTAAAAACCCCTAATGCTGATAATTTATTAAATAAATTTTCGTCTTTTAGTGTATCATAATAAAAGGCCCTTTGTCTTTGTATGTCCATGATTGTGTTATGCGCTCCTCCGGCGCCTTTCTTAAGATTTAACGTATTTAAGTATTGTTCTAAATTTTCTATACTGTTATGTTCGTGTGCTTTTTCATAAAACTCTGTTATTTTTTTAATACGTTTTTTTGCTTCAATAAAAGTAATCGCATTATTTTTTAAATTTTCGTTTATTTCTTTTATTTTTTTTATTGGTTTTACAATATTAAATGCTATCAAATTGGCTGCATTATTTCGAATCCTGTGTTCTGTGCTTCTCCAGTTAATTTCATGATTTTCATTATCTCTTGAAAGATTATTCTGAACACATTTTACTGCTTTTATTAAATTAATTGCCTTGTTACTATTAGGTTTTAGTTGGTCTAAATGATTTGTTATTATAGCATCAAAATCAATATCATTATCTTGGAAGTTCATTTGTTCGAGATATTCTATTAAAGGATTTAAATTATCGTTTCCTAGATTTTTAAGATATTCTATCGACTCTATTAAACTAATTGAATCATTTATTATTTTTTGTTTGTTAAATTTCTCAAGGATTGGTATTATAGCATTCAAATTAATACCACTGCCTTGTGTGTTTATGTTTTGGATACAAGTTATTGCAATATCCCAACTAATTTCACTATTATTTATCCTGTCATTTAGATTATCTTGTTGTTTTAAACCTCTTAAAAATATGCATAAATTAGGCCAATGAATACCATTATTGTTCGGATTGTTTTGTAAATAATTTACTATATTATCCCAATCAATATTAGATATGTTTTGTATGTTTTGTTGGCTTTGTATGTCATTTTCGTTTTCTTGTTTTTGTCTCTGAAGTTGTTCTTTTACTGAGGCAAAATTAATTTTATCATTATTTTGAATATTTTGTTTTATATTCTCAAGATTATCATATTCGTCATCTTGTCTATTTATAAATTTTTTTGCTTCATCGGTATTAACTCTTAGTTCGTCTACGATAGTATTTTCTATCTCTTTTAATTGATCGTTTTTTGTTTTATCTATTACATCCTGTACTATTTTTTTGAAAAAATCTGGTTTTTCTATAAAAGGTAATACATTGAAGTTGTCTGTTTCTTTAATGTTATAAAATTCGTAAATACTATTACCAATAGGTTTTTCGGTGTTTAAGCCAACGCCATATTCACTAATTTCGATATTTGTATTTGTATTAAAATATATATCAGAATCCTTTGTTTGATTTGCAATAACTTCATCAAAATTTTTCGCATAATCTATTTCTTCATCATCCAGTACATCTATTTTTGTATGAACAATAGAGCCTGTAACATCAAATTTATATCTGCATTTGATTTTAGTATT
>CAMKKS010000068.1 GCA_946413485.1 uncultured Rickettsiales bacterium | reverse complement strand
TTGATAGAGTATTAACAAAATATGATATTGTTAACAATAAAACAACAAAAGATTCTAAACTTGCTAAAGTTAACTATAATGGTAATGATAAAGTTGTTAAAGACGTAGACATATACCGTAATGATATAGTAAAGGATGTCACCAATGAATATGGTGATCCTCAAAAAGGTATTGATAAAGTTGACTTACAAGAAAAAGAAAAGGAACAAAAGTATTTCTTCAAGAAAGAAGGTGACTTTTATAAAGATGAAGAACTTAAAAAACATGAAAGTAAAGATACTATTAACACTAAGTATAAAAATGAAACAGATGCATTTAATGCACTAAAATGGGTTGATTTAGGTGATCCAAATTCAAAAGTCAGCGGACATGTTACATATACTCAGTTTGATAACGATAATAATCATAAAGAAAAAATAAAAGGTTTCTATATTGATGCTCACAACAATTATAAACAAAGTGACAACTTCATTGAAGATAATGGTGATTATTTACCAAATCAAACAGTTACTCTTGCTGATAACGAAAAACTTTCAGATTATTTAGCAAGTGATGAAAAACCAAAAGACATAATTTACTATAAAGATGGTAGTACATATACTGGTGCTTGTAAAAAAGGTAAACGTGATGGTCTTGGTGAATATAAAAAGAACAAAGATATCAATACTAAAGAAAGTGAATATTCAGGTAGTTCTAAGGATGACAAACAAAAAGGTATAGGTACCTTTAAAGCTTTAGCTGATACGAAAATTACATTTGTTGGTGATAATAATTTATTAATTGAAAATATTAAGAGAGAAATAAAAGATAAAATTTACAAGGACAATGCATATGCTGAAGATATAAAAGAATTCAATCTTTTAAAAAATTGGTCAATAGAAGGTACTTGGAATGATGATGGTAAATTAGATATTACTAAGAAAGTAACAATTAAAGGTAACACGTTAGAGTTATATCTTGATAAGGAAAAAGGTAAAGTCCATAGAAAAAACAATGATAAAAAAGTACAAGAGAGAGAGTATCAGGATGGTATTTTGTTTGATCAAACTAA
Organism: uncultured Rickettsiales bacterium; assembly: GCA_946413485.1. Taxonomy (GTDB): domain Bacteria; phylum Pseudomonadota; class Alphaproteobacteria; order Rickettsiales; family Deianiraeaceae; genus UBA4311. The sequence continues at coordinate 2,767 of CAMKKS010000068.1, read as the reverse complement.
CTTTAATGAGAATGGCAAACCTGAAGGTAAAACCTCAAGGTTTAATTTAAACAATATTAAAACTTATTTTAATGAAAATACAATAGCATTTAAGAAAGCTAGTGAATTTTTATTAGATAAAAATCACGATAAATCAAAAGAAAACATTAAGATTGAATACGATAACGATGGTAATCCAAAACAATATAATGTATTATGTGACGAAAATGGCTATGCTCCTGAAATTACTATTGATATTACTCGTGGCGATGTTAAAAAGGTAGTTTTAAAAGATAGTAAAGATATGTTTCAACATATATACTCCGATTTTAATAAAAAAATTGAAGAAGTAATTGCAGATAAAAACAATAAAGAAGTAAAAAGTACTTTTAATCTTTTAATTAATGATGAAAATGATGGCCAAAGACCATATCGTCAAGAAACTATATTTAGTGATGTAACGAAAAAAGTAAATTATTTTTCGCCTTATGATGAAGATGTCGTATATTATCAAGGGTGTATATTGACGAATAACAAATCTATTAGAGGTAAACATTATTATTTTAAATACTATGATAATTATAAAAAAATGTATAAAGTATGTGAATATGAAGGTGAATATAGCAACGATTTTATTCCACACGGCGTTAATAGCCAAATAATAAATTATTTGCCAATACTTAAGAATGGAAAAATGGCTTCTTTATTACAATCAAAAGCATGTTTCGAAATATATAATGGTTATATTGTGCCAAATACATCAGTATTGATAGATTTAATAGCAGGTGCACAATATATTGGTCAACTGGAAAATCAAGATTCATTTGATATAGAACCTATAAAACAAGGAAAAGGTTTATTTTTATTTAAAATCAGTAAAGAAAATATAAGAGTAGAAAGTGTTTTAAAAGATTATTTTGATAATAATGATCCTAGAAGCGAAGACATAAAAAAATTTTTCAACACCGATGGTAGTTATTTTATAAAAACCAGTTGGTTAAATGATAAGGTTAATTCACAAGGTAATTTAATGATAGGATATATCGAAGGTCTTAAAAAATATGACTTCCAAGGTTCGCAAGTAAAACTATCTTTTCCAGATAAAAATGAACATAATGCAACTATTATTTTCTATAATTTAAATACTAAATATGTGTTTAAAGGAAAAATTAGTAATGACAATAAAATGAAAATAGAATGCATCGAAGAGTATGAACTTAAAAATGCCGCTTACAAGAAATACAAAGAAACATATCTTTCGAATAATGGTAGAAAATTACTGGATAACGAAAAAAATGCTTTAGAAGCATTTAGTAAATTTGCTTTTTTCAATTTTGATTATTTACAATTCAAAGTCCATCAAGTTATTGAATTAAAAACAAAAACAAATAGTAAAGCGTATGACTTTAATGAACATTCAACAATCAAAACCTACGACGACAAGGGCAGAGTTGATAGAGTATTAACAGAATATGATATTGTTAACAATAAAACAACAGATGATTCTAAACTTGTAAAAATTAATTATACTGGTAATGCTGGCAATGCGCAAAATGCAATTGTAGATCAAAACTACAATTGGAATATTGTCGACACCGTAGACATATACCGTAACAATATAGTAAAGAATGTAACCAATGAATATAGTGATCCTCAAAAAGGTATTGATAAAGTTGACTTACAAGAAAAAGAAAAGGAACAAAAGTATTTCTTCAAGAAAGAAGGTGACTTTTATAAAGATGAAGAACTTAAAAAACATGAAAGTAAAGATACTATTAACACTAAGTATAAAAATGAAACAGATGCATTTAATGCACTAAAATGGGTTGATTTAGGTGATCCAAATTCAAAAGTCAGCGGACATGTTACATATACTCAGTTTGATAACGATAATAATCATAAAGAAAAAATAAAAGGTTTCTATATTGATGCTCACAACAATTATAAACAAAGTGACAACTTCATTGAAGATAATGGTGATTATTTACCAAATCAAACAGTTACTCTTGCTGATAACGAAAAACTTTCAGATTATTTAGCAAGTGATGAAAAACCAAAAGACATAATTTACTATAAAGATGGTAGTACATATACTGGTGCTTGTAAAAAAGGTAAACGTGATGGTCTTGGTGAATATAAAAAGAACAAAGATATCAATACTAAAGAAAGTGAATATTCAGGTAGTTCTAAGGATGACAAACAAAAAGGTATAGGTACCTTTAAAGCTTTAGCTGATACGAAAATTACATTTGTTGGTGATAATAATTTATTAATTGAAAATATTAAGAGAGAAATAAAAGATAAAATTTACAAGGACAATGCATATGCTGAAGATATAAAAGAATTCAATCTTTTAAAAAATTGGTCAATAGAAGGTACTTGGAATGATGATGGTAAATTAGATATTACTAAGAAAGTAACAATTAAAGGTGATAAGTTTGTATTAGAAGTTGAAAAAGATGCTCTAAAAGGTAAACTAACTAGAAAAGATAATGATAAAGATAAACAATATAGAGAGTATGAAGAAGGTAAGTTATTAGCTGAAAAGAATTATGACGACAAAGGTTTAGCCGATGGCAACAAAAAGATAAAAAAACAGATACTTAGAATTAAAAAAGAAAAAATTACAGATCACTTTGCAAAAGAAACACAAGCATATAAAATAATAGAAGATTTTTTCAAAGATCCAAATCATGAAGCAAAGAATGAAAATATTGCTATCACATATAATGATGATGGTAAGATAATAAAATATGATTTGTTGTGTGATGCATTAGGTGAAAAACCT
>CAMKKS010000067.1 GCA_946413485.1 uncultured Rickettsiales bacterium | reverse complement strand
AGGAATATTTGATTTTAAAGACAAAAATCATATTGAAGATATGCACTGGATTATTAAACGTTCAATATCTTCTATTAAACCTAATTTATTTTCTAATAAAATGACAAGTAAAGAAAAAATAATAAACACACTAAAAGAAGCACTAAAACGTGAAATACATACAAAAACACTAAAAAATCCAACAATAGATGTAATAATTACCGTTATATAACAATTTATATAACTAATTTTAATATGTTTTAAAAAAATCTTGCAAATAAAGAAAAACAAATTTAAATAAATTGTAAGTTTATGGAAGTTCAAGCTTTTAAATATTTAGCAGTCGGTATTTTAGGTACTGCTTTTGGAGGTGCGGCAATTGGCGTTGGATTAGTTTTTTCAAGCGCATTACAAAGTATTTCTCGTAATCCTTCAACTGAAAGCAGTGTTTCAAAATATATGTTTATCGGTGCAGGATTAGCAGAAGCAATGGGTCTTTTTGGACTTGTTTTAGCTTTACTATTAATGTTTGCTTAATATTATGGTAAAAAAAAAATTACTTCTATCTTTAGCAATTACATTTGTAGCAATGATATTTGCTTCTTATATAGTTAAAAACACAAAAATTACTCTAGATAAAAATTCAAGATATAAAGCAAATGTTCCTAAAACAATGCAAGCTGTACATATAAAGAATGAAAGTAAAAAAAAATTTTATGATAATATATATATAAAAAATGATAAAGTACCAGCTATAAAAGATAATGAAGTTTTAGTTCTTGTTAAATCCGCAACATTTACTCAAAGAGATTATGATTTTTTCAAAATAAACAAAAATACAAATGATTTTGTTCCGTGTTCTGATTTTTCAGGAATTGTCGTAAAAGTCGGCAAAGATGTTAAAACATATGAAATTGGTGATAAAGTATTTGGAATAACAGATTTGAAAAACAACAAAGGTGCTTGCGCTGAATATGTCGCTATACCACAAAATAATGTTTATTTTATTCCATACTCTTTAACTTTTAAGCAAGCTTCAGCAATTCCAACACCAGCTTTATTAGATTGGTTTGCTGTTCATAACCTTAAAAAACAAGGAATAAAAAAAGGTAAAGTATTAATAGATGATGCAATAAGTGAAGTTGGTATTATGCTAACTGGCTTGCTTACAAGAAATGGCTTCGAAGTTACCGCTATAGACGATGAAAATGTTGAAAGTTGGGTCAATAGTTTTGGAGTAAAAAATTTTATTTCTAATACAGATTTTTTTGAAAAACAAAAACAATTAACAGATAAGTATGACGTGGTTATTAATTTACGACATGGTTTACCAATTAATTCATTAATCAAATTAGTAAAACCAAAAGGAACATTTATAAGTTATGAAAAAACAAAATATAATAGAGAAGATATAAAAATGCTAATCATAGATAATACAAAAATAGACAAAAAAATCTTTGCAAAGATGGCTCGTCTTGTTCATCTTGGAAAATTACAAATAAACATCGTAAAAGATTTTAATATAAATCATGCAAGAGATGCGTATATAAGAGCAATTAAAGGCAATATTAACGGAAAAATAGTTGTAACCATTAATAAATAATAATACTAAGCAAAAATTATCTAAACAAAATTATCTTTTAATTATCTTCGTTATTAATGTCAGTGATTATTTTTTTAATTTCACTCCTAATAATGTCGCTAACCATTTTATCTAAATTAACATCTAAATATTTAATTATAACAGGTCTTATTATTTCGGTTGCCAATTGAGCTATTGTTTTATCGTTATTTGACAACGATACTTTATTAGATTTTCTTTCTGATACATGATTTTTCACATCTTCTATTAATTCAGTTATATGATTTCTTACATTATCTTTTGTTTTTTTACTAATACTAAAATCAATATTCTGTTTTTCTGAAGTCACATTATTATTATTTTCATTAATAAATGATATTTTGTTATCCATATTATTATCTGTTGATATTTTGTTAGCTTCTTTAATATTATTTTCAACATCATTTGCAACTAATTCTTCTTTTTTTTCTTCTATTATCGTTTCTTTATTCTTCTCTGAAGATGTATCAATATTATTATCATGAATGGCTTCTTCCTTTGAATTATTATCATTATTATTAATTTCTTCCGTTTCTGATAAATCTAAATCATCACTGTCTTCTTCAAAAGAATCATTGTTATTATCAATTTTATCTTCTTCTTCATTATCGTCTGCATCTATTTCATCAAGTAAATCATCATCGCTTATACTATCTTCAAAATCATCCTGTTCGGACATACTATTATTCACAGCTTCATTTGCTGTTTTATTAATATCATCTAAAATTTCCTCATCCGTTAAAGTAATACTATCTTCCTTTTTATCATTAACACTTTCATTTTTTTCTGAATCATTTTCCGATAAGACCTCATCTAAATCATTTTCTGATAAAACTTCATTTAAAAAAGATTCATCATCACCAGATAAGCTATTCTCATTATTATTCTCATTGTCGTCTTCTGATATTTTTTCTTTTATTTTTTCCAGAACATCAACATCAGAATCATCTCTTTTTTTGAAAAACATACATAGTTGTTTTTACACAATTAGAGCTAAGTAAAATATTTTTTCTTAATTGCAAGAAAAAATAATAACTATTTAATAAAAAACTATTAAAATCGATTGTTAATCAATTTAAATAATTGCATTTTAAATATTATGTTATCATTAAATATCAACTACTATGTTAAAAGGTAAAAAGGTATTACTAACTGGTGCTACTGGTGGAATAGGTAAAGTTATTTGTGAATTATTTTTAAAAAATAATGCCGAAATATTTATTACAAATGTAAATGAAGAATCTCTCATAAATTGCAAAAAAGAGCTTATTGCGTTATATCCAAAATCAAAAATAAACTATTCAACATGCGATCTTTCTAAAAAAGAAGCAATAATAGAGCTTGTTAAAAATGCAAACGACACAATGAAGGGAATAGATGTTTTAATTGGAAACTCTGGCATAACAATGGATGCATTAACATTAAAAATGTCAAATGAACAATGGCAAAAAGTAATTGATGTCAATCTTTCAGCAAATTTTATATTATGTCGTGAATGTGTTAAAATAATGATGAAACAAAGATTTGGAAGAATTATAAATATATCTTCTGTCGTTGGTCTAACTGGAAACATTGGACAAGCAAATTACTCTGCTAGTAAAGCTGGATTAATTGCAATGACTAAATGTTTTGCTCTAGAATATGCAAGTCGTGGAATTACCGCAAATTGTATTGCACCTGGTTTTATTGAAACACCAATGACAAATATGTTATCAGAAGCAGCAAAAAATATGTTGATTGAAAAAATACCAATGAAAAAAATTGGAAAACCATATGATGTCGCGCAAGCATGTTTATTTCTAGCATCGGACATGGCAAATTACATAACCGGTGAAACTATCTCCGTAAATGGCGGAATATCAATGAATTAAATACCTTATTCATTACCAGATATACATATTGTTATAGCATTTTGGTATAGATCGTTTTTGCTAGCCTCTTTACTTAAATTTATTTGCGTTAGTTTTATTGTTGGTTTTATTGGCAAATCTTTTGATATTGTATTATAAAGTAAATTTTTAATAGCATCAAGACGCTTTTCTTGCAAATCAGATTTTGTATTGTTGTTTGAATAGTTTAAAATTAATATCTCTGGACTATTAAAATATGATAGTTTTTGTTCTAAACGTTTAATTACAATATTCATTTTATCCATTATTTTAATACTATTTTTGTTAAAATATATTGCGTTGCAATATCTTCCTTTATTATATAAAGTGCAAGTTTCACAAGTTGATAATCTTC
>CAMKKS010000066.1 GCA_946413485.1 uncultured Rickettsiales bacterium | reverse complement strand
AACTGGTATTTTTATATGTTGATTACGCCTCATCTCTTCAATATTTGTTTGTTGTCTCATTGCATATTTATCATAAAGAGAATCAAAAATTATATTTTCTTTAGCTCTACGAGTTAGATCGTGTATTCCACATAATTCAAATATTTTTTCAACATTTACTTTTGGATAACTTAATAATTCATAAGCAGTTCTCGTTATACCATCATTATTTATATTTACATCAATTTTTTCAAATTCATTTGTTGCTATTTTTCTATTTTTAAAAACTTCTTTTGTCTTTTTGCATAGATTAAATAGTTCACTGAACTTTGAATATCTTTCATCACTAACACAACCAATATCATAACCAATTTTGGTTAATCTAAAATCAGCATTATCGGCTCTACATGTTAAACGATATTCAGAACGAGATGTAAACAATCTATATGGTTCAAAACCAACACCAACTGTCGTAATGTCATCAATCATGACGCCAATATATGATTGATCTCTTGATAAAGTAAAAATTTTATCATTTAAAACATCACTTCCGGCGGTGCTTGCTTTTAAAGCTGCATTTATACCGGCTATGCAACCAAGCCCACCAGCTTCTTCGTAACCAGTTGTACCTATTATTTGACCGGCTAAAAAAAGCCCATCTATTTTTTTGGTTTCAAGTGTTTGTTTTAATTCTCTAGGATCAACTAAATCATATTCAATGGCATAACCATATTGCATAATTTTTGCTTTTTCTAAACCTTTTATTGAATGAATAAAACTTTCTTGCATATCTTTTGGCATAGAAGTTGAAATACCATTTGGATAAATTAAATCACTGTTTAAACCTTCCGGCTCCAGAAAAATATGATGTCTATTTCTTTCACTAAAACGTTGTATTTTTGTTTCTATTGAGGGACAATATCTTGGACCATTGTATTTTATATCGCCATTCACAGCTGGAATTCTTTCCCAACCATCTTGTATGATTTTATGACTTTTTTCATTTGTATAAGTAATGTAGCAATCAAGTTGTTTGATATTAATCTCATCGTTCATGTAAGACATAGGTAATACATTAATATCACTTACTTGAATATCAAGATTGTCATAATTTATACTATCCTTATGCAAACGACAAGGTGTTCCGGTTTTTAACCTTGTCATAGATAAACCAAGAGAATGAATAGAATTAGCAAGTTCAATGGATGAAGGTTCGTTTATTCTTCCGGCTTTAACTTTTTCATCGCCTATAATAGTTATACCATTTAAAAAAGTACCAGTTGTACAAACAATAGATTTACTTTTTATTATTTTCCCATTTGAAAGTTCAACACCTATTGCACTTTTTTTCTTAGAATCGTTTACCAAAATTTTATATACCTGACATTCAACTATATCAAGATTTTCATAATCACTTAACAAATTAAACATTGCTTTTTTGTATAATTCTCTATCTATTTGATGTCTTGGCCCCCAAACAGCAGGACCTTTACTGGAATTTAAATTTTTACGATTTATGCTTGAAGCATCAGTAACTTTTGCCATAACGCCATCAAGAGCATCTATTTCTCTTACAACCGTTCCTTTTCCTATTCCTCCTATTGAAGGATTACATGATAATGTGCCTAAATTTTTATAACTAAATGTTATTATCAATGTTTTTGCACCAATTCTAGCAGACGCTGTACCTGCTTCAATACCAGCATTACCGCCTCCTACTACAATTACATCATATGATGATTTTATATCGTCAATAGCAATATACACAAAATATTTTTTTTATATAACTTTTTATTTGCAAGAATTGTAATTTTTTAATCAAACAATTTTTTATTAAGTTTTTTTTCAATTAGATCAAAACCTTCATTTTCAAAATATGAATAAACCATTCTATCATTTAGATTTATTCTAAAAATAATATTTCTTTTTGATTTGTCTTTCAAAAATCTTTCATTTGATACACTCAATACATCGTCTCTTTTATTGTATCCTAAATCAACAGGTCCATGAACGTGTCCGGAAACACTTTTTGATAAAATTTCTTTTGGATCACTTGGCCTAACTTGATTAGGAAAAGAACCATGTCCTTCGTAACCATAAAGAATATGCTTTAACTTAAAATCGTCATCATCTTTAACTAATAACGATTTTAAATACTCAATTTCCTTTTGATTTTTTGGTTTAAGATTCTTCGTTATCGGTGCGTGCGTAAAAGATATACCATTCTTTTCGTAAAAAACATCAAACATATCAATAAAATTTAATAAAGTTTCAGTATAAGCACTTGTTACATTAGGAAGAAGATCGTAATATTCATGATTACCTATGATTATTTTAACAATATTATTATCCCCTTTTTTATCTTTTGTTTTTTTAAAAATATCATGCAATAAATATAAACTTGCAATACCAAAAGCATTTTTATTAACAATATCACCTAAATTTATATAAATTCCTCTAAACAAACTATTGATTTCAACATCTGGATAAACGACAGTTAATGTTTTTCCTTTATAAGCTTTAAATTTCTCATTTTTTACTTTACCATTCCATTTTATTAATCCTGATTTTAATAGTCCTTGAACAAGCATTTTTATATCTCCATGTATATCAGATATTACCCATATGTTTTTATCATCAAATTTTTGCGGTTTTATATTATTAACACTAGCATATAATTCAATCATTGCTTTTTTTTGTACATCTTCATCTTGAAAACTTCCAACATCTACACGGTTTTGTCCATCGCATTGATTTAAAAGAGATTGTTCATTTAACTTTTGATATGTTATATTTTTCTTTAAAATAGGTTGATAATAACAAAAACCATTTTCCATTATTGCGTTTTTACTATCTGTTATCCTTGGTTTAATCAAAATAAAACTTACAACCAAAGAGGCTAATATACCAAGTAAAAAACCTTTTATAAAAGAAGAATTTTTTATTTTTCTGAAAAACATAAATGTTTTAAAAACTAAAATAATATAAATCTCTTTTTATATCTTTTATAAGTGTCAACGTCAATTGTATTACATATTCTATCAACCGCGACAGCCGAAAAAATATCACCAGTAAAATTAAGTAATGTTCTTGCCATATCTAATATTCTATCAATAGCAAAAGCTATTCCTAATGCTTCAAGTGGAATACCTACAGCTATAAAAACATTTCCAAGCATAATTAACGATCCGCTTGGTACTGGTGCTACACCAAGATCACATAATGCACACATTATAAATAATGTTGTATATTGTTGTATTGTTAGCTCAATATCAAATAATTGAACCATAAAGATTGTCATCATTGCAAAATACATTCCACCACCACTTGAATTAATTGCGGCACTAAAAGGAGCAACAAAATTTATTTTTTCTTCACTGACACCGAGTTTTTCATGTGCAACTGTCATACCAAGAGGTAATACAGATGCAGAGCTTGCTGTAAGAAAAGCCATAAGTTGAGTAGAAAAAAGCTTTCTCCATAAATGTATTGGATTAAGTCTTAATACAACTATCGTGATTAAAGAATATATAACATATATTATAAAGAAAGCACATAACCAATCAACACAAATTAATTTACCAAGAGATTTTAAAAGAACTATATTTTGTGTTGCAACAAGCCAAACTGTTATACCAAAAGTTCCAAATGGTGCAAATTTCATAACAATTTGGACAACTTCTGAACATATTTTTGCAAGTGCCTTTATACCAATATAAATATTTCCTTTTTTATCAACTCTAGCTATGCCAACGGAAAACATAATAGCAAAAAATATAATTTGTAAAAAATTGCTTTGATAGAAAGATACAAAAATATTACTTGGTACTATATTAAATAAAAATTCCACTATACTAATCTTATTTGTTTTTGTTGCCTGCGTTAAAGCACTACTCTGATCACTATATTGAGCAAGAATACTTGTTTTATCAAAAATTGCGTTTGCGCCTGGTTGAAAAAAATAAGCAA
>CAMKKS010000065.1 GCA_946413485.1 uncultured Rickettsiales bacterium | reverse complement strand
GTTCTTTTGCATTCTCATTCATTTTTGCAAAAATGAATGAGAATGCAAAAGAACAGGATACTGACGACAAAAAATTTACATCAGATTATTCTAATTTTTCAATTAAAATGAGACAAATTAAAAATGATGATCTTAAAAAGATTATGCAACAATTAAAACAAAAAATCGTTATTAATGATGGACAAAAAATAGATTTTTCTGTCAATGACAATCTATTGTTAATTGATTTTAGCGCTGATTATGAATATACTATATATAGAATCCTTGAAGCAATGAAACAAATTTTACCAGGTAATGTTGTTGTAAAGAAGATTTCGGTCAAACCAGCTAAAGATGAACTAAAAAAAATGTTATATACAAGATATTTCGAAGGACAAAATGATTTTAAAGCTGATCTTAATAATAGGTTAAGTTGTTCGATTGAGCTTGAATGGATATATCTATGCACAAATAAAGTTATTGATATTTATGGCGATAATAACAAAGTATAACAACATATTATTTTATATATTATTATTTTTTGGCTTATCTGTCCATAGTTTTGCTGAACAAAACATTAATAATGGGAAATATAATAAAGAAAGCGATGAAAAAAAACAAAAAATAACAAACAAAAAAAAGTTAGACAATGACCAGAATGGTAGTAATTATTTAGAAAATTTAACGGTAAAAAAAGATCTTTTTATATATTTTGATGAAAAAAAAGCACTAAACTTTGATTATAATAATGTAAAGTTTGATAATTTTGAGTTTTTGGAAAATAAAGATGAATTAGCAATTATAAAACGATCACTTTTAGGAAAACAAAATCATGAAATAGGAAAGTTTAATAGAGATAAAGAGTCGGCAAGACAGAATAGCATAGGTTCTGAATCAGGAAATATTAACAATTTTTCCGAGCATTTATTGAAAATTTATAGTTTGATTTTTTTTAACAAAAACAAATGGGAGGCAAAAATTAATTATGATATTGTTAACAATATAAACAAAAAAACTTTTTTTGGAGTTAAAATTTTCGAAGTAAATAAAGATAGTATTGTTTTTATAATAGAAAAACCTGATAATAAAATTATTGAAAAAGTTAATAAAATTATAGATGATGATTCGTCATATAGTGATAATTATAATATAATAAATAAAGGAAAAAAAACATATATTACATTTATGTTGTATGTTGGGCAAAAAATAGATTTAGATACAATGGAAATAACTACCTGAGTTTTAAATTTAAAAAAGTGCACCTGGAGGGATTCGAACCCACGGCCTACTGCTTAGAAGGCGGTCGCTCTATCCAACTGAGCTACAGGTGCAACAGATATAATATTTAAGATTTTTTTTTATTTGCAAGATCTTACTTTTAAATTGCTTTTATTTAAATAAAATTTTTTTTTATTGTTTTTTATAAAATAATTTGTTATAATAATGTGTATTTATAAATTATTTTATTTATGGATGGCAATTTATATTGTTCGTTTTGCGGTGAAGCACAACAAGATGTTGAAAGATTAATTACTGGACCAAACGTAAATATTTGTAATAATTGTATTAAAACTTGTATTGATTTACTTGGTGAAGAAATTGTACCAAAAAATAAAAATAACGTAGAAACAAATGTTAGTAGCAGTAGCAGAGATATTGTTCTTTCTTCCCCTGAGAAAATTAAGCTTTTTTTAGATAATTATATCATAGGGCAAGATTATGCAAAAAAAGTTTTATCAGTTGCTGTTTATAATCATTATAAACGATTAAAATATTTAGAAAATCATAAAAACGATGATGATGTTGAAATATCTAAATCGAATGTTTTGTTAATAGGCCCAACTGGTTGCGGCAAAACTCTTTTAGCACAGACATTAGCAAGACTTTTAAATGTTCCTTTTGCAATAGCCGATGCTACAACTTTAACGGAAGCTGGTTATGTTGGCGATGATGTTGAAAATATTTTACAAAGACTCATAAACAACGCTGACGGCGATGTTGAAAGAGCGCAAAAAGGAATAATATATCTTGATGAAATTGATAAAATTGGAAGGAAAAGCGAAAATCCCTCTATTACTCGTGATGTATCAGGCGAAGGAGTTCAACAGGCTTTATTGAAGATAATTGAAGGAACCGTTGCAAGTGTTAATAAAGAAGGCGATCGTAAACATCCAACGAGCGATAGATATTTAATTAATACACAAAATATTTTATTTATTTGCGGTGGTGCTTTTGAAGGAATTGAAAAAATTATTTCTAATCGTTGTCAAGAAAGCACAATTGGCTTTATTGCTAATGTTAAAAGTAAAACAAATGAAAAAGAAAATGCAAAATTAGTCAAAAAAGTCAATAATGATGATTTAATTAAATTTGGTTTTATCCCAGAACTTATTGGCCGTCTGCCAATTGTTGCTGTTTTAGAGCAATTAACTATAGATGATTTAATTAATGTTTTAACAAAACCAAAAAATGCTATTGTAAAACAATACAAAAAATTATTTGAAATGGACAATGTTGAGCTAAATTTTGAAGATGAAGCATTAAAACTTGTTGCTGAAAAGAGTTTAAAACGAAAATCAGGCGCACGTGGCTTAAGAACGATAGTTGAAAAAATATTACTTGAGGCGATGTATGATGTTCCTGGTGGAAAATGGAAAAAGGTTAACGTCAAAAGCAATAATAATGAATTTTATATCGAAAAACAAAACGATAAAACACAAGAAGTTATTAAAGTTAATTCTTTTAAAGACGAAACAAGTAAAAAAGTTGAAAAAAGCGATCATTCAGACAAAAATCAAAACGTTCTATTAAAAGCATAAAAATATAAAAGTTGTTTTTTATTTTTTTTATATATTATAGATATTTATGATGTTTGGTATAGCAATTTTTTTTGTTGCCGTAACGCTCATTGCAGTTATTGTGCCTTGTATTAATAAATATAATAAAAAAAATCATAAGTTTCATGGTTATAAACATGCAAGTAAGAAACTTTTGAGAAATGGTTTATATAGTGGAATTGTTGCTTTTGGCTCGTCGCGTATACCTGATGACGATCAACATATTCATGATATTGAATATATTTCAGAACTATGTGCAAAAAGAATAATTGAAAAAAAGAAAAAAATTAGTTTTATAACAGGAGATGGTCCTTCTGTTATGAAAGCATGGTTAAAACCAGCAGCAAAAATTGGTATTCAAACGTCTGGTTTTTCTATAACTTTACCTTTTGAAGAGGATGTTTCTGGTTATAGTGATAAAAAATTATCTTATACTTTTACAAATTTTCCAGCAAGAAAACAAATAATGTTTGATCATGCAATTGCTTATGTTGTTTTTAAGGGTGGTTTTGGAACAATGGATGAATTATTTAATTTACTTATTTATATTACAACAGGTAGAGCTGAAAAAAAACCAATTTTTGTTTATCCAAAAAGTTTTTATAAAGATGTTTTAAATTTTGATAAGTTTATTGAAAATAAAACAATTGAACCTGATAGTGCTGAATTATTAACGTATTTTGATTCAAAAGAAGAGTTATTACAAGCTTTATATAAAATCATAGACGAGAATGGCAATTAAAAGTATCGTAACTATTACTGATATATATAAAAAGAGCAAAAAAGTAAATAAAAGAAATAAACCAACGATTATTATTCCAAAAAAAAATGTTAAGACTGCCGTAAGACGCAACAAAATTCGTCGTCAAATTCGCGCAATTTTAATGCAAAATAAAAAGAAAAGTAATTTTATTGTTAAATATTTTGGAAAAGATTCAACACCAAAATTTGAAGATTTAAAAGAATCGGTTATGAAATGTTTAGAAAATAATTTATGAACAACTGTTTTTTAAAAAAAAATGTATATTTGATTTTTGGCACTGGGGTAACTGGCACTGCAATAATTGCTTTTTTAATAAAACAAGGGAGAGAATTTTATGTAACCGACGATGATAAAGAAAAATTAAAAAATATTGTTGTTAACAAAAAAAAATTAGATGAGAAATATAAGCTTTATAATATAGATAGCGATATAATAAAAGAAAAAAAAATAAATTTTTTA
>CAMKKS010000064.1 GCA_946413485.1 uncultured Rickettsiales bacterium | reverse complement strand
CAAGAACAATTAAATGATATATTAGATGATATAGAGGAATGTAAAAATATAGATCCAAACACGGGAAAAACTATATCTGGAAAAACAAAAGAAGAATGTGATGAAATTAATAGTAAGGCTAAAAGTTTAAAACAACAAATAGAATATTTAAATAATGAAATTTCTGATATAGAAAAAGAAATAAATAGGATTAACAATATTATTATTAATAATGATTATTCTGAAAATGAAATTAAAACATTTGATATTTTAGATTCATTTGATGCGGATAAGATTATTTCAATTATTAACTTAATTAATGAAGATATTAAAACGGAAAAAAATAGTTGGGTTGGCGATGAGGCAACGGAAGCGCATTCAATTGCAGAGGAAAAATCTGAAATTGATGATTTAAAAAATAATTATAATAATACAACCGTTCAAAAATTGAAAGATATAGTGGAATTATATATTAAAAACATATCTTCTGTATCTGAACTTAAAAAATCATATTGTGATTCTTTAGAAAATGTTGCAACTAATGTTATAAAAATTGATGAATTAGAAAGAATTAAGGCAAATTATGAAACACAAATTGCTAATTTACTTTCAAATATTAGAGACTTAAATGATTTTTATGTTGAAAGCGGGTTGATAGAAAATCTTTTTATATCATGTAAACAACATACTGATAAATTAATTGAATTAGCTAGTGCAAAACCAAAGAAATATATTGATAGAATTAATTTTAGACATTCAAATGATTATGGATTGTTAAAGAGTGTTATGTGTCTTGCATTTGACAAAAATAAAACTAATTGTGAAGAAAATTATTCTTTAAGCTCACATGATAAAGTTGAAGATTCTGTAAATTTATGCGAAGCAACCAATATAATAAAAATATACAATGAAGTTAAAGAAAAAATTTATCTTAATAATTCCATAATAAATGAAAAAATTTGTTACAGAATAAATACGGAAGATGAATCTCAGATAGACAAAAGTGATGATTGTAAAGAAGGTGATGATAATTGTGAGTGTAAAGATATTAGTTATAGTAATACTTCTAGAATAACCGATGAAAAGTTAGATTTAAATATTAAATTAATTTCAGATAAATTTGAACCAATTCAAATACAAGAAAATATTATTTCTGATCTTATTGAACAACTAAATGAGATATCTGATGAAGATAGTGGTGATGTTTTTGGTAGATATCAATATTTAGCTACGGCAACAAGAGGTTCATCGCCTATAGATGCTAGAATAAAAAGAAAAAGACAAGGTCAGGGCAATGTTCCTTATTGGGATGGTGAAAATATACATCTAGGTGCGGCAACATCTTTTCAAGCAAATTTAATGGGGAAAACAATAGATGGAAGATTATGCTATTCAACTGGTTTGTATGACGTTGCTTATAAACATGATTATATTTGTCTGCATCAAAAGGGCTGGATAGAAGGTAAAAGAAGAATTGTTCTTAATGATGGTTATGGTTACGCTAACGATAAATACACATTTGATGTTGGTTATGGTGAAAATTTAGATAGATTAAATAGATCATCTACTTTGAGCACAGAATTAGATCATAGAGCAATGCTTGGTAGCTATGAAAAATATGAAGGTATGTCCGGTAATGGCTCTGGTAGTTCACAAGATCATGATTCTATTAAAGGTAAATGGAATAGTTATGAAGAAAATCAAAGCGCTGGTGGTTCATTTCATCATTTACAAGGTTCTGGTGGTGGTGGACAAGGTGAAACAACAGTTAGTGTTTCACTCATTGGTGTAAAACAGTTTGAACTTAATGGTGAAACATATCCAGAATTAAATAATGATGGTACAAAAAAAATCATAAACACTGATATGCCGGATAAAAAATGTTCTATAAAATGTCCACCAATGAATATTTTGATAAAAAATTTTGAATTTTTCTTTACAGAAATACAAAAAACTGCTCCAATAGATATGGTTTGTGAATATTCCGGTGAGCCTGAACATGATATGGAGATAACTGTTGGAACTACTGTAACACCGAAAAAATGTTATATAATAACAGAAAATGTCGCTGGTGTTGGTGATGTAAAAGGTAAAATAATAATATCATCTGATGGAATTTGCCCAATAGCAAAATGTATAAATAAGACATGGGGCTTTGATGCGCAACCTAAAACCGATAGGAGCGTTTCACAATATGATAGAAATACCGGAATATGTAAACCATATGAAAAATACGGCAATGAAGAAAAGACATCAAAATATTTTATGATGATGTTTGATAAAAATATTTATTCTGGTTTAGCTTATAAAGGTTCAAGAACAGCTACATTATCTGCAAATTTACCGCAAAATATTGATGGAAAATGGAAATTAAATAGTTACGAAATAGCAAGTTGTTCAAAAACTAAAATAGGTGGTTATATAATAGATAATTATGACCAACTTTCTACACTTGAAAAAAATTGTAGCGATGGTGGTTTTTGGGCCGTTAATGATGGCGATAAAAGTAATACATTATATCCAGAAAGAAAATATACTGCTTCATGTATGCCTGAAAATAATAAATATGAAGCATGTCAAATAAGTGATTCATATGATGAAAGAAGAAAAGATGAATATAGTAAAAATAATACTTATTGGTATAAAAAAGAGTATCTTGTTAAAGATTTTAATTATATTTTAGGTAAAAAAGATGGAAATGAATTTAATGAAGCAACTAATAATGATGTTAGTGTTACCGGAATACATAGTGTTAATAATATAGGAAGAACTATATTCAAAGATAAAGTTAAATGTCCAATGCTTGATTCTGATACATATGATTTTGATAGCGATTATACCGGTAATGCAGTATGGGGTTTTGCTGATGAATTTAGCACTGTAACAGCTTTAAGATGTAAAAAAAATAGTATACAAATAGGTTCTATGTTACCAACAAGAGTTTGTAAAGTTAATGGCCTATGGGGACCAATTAATGTAAATTCTTGTTACGTTGCTTGTGAAGAAAACATAGATCAATATGGTACAAGATGGTACATTACAGACAATGATATATCAAATTTAAAAGAAGGGGAAACAACAGTTACTGTTGAACGTGGTTGTTCAAATAATTATCTTAATAGTCAAAATTATGAAAGTGCTTTTGGAAAAAGAACTAGAAAATGCGATTTATTAAAAAGCGAATGGAGCAAAATAGAGGGTGCTAAAGATTGTGAAGATGGTCTAATATGTATAAACGATGAATACGAAGGAAAAGAAGTATATACGCCATATGCAAGAACAATGATTTTTACAGCATCAAACCAATATAAAGAGTTATATGATGGTTTAAACAGAGGTGATTATAATTTATCAGACAGAACGCAATATGAAGATGGTCTTTATTTGATATTTAATAAAGGAAAAGAGCATTCTTCTATTTTTGGCGATTATTATCAAGCAGACAATAATTATATCGATGTTAAAGTAGAAGAAAAGAACTTAGATTCTGATGGTGATATGTATATAACAGATATCAAGGGTCATAGATTGATAGATAGATTGCCAAATAATGATTATTATGTTATATCCGTTTATAATACATTACAACCAAAAGCGTTTTCTTATATGTTAGCGCAGGGTGATGATACAAAAAATGAATTTTTAAATATAGAAAATTGGATATCAAATTTAAAAGAAGATAGCATGAATTTTAATGGTTTATGGAGTTGGAAAGCAAATTTATCAAAGATAAAATCCGTGACTGTTAAAGATTCAACAAAAAAAACTGCGCAAGAGATCTATAAAAATGCAAAATTATTAATTTTTATACCAAAACTTATTGATATGAATAAAAATTTACAACATATTGCATTGTTTTCACCTTATTTAGCAAAAACCATGGGTGCTAATTCCGATATAGTCTCTGTCGATGAGGAAGATATTAAATTTAGGTATATACTTAATATAAATAATGATTATCTTATTAATAATGAACAATATGCAATGACTGTTTATAATGGAATTTCATCTTCTTCAAGATTATATTGGTTTGAATGGGAGAAGGGCGATAATAAAGATTGGGCTAAAACAGCTCAAATTTCTCATAAAATAGGAACAAGAAATTGT
>CAMKKS010000063.1 GCA_946413485.1 uncultured Rickettsiales bacterium | reverse complement strand
TATAAACATAAATATCTAGATGATGATAAATATGAAATATTAAAACATATAATGAGAGAAGTTATTAATAGTGGTGGTGGAAAATCTGCTTACATAGATCAATATGATATTGGTGGAAAAACAGGCACCGCAATACAATCAAAAAATGGAAAATACGATCGTTATTCATTAGTGTTATCTTTTGTTGCTGCTTTACCTATGAATGATCCGCAATATGTATTTTATTTAATGTTAGATAGACCTAAAACTGATAAAACAAATAATAGTAGAAATAGAGCTTCTATTTTACTTGGAAAAACAATGGGTTATGTCATTTCAACAATAGGCCCAATATTAGATATAAAACCTATCAAAAAATAATATCTTATTTATTTTTTAGATTATCTTTTGCAGCTTTTATAAGTGCAAAAAACATTTTTTCACAATTAAATGGTCTACTTGTAAACTCTGGATGAAACTGACAAGAAATAAAAAAATCATTTTTTGGTATCTCAAATATTTCAGGTATTTTTAAATCTTTTCTATCACCTTTAACTTGTGCAAAAGCAGAAAACTTACCTCCTTTTTCTTCAATTAAATCAATATAACAACTATTTATCTCATATCTATGTCTATGACGTTTAGTAACTTTATCATCATTAAAAATTTTCATTGCTAGTGTCTTTGGTTTTATTATAGATGTATATGCGCCAAGTCTCATTGTGCCGCCAAAATCAAAATCTTGACTTCTTTCTTCAATAATTCCATTATTACATTCCCAAGATTTCATTAAACAAACAACTGGGGTTTTGCAATCAGGGTCAAATTCAACAGAACTAGCATCTTTTTTACCACAAACATTTCTAACAAATTCAATAACAGCAAGTTGCATACCTAGACATATTCCTAAAAAAGGAATATTGTTTTCACGAGCATATTTTATAACTTCAATCTTCCCTTCTGTGCCATCAACGCCAAAACCACCTGGAACAATAATACAATCACAACCAGAAACTTTTTCACTAACATTATTTGAATCAATTTTACGACAATCTATCCATTTAATTTTAATCCTTACTTTATTTGCAAAACCAGCATGTTTTATTGATTCAAATAATGACTTATAACAATCATTTGAATTACCATATTTACCTGCAACAACAACAACAATCTCTTGTAAAGAACTATCATTTTTATACAAAGCATAATTATTCCAACGTGATAGTTTTTCTGAATCTATTTTTATGTTATTAATCATAAAATGATTAAAAATTACTTTCGATAAGCCGTTTTTATCATATATATAAGGTAAACTATATATCTCATCAACATCAGGAGCTTCAAGAACATTATCACTTTCTACATTGCAAAACATAGCAATTTTTTTCTTATCTTTGTCACTAATTGTTTGTCTTGTACGACATAAAATTGCATCAGGTATTATGCCAGACTGCATTAACATTTTAACAGAATGTTGAGTTGGTTTTGTTTTTATTTCATCGGTTTGTCCTAAGTAAGGAACAAATGATAAATGAATAAACATCACATTTTTAGAACCAATATCACTTTTCATTTGCCTAATTGCTTCTAAAAAAGGTGTACTTTCAAGATCACCAACTGTACCACCTATCTCTATGATATTAAAATCATATTTTTCAGCCTCATGTAATAAAAATTCTTTAACTAAATTAGTAACATGTGGAATTACTTGCACAGTTTTACCAAGATAATAACCTTTTCTTTCTCTTTTTAATAATTTTTGATATATCTTTCCGCTAGTTGTTGTATTAAAGTAACCGGCCGTGATATCTGTTAATCTTTCATAGTTTCCAAGATCAAGATCGGCCTCGGTTCCATCGTCTGTTACAAAAACTTCTCCGTGTTGCATTGGATTCATTGTTCCAGGATCTATATTTAAATATGGATCCATTTTTTTTAAATTAACTGAAAAACCGTATTCTTTTAGAATACAACCGGTAGATGCAGCTACTAACCCCTTACCAAGAGAAGATAAAACTCCACCTGTAATAAATATAAATCTTGGCAAATCTTTATTATTAGATTTTTTATCGGTCATCTATTTAGATAGATAAAAAAATAAAACAATTTGCAAGTATTTTTTAAAAAAAACTAAATTATTTAAAATAACTATTTAGAATCTTTGATAATTTTATTTATTTTTTCGTCAATTTTATCTTTTCTACTTGACCAATTTTCATCAAAACTATTAAATTTTATCGCTTTTGATTTATTAAAAATTTTAAAATTATTATTATTAATAATATTACTATCTATATTTTTAATTAAATTTTTAATTTCATCATTATCACAATTTAATTTAATCTCTTCTAATGAAGTAACGATTTTATTTATAATCTTATCTTTTTCGACTACAACTTTCACATAAAGCACGCCGGTATCAGGACTACGCCAAACTTCTTCTATATGAGAAATATCTTTTAAAAAATCAATTGTTATATTAGATCTTATCTTATTATTTAATACTGATAATATTTTTTTCTTATCTTTATAGTTAGTTTTTTCAATTTCAGTTAAAAATAAATCTCTTAGTTTTATAAAAATATTTATTCTTAAATTATCAATTGCATTATTTTTTGCTCGATTTGTTGCTTCTTCTAAAGAAGCATTTTTGTTTGTAACACCAATTGCATGAAAATTTTCACCATTATCTACATCAGCCAACCATCTTGGATGCTTAATAGAACTTGTATTATCCGTTATTTTATTTGCACAACTTGCAGAAAAAAATAAGATCAAAAAAAGACAAAAACTAGATATATTTTTCATACAAGAGATAGATAAATCTATTTTATTGAGTAAAAAGTTAAATTTTTCTTTCTTCAATATTAGAAATAGCCCATACTAAAGGTACTCCTTTGTCGTCAAGCAAAAGTGTTTTTGATGATTTATCTTCAACAGCCATGTAATTTCTCATACCAGCTGTTTTCCCTATAAATCTTGCAGGGCAAACTTCAACTTCTTTTCCTTTATAATTTAAAATACTTTTTTTTCCCGAACCACGAGAAGTTTTTGCATTTTTAGATACATTTGGCGCCATAAAAAATATATAAAACTACAATCTATATATACAAATATTTATATACAATATAAGAAAATAAAATATATAAAAAATAAAATTCAACACTATTTTAAACTAAAAAATAAATTATTATTTAAATCAATTTATTATTTATTATAATAAACTATACAACTTGACAATAAACACTAAAGAAGTTTTTTTTCTAGAAAATTTTTAATATAAAAATGAAAAAAGAAACAAATTTTAAATTCAAAAAATGCAAAAATTTTCATCATATTTTTGCTAAGAAATCGCTTGGACAAAATTTTTTGAACAATTTTTCTGTTGTAGAAAATATGTGCAAAAATGTCAAAATTGAAAATAAAGTTGTTTTAGAAATTGGTCCTGGAACTGGTTTTTTAACAAAAGAAATCATAAAACATAATCCTAAAAAATTAATTTTAATTGAGAAAGACGAAAGATTGATAAAAAAACTCAATGAAGATTTTAGTGATATCGCTGATATTATAAACGCCGATGCATTAAAAATAAACATAATCGATATAGCTAAAACAGAAAAACAAAAAATAACAATAATAGCTAATTTACCATATAATATTGGAACAACATTAATAATAAATTGGCTCAAATGCATTGAAAATATTGAAAATATAGTTGTAATATTACAAAAAGAAATAGTTGATAGATTTTGTGCAATTCCGAAAACAAAAAATTATGGTCGTGTATCAGTTTTAATACAAAGTGTATGTGATATAAAAAAACTTTTCGATATTAAACCAGAATGTTTTACTCCACAACCAAAAGTTATGTCATCAGTTGTTAAAATAACACAAAAACAAGAACATATGAATGAAATGATTATCTATAAACTTAATGAAATCTGCAAAATTGCTTTTAGTCAACGTCGTAAAAAATTATCAAATGTATTCAAAAAAACAAATTTTAATGGTTTTTTTAGCCATGATATCTTAGAAAAACGTGCCGAGGAAATAAGCGTAAAAGAATATATAGAATTAGCAAAATATTGTATTAATAATAATATTTAACTATGAAACAAGATGCAAATTTATCATCTATTATAGATGTAAAAAATAGAAAACAATTTAGAGATTGGTTGATAAAAAATCATAATAGTAAAGATGAATGTTATGTTATTGTTAAACATGGCAAACCTAATAATAATGATAATAATAACTTATATTATCTAGAAGCCGTTTATGAAGCATTATGTTTTGGTTGGATAGATAGTGTAAAAAGAAAAATAAATAATAATGTTTATCAAAGATTTTCACCAAGAAAAAAGAAAAGT
>CAMKKS010000062.1 GCA_946413485.1 uncultured Rickettsiales bacterium | reverse complement strand
GTAGAATTAGAAAATTATAATCCTAAAGAAGAGTTACGACAATACTTAACACAGTTAAATATAGACATAAATGATAGTAACATTAAAAACATACTAGACCACCTTCATACACATGAATGTGATAAACAACAGTTTATTGATGACCAACTGCTGGAATTCATATCAAAAGGAAAAAATTATAATTTACCACCAAAAGGATGCAAAATAGATTCTTTTTTTGCAAATATATCGCCCCCACATGCAATTGGTTATTATTATGAAAGTAAAACAAGAACTTTAAATGTTGGTATCATAGATAGACATTATTTTGGTACACTCACAAAATCATCAAAAGTTTATCAATTTAGTGATTATTCTTTTGAAAAATTTGATAAATATGATAATTGTTATTCATATAAACAAATAGGTGCACTTGAAATATGTCACCCACAAACAGGTCAATTAACACTAGGTTGGGATGGAACAGTAGATATTTTTGGTCATCATTTATTTTTAAAGGAAGGTGATAAAATTGAAAGTAATATAGAAGAATGTCTAAATGGTTTTAGAAAAACATCTGATAACAATCAAACAATAACAATTACACGTGGTGATGAAGTTTTATATAGAATAACCAAAAATGGTAATAATCTTACTTGTGTAGATGGTGGTAATCAAGAAAAAAATATCGATGAATTATGTCAATACAAACTAGAAAATGATGAAATAGTAGAAATTTTTGGCAATGAGGTTTCTTTACAGCAAGATGATATAATTATAGGTAGTATATATCGTTCCAATAATTTATTAAAAACATCTGACATAGATCAAACAATAACAATTAAGCGTGGTGGTAATGTTTTATATAAAATAACCAAAAATGGTAATAATCTTACTTGTGTAGATGTCGGCAATCAACCAGTGGAAATAAGTACGTTAAAACCACAAGAACAACTAGCAGAAGGTGTTAATGAAGGTGGCGAACAACTACAAGAAAATGAACCACAACTACCACCGCAAATACAAGAAGAAGAAATAAAAGATGGCGATGGAGATGAATTTGAAGTACCAAACAACCCTGAACAAACTTGTCGATTTCTTATGGATGGCCTACCAGTTCCAAAAGGTAACTTTGTGGCACTTAAAGATAATGATGCTCAAATGAATATTTTAAAAGATTGGGTAGCTCGTAATCAAGCACTAGTCCTTTTTGCAAGAGACAAAGTTATTGCCATTCCAGCTGTTAATGCAACAAGAGATGATATAATTAAACGTTTTTATACATTGTTCGCAACTAAAAAAACCAATGATCCAGAAAGGATGAAATCTATAATAAATAATAATATAAAAACATGTTCTCCTGAAGATTGTATGTATAAAGAAGCAAAACTGATCGAAGAACAACCACTAACTCTTATCATGTCTGTAAAAGATGATAAAGATTATAAAATCAGTTTAAGCAATGCAATTAATTGTATGAGACAACAAGGAAAAGTTCTAGATGTTCGACTTGATGCTGGGCACGGTCTTATAGCAAAAAATACAATATTTGTTGTTTGTTCAAATATTCCAACAGGAATTAAACTTTTCAATCGATCATTATATAATGCTAATGCAAGAGCTATTATTCAACAAAGAGCTATAAACAAAATCATTGATATAGTTTTTGAAAAAAAACAAAAAAATAAAAATCATCTTGAATTACATTACCAAGGTGATCGTTGTAGTAACTATTTTGCTGTCAAAATGATACAAGAGTTGTTCGAAAATAACAAAAATATTTGGTTTGATGAAGTTGAAAGTTTAGAAATTAACAATTTATTTGGCACAAAATTACAAACAATTAGTCCAAATTACGACGATGTAAATCAATTATTAATGAAAATTGCTGATCTCAGTTACAAAAAAATTAAAAATATTTTCCTTACAAATCTATCAATGCCTGTAGGGGATGATGGTTTAGTGCATAGAAATGGTTTAATAAATAAAATCAAAAATTTCCTTCGTAATTTTATTTCTGTCAATCCTGAAAAATATAGTGATTATTTATTTAAACAAATTAAAGATAGAGGTTGTTCTAATGTTTTCTTCGATAATAATGGAAAACAAGACTTTGTTGCTGAAAAAGAAGATCGTTATATTGAAAATGATCAAGATATTATCACTGATAAAATTACAGTATACGGTATTGATATGGATTTACAAAAAAATAGCGTCATTAAAAATAAAAGTCTATCATTATCTAATAATAACAAAATGCTTGTTCCTAAAAAAAATAGCGATTTTGTTGAGATTGAAGTTCATAGTAATAATGACGATACAAGGTATAAAAAAGCAAGATTTGTTATACACGACGGTAAAATGTACGCATATCAAATATGGTACATAAAAACAGAAGAAAATGAATATAAACCAAGATCAGCATTTGTACTTGTCTACAACAATGATAGTAAAAAATTTGATTTTGTGCTAAAAATCTTATTAAAAGAAGACGAAAACATAAACGAACAAATTGAAGAAGATAATAAATTAATTGATACCATATACGATGACAATACAAAAGGTGGACTAATTGATAATTTTAAGAAATTTTTAATGGAAGATGGCAACGGTATTGAGGAAGACGTTGTAAATAGACCATATGCAATTTATTTTAAAATGAAAGTAAAAGATGTAATACAAGAACCACCATGTTTAACTAGAAAATTGTTCATTGAATCATTACAAAAGAGTAAAAATGATAACACTCTTACATACGATGATGTAAAAGACATGGAAATTGTATGTAAAATGTATAATAATAATATGGAACTAAATACAGGCTTTACTTTTAAAGAAGAACGAGCAGCAGAAAAAAACAAAATAACGTTTCAAGTATTAAAAGAATACAACGGTGATAGAAAATTTATTAATTATCATATGTTAAAACATGACAATGAAATAATCAACAAAGAATATGCACCACCAAATATAATACATCCTTCATTAGAAGAATATACGTCAAATGACATGGATTATTTAATAGAAACTGCGTGCGATACCTACGGTTTTTCAGGACAGGAAAAACAACGAGCCTCAGATTTTTTAATGGATTGTGAGTACATTCCTGGTGAGAATGTAGGTTCTTTAATAAAATTTGGTGCAACTGTTTGTGGTGTTACGTTTATATGTGTATTTAACAATGATACGTTGATGTATTTTATGTCACGAAATGGCGAAGTAACCAAGGAGGATTTAAAAATGATGAAACATTTTAAGGATAATCAATTTAACGAATGTGATACATACAAAAAAGTAACAACAATAGGCGAACAAGAACAACAAGAAGATGAAGAACCATTAGGCAATTTTAAAGCCATAGCAACACTCGGCTCTGATGGAGATGTTTTATTTGGTGAACAAGTTTTACCATTACAAAAAGGTGATGTTATTGAAGGTGAGAATGGTGATGTTGTTCTTTTTAATAATTTCAGAGAAGTAGATGGTAATAGTAATGGAGTTGTTAAACGTAATGGTGAAGTTATATGTAAATTTGGTCGTATACCTGTTATCGAAGATAATGTTGTTTATTATGGTATTTTGGAAAAAAATGGTAATGATTATAAATATGGCCTTGTAAAAAAGATTGAACATTATAAAGATCAACAACGTGTTGATCCTGATGAATATACAAATGTATACCATGATTATTTACGAAAAGGGATTTTTAAGGCTAAATTCAAACTTGGCTATGATGGAGATGTTACATTTGGTGACAGAATTTTACAATTACGAAAAGATGATGTTATTGAAGGTGACAACGAGGACGGTCTTGTTTCTTTTAACGATTTCAGAGAAGTAGTTAGTGATGCTGTTGTTAAACGAAATGGTCAAGTTGTATATAAAATTACAATAGATGATGGAAGGGTTGTTAGAGTAACAAATAATGAAGGTACAGAATTAAATAATGTATTTAAAATGCAAATAATTCAACCTCTACCCATAAGAGCAGCTCAATTAATTCAACCACCACGAGTAGAACGACCACGAGAAGAAAATAATCAAGAACCACCACAAAACAATGAAAATATTCCACGACCAGAAGGTGATGATATTAACAATGAAATCGAAAACAATAATGAACAAAACAATGGAAACAATAATCAACAACAAAGACAGCTAATAGGAGGTGCCGGAACAGGAAATGGACAACTACAAGGCGAAAGAGGTGAACAACCACCAGTTATGCAACCACCACAACCACCATATGGACAGCTAATAGGAGGTGCTGGTGGTAGCGAAGAACACAATGATGATGTTAATAATCATCAACAAATAAATCAAAACAACAATAATAAAAATAATGAAAAAGCAATTATTACAGCAAGTGAACCAACAGATGAAAAAAACATAGTTAAAA
>CAMKKS010000061.1 GCA_946413485.1 uncultured Rickettsiales bacterium | reverse complement strand
TAAGAATTTCACCAGAAATTGCAAATGAATTTGTTAAAACTATTGCAGTATTAGATGTAATTATGATGAAATCAAATCTGCATTAATGGATTTGAATTTTACAGCTATTGGTGTTTTAGTTAATAGTAAAGATTTTAATGATTATTATAGATTGGAAGTTAGAGAATAAAAAGGAATGATAAAACATGAGAGTAAAAAGTGGAATTGATGGTGTAAATTCCAATAATTCACCAACACCATCAAAGAAAAACAGAATAGAAACAAGTATTAATTACATTAATATTTGTTGCTTAAATTATTTAAAGTTGGTGATTTTATGAATAATAAAGAAAAATCACCAACAGATGCAATTTTAAATCCTTTAAATGATTTGGTTGATGAAAAAGAATCTGAAATATTAGATTTAAAAAATAGTTTTTTAGATGATGATGTAATTGCAGAGAATGTTATTTTAAGTAAAGAAATAGCTGATGATTTGGATTCACATAAATTTCAATTGCTTTATATTGCAGATGAAGTTTATTATTTAATACATCATGCAGAAAATGGTGAAACAAACATTGTTAATAAATATAATGCTGATGAAAAACCATCTGATTTAACTGAAAGTACAAATTTATTTAAATTCATTGCATCAGATGTTGATAAGATTATTAATAAAAACATTCCAACAACATCAACAAATGAATTAATATCAAAAATTGTTTCTGATATGCTTGAAAGTATTGTTGAATTTATTGAATCACCATATAAATCAGAATTGAAAGAATTATTAAAAAATTCTGATGATGTTATAAAAAATATTCTCAATGAATATTCAATTGGATTATCTGAAAAAGTTGCTGATAAAATAACATCTAAAATATTCAAAGCATTAGAAAAAGATAAAGAACCATCACCAAAATTATTAGCTAATTATTTAAATAATAATGGTAGTTTTTTTTTAAATTACACTACCAGAAAACGATATATGAAAGCTGATAAAGGATTTAATGAAGTTACTATTAAAGATGTTTCTGAATTTTTTAATGATGAATTTGGATATAATGAAATATCACAAACCAAAGCAAAGAATGTTTTAGGATTCATTACAAGGGAAATAGAAACTAATTATGATTTAATACAATTTGAAAATGGTACTTTGAATACTGATGATGAAATATTTTATGAGAATGTATTTTATGAAAATGTATTGCCTAAATTAGTTGTACCTTTTAATTATACTGAAAATGCTGAATCTGAATTTAAAGAAACTAATTTATATAAAGAAAATCATGAAATTCTTAAAACAGACCGTAAAGGTTGGGAAAATAATGAAATGATGTTTTATATGTCTGTTGGTGCATCAGCATTTGCAATTAATGAATTAGATGCTTTAATTACAATTGTTGGCAAACCAAATAGTAGAAAATCAACATTATTAGCTTTAATTAAAAGGATTTTTAATTATAGTGAAGTTAAATTGCATATTATTTCAGAAAATCCACGATTCCAGTTATTGCCATGTGTTGCAAAAGATGTTAATATTGATGATGATATGCAGAATTTCAGAATAACAAATATTGGAAATTTAAATACATTTGTTTCTGGTAATGGTATTGAAGTTGAAATTAAAGGTGAAAATATTGGTGCAAAGCTAACAGCTGAAACAACACCAATAATTTGGGGTGCATCAAATTCATTACCATCAATTATTGGTGATGGCTTTGAAAGGCGATTAATTTTAATATTAGCTGAAAATTCATTTAGCAAATCAGAATCTAAAAAATCTTATATGAAAGATATAAAGCATGGTAAAAGAGATGATGAAATTGGATTGTTATTCAGCTATTCAATTCAATTATATCAACAATATAGAGATTCACCATTAGTTGATGAATCAATATCTGCTTTAATGAATAATGAATGGGAATGGAAAGCATCACCATCAAAAAAAGGTGCTGAATTAATGTTTATTGATGAATATACATTTACTGAAAGATTAGATGTTAAAGGTGGATTAATTAAAGTTGAAAGAAATGTTGATACTGATGCAGAAAGTAAAATTGTATTGGTAGAAACTAAAATTTTAAAAGATGATGTAAATAAATTATTTAAGAAATTCCATCGATTAGCATTTAAAAAAGGTAGAATTTTTAAAGAACAAATAACACCATCAACAAAAGCTATTAAATATGCAATGTCAAGTAATGGTTATGATGAAACACCAATACCAATAACAACAACTGATGAAAATACTGGTGAATCTAAAACAACAAGTAAAAGATTCTATAAAGATTGTATTTTAGTTAAAAATTTAATAGGTTTCGATGATTGGGAAAATAACTTATAATAGGTGGTGATATTAATAATGGAATAGTTAGTGGAATATTTTGTATTTGCATTAGTACATATTTCTTATACAATTTATACTGAATATACAATAATTTCTATACTGGAAAAAAAAAATATTATTATAAAGAAAAAAAATTGAATATAGGAAAAGTTGTATATTCTGTATTTTTTGTATAAAAAATTGAAAACCAATGATAAAAATACATTTTATACAATGATTATTGATTTGGTTTCATTGGTGCAATACATTATTTTTTTCATATTACTTTGAAACTATTGTATTATTTGTATTATTTCCATTTGGTGATAATTATGAAATATACAAAAAAACAATTTTATAAAAATTTCTACAATAACAACTTATTCAGAGATTTCTTATTTGTAAAAACAAACCCAACAATCAAATATAATACTGAATCACCTAAAATTTCATATAGCAATGAATTAAATTCTGTTAATCAATCAAAAAAGAATATACTGAATTTTTTAATTAAATATACCAATCATAAATTAAAAGTACATGGTGCATTATACAGTCAAGTTACATATTATAAAACAATTAATGCTTTTAAAGATAAATCTGAATCTGATAGAAATGTTAATTGTTTATTTTTTGATTTTGATTCAGATGCTGATGAATTACATGATTTGAAAAATGAAATTAAAACAACTTATGAAAATTTAACTGGCAAAGATAGAATTAAAAAGATTTCAGAAATTCAGAATGAATATCAAACTATTTTATTTGAATCTGATTTGCTTAAAAAACCATTTAATGATGCTAAAAAGTTATATGATTATTTCAAATCAAACAATATAACACCATATACTGTTTTTTCTGGTAGTAAGGGAATCCATTTATATATTTTCTTTGATGAATGCAAATTAAATAATTATAGTGAAATATCTTATAAATTAGCTGAATCATATAAATCTACATTAAATTTACCAACATTAGATTTAGCAGTTAATAAAGATGCTATTGCAAGAAAATCAAGAATTATTTATTCTAAGCATGAAACCAGTAATTTATTTGCGACACCATTTGATATTGAATCTGAATCAATAGCTGATGTATTAGAAAAATCTAAAAAGCAGCGAATCGAACAATTTAATTTATCTAATTATATAATTGCGGATGATAATTTTGTTGGTGTTTTAAAAAATGTTGATGCTGAAATTACTGCTAAAACTGAAATTATTGTTGCAGAAAAAAAGAAATGGAATCAAGCAATTAATGGTGCTGCAATTTCTGATGCAGAAAAAGATGAAATATTTTCTGATATGCGTGTATTATTGAAAGTTATAATTGGTGATCCAGTTAAAGAATTTAAAAATTATAACAGTTACAATTGCCCATTCCATGATGATAATTCCCCATCAGCGAGAGTTTATAAAAATAATTTCTTATGTGCGACTGAAAATTTACATTTAAATTATTTTGATTTCATCAGAAAATATTTTGATTTACCTGATGATGATACAGTTAAAGATAAAATGAACGAATTGAAAAAGTTGGTGATGAATCAGAATTAATAATATTTTAGGTGGTGGCGTGGTCTTAAAGAGATAAAAAATATTTTTATTCATACCCCTAAAATTATTTTTAAATATTTGTTTTTGATGGTTTATTGATGCAATAGCTAATGCAGATGCTTTATTTAATGAAATTTTATTTACACTTAAAGAAATTTTAAGATATTGAATTTTTGGTGATGATTCTGAAAATGATGATGAAATTAATGTTGATGTTGGTGAAAATCCTAAATGAAAAAAGTATTGAAATAATTAAGTTGCTGTTGATTAAAATGCTACAACTGGATTGATATTATAGCATTTTACCAAATATTTGTATCATTTCATAAGATCATCGATATAATAAAGACTCTCAATAAATGTTTTTTACACTGATTAAAATGATTAAAAAGTTTATTTACTAAAATTTATAAAATATTAAAATGCGACAATGTTTCCGTAAAATACTATAAAATGAAATAATAGTTCATTTGATAAATAAAAAAAAATTTGATTTAAAAAATTTACTTTTGGCGGACTCCATATTAATTAATTAAAAATCTACATTAAGAAAAAAATACGCAATCATATAAATCCTTTTAATTAATTCCATTAATTTTCTAGTAGATTTAGTAAA
>CAMKKS010000060.1 GCA_946413485.1 uncultured Rickettsiales bacterium | reverse complement strand
CTTGGTCTTTATGTGGAAAGTTTTACGAAGTACTTTTTAATAGTAGAAAAAAGTTTTTAGTTATTAGTAATTCAAGAATTGTATTAAAAACCAGTTATAGCGATAGTAAAATTGTATCTAATGAAGTAAACTTAATAAACAAAATCAAAAACAAAGAATTAAGAGTTTATAAAA
Source organism: uncultured Rickettsiales bacterium (assembly GCA_946413485.1). Lineage (GTDB taxonomy): Bacteria > Pseudomonadota > Alphaproteobacteria > Rickettsiales > Deianiraeaceae > UBA4311. The sequence continues at coordinate 4,322 of CAMKKS010000060.1, read as the reverse complement.
GAGTTGAAAATTTTTATCAATTAAAAGATAGAAGAACTGGTAAAAAAATACCAGTTAGAGCAACCGGAGCTTGGTTCACTAATTTATCATTTAAAAGAGACACATATTCAAAAGATAAACTAATTCCATTGAAAGATATTCCGGAAAAATACTATTTCGTCGATGATAATGGTGTTTTATGTTTTGATAATGGTTATATTCCAAGTGATTATGATGAAAAATTTGCTATTTCATCGGCACCTATTATAAATGGTATTCTTGAATTTGGATATGAAATTGTTGGAAATAAAAACTATTTATCAAAAACAAAAGGTAAAGCAATGTTTGATAGGATTTTAATTAGAAAAATAAAAAATTAAAATTACCACTTAACTAAAGCAGCATTTTTTACGGCAAAAGCACGACACTCCTTTGAATATTCTTCAAACATTTTTGGATTCCAAATTTCAAACGTCTTTCCTTTACCTACGAATAAAGCTATCGTATCAATTTTAGCATATTGTATATATTGTTTTGGTATGTTTATACGACCATCTCTATCTATATCAATTAATACACTTTCTGAAAAAATTGCTGTTTCAAAAGAATCTTTTTCTGCCGAAAAAGGATCAAATCTTTCAATAGACTCCTGTAATTTTTCTATATAAAAATTTGTACAACCTTGCAAACATCCTTTTGATAAAGACTTATAAATAACAACATTTGTTTCATTATCTTTCATGATAATATCACGAAAACTAGCCGGTATAGATACTCTACCCTTTGAATCAATTTTATTACTGTAAGTTGACAAAAATAATGCCATAATTCATTTTTTATACAAAAGTTGGATAAAAACCACCATTTTTATCCAACAAATATATGTGAAACAACTATTTTTAGCCATTTTAAGGCTAAATAAAAACTAATCTCTTAGTTTTTTTAAACAACTTTTTGGATTTCCACCAAAAATAAATTCCAAAATCTGGAATTTTATGGGAAAGTATGGAGATCAAATATTTATTGTCAAGTATTTTTTGAAAATTTTATTTTTTTAAATGTTTTAAATACACAAAGCACTTGAAAATTATAAATAAAAATTATTTTTTACATTGAAAAGATTATATGACTTTTGAAAAAAAAATACCAACAATTAATACAGAAGAGGAAGAAAATAAAGATACACAAGATATCAATGATAATAACAAAGAAGAGAAAGAAAAAAACGAAAATGTTGATGATTCAAAAGAAGATGAATATAATGATGAATTAGAAGTAAAGCAGTCATTAATTGATAAACTAAAAAAAGAAAATGATGAACTTGAAAGAAAATTAATGTATCTAGTGGCCGAATATGAAAATAGTAAAAAACGTAATAAAATTGAAATAGAAAATACAAATAAATTTGCAATTACTAAATTTGCAATTGAAGCCGTGAATGTATACGATGTCTTAGAAACAGCACTACTGAATATTGATCCTGAAAAAACAGACAAAACGCTCGCCGATGGTGTAAAAATGACAATAAATGAATTCGAGAAAATGTTTGAAAAAATTAATATAAATAAAATTGTCCCTGAAATAAACACACCATTTGATCATAATAAACATGAGGCAATATCACGAATACAAAGTAAATTTGAAATTGGAAATATTGTTAAAGTTGTGCGCAATGGGTACGAACTTTATGGACGTCTTTTAAGGCCAGCAATGGTTATTGTTAGCGGTGGTGAATAATGACAGGTAAAAACTACGTTAGTGGCTTAATAGGAGAAAAAATTGCCTCCGATAAGATGATAAAAAATGGTTTTACATTGTTAAAGCAAAGATATAAGACAAAATTTGGCGAAATTGATTTAATTTTTAAAAATGAAACACAAAAACTTCTTGTTTTTGTTGAAGTCAAAAGAAGAAAAAATATTTATGATTATAGTGAAGTAATAACAAAAAAGCAATGGCATAGAATTTATAACACTGCTGATAATTTTATTGCTGAAAATTATGATGAATATAAAGATTATTCAATTAGATATGATGCATTCATTTGCTTTACAAAAAGCAAAAATACAATTCATATTGAAAATATTTTTCCAACAGAAAATGACTAAAATAAATTAATTTAAAATTTTTTCTCAATATCTATAATAACTTGTTGTATTTTTTCTCTTAATTTTTCTTTTGAACTATTATTTTTAATAAAAAAATCTGCTTTTACATTTTTTTCATTATCAAGCATTTGATTTTTTGTTATTTGAAAAAAATCTTCTTGACTACCACGACCAGATTCTATAAATCTATCTATTCTTAGATCTAAACTAACTAAAAGCAAAACCGAACAATCAAATTCAGATGAAAGTTCTTTTTCAAAAAAAAGTGGTGTTTCACATACAGCAATTTTTACATTATTTTGTTCACATCTTTGAAAAAATTCTTTACGAACAATTTTAACAAGTGGATGTGTTAAATCTTCTAGTTTTTGTCTTGCATTATCATTACTAAATACAACTTTACCAAGCTTTTCTCTATCTATACTGCCGTCTTTTTTTATACAATTAAATGTTGTTTTTAATCTACTTTTTAAAACATCGTCTCTTATCATTAATTCTTTAACTATAGGGCTACTCGATATTGTTGCGCAGCCAAGATCTTTAAATATCTCTAGCGCCGTTGTTTTACCTGTAGACACACCGCCGGTTAAAGCAACTTTAATCATACAAAAATATATGAGTATTATAAAGTATAAAATGCAAGATTATAATGGTGAATTTAATTTTAACTATAGCTTTATAAACCTTTTATTTCTACTAAATAAAATTTTCTTATTTCAGACATCATATTCTGCGACGTATTGCCAATTTTTTCTCTAAAAATTAACGACTTAATCTCTTGATCGCTTTTATCAAAAATATTATGTTGTTTTTTGTATTTTTCAATATCCTCGGATTTTATTTCATCCTCTTGAACTTGCGCTGATATCATTATATTCCATAAATATTCCGCATGTAAATAATCTTCAAACATCTTTGAATTATTTGCTTGTTGAATATTAATACTTTTAATAACGCTATTTTTGTAATCATTAAAACCACGATTTATATTTTTATCTTCAAGCAAATTCATTTGTTTAAAATGCTCTAACTTTAATATACTTTCTACCAATACCATCAAAGCGGTTTGACGACTATTTTGGCTACCACAAACAAAATTTTTATCCATTTTACATAAAATTTTCTCAAAATCATCAACATCAACATCAGTGACAACATCATCATTTACAACTGCAGCAATTTTAACAGCATAAACAACATTTGTTTTGCAAATAAACAAAAAAACAAAAAATGTATATATAAAAGATCTTATAATACTACAAGCCATGTTGAATTGATTTAGATATTTTTTCAATTATTTCAGATAAACTAATATTATTAATTGTATAATCCGACATTGCATCAGTTTTTTTTACAATAAGTTGCAATTTATCTTCATTTGAATTTTCATTATTTTTCTTCAATTGTTTAATAACTTCATCCAAAGATTTGTGAAACTTTTTTATTTGTTCCGTTGAATCACTCTTATTTCTCAAACTCATATTAAATATATTATTAATAAAATTCTTATCGTTATCTATATCTATTTTAACATTAATGTTTTTTAGCTTTGAAGATGTATGTTTTAAATTACCTAAAATTGATAATTTAGAAAAATCAAAATCCATAAAAAATTTATTTATCTTAATATTATTTACATCAATTAATTCGTTTTTATTAAAGCCATTGTATTCTTTTGTTTTAAACTCTTGTAAATTAATATTCCATGCAAAAGGTGTATCAAGTAAAAAAACATAAGGTAAGAAAGCATTATTATGAAATATCATAGAACCTACATATTTCGTTTCTCTTTTATCTCCATCAATAATTATTGAAAAATCATCTATTTTTATTTTTCCAGCTAATTTTTCTCCATCTGTTATTAAATAAATTGCTGGTGATGAAACTTTTATTCCACTAAAAGATGGTTTACTTAAAAAATGCCAATCAAATTTTACATAAAAACCATTTTCATTTCCTCGTTGTAAAATGCTATAACTCTTATAATCATTTGAAATAGTAGTTGATATACCTTGTAAAATTACATTTATTTCTGTTGGAACAAAAATACCAGAAGTTTTTTTTATTTTAATAATATTACAACCAGCTTTTCCATTTTTAACTTGAAAATCTACGTCGTTAACAACAATATTACCAGTAAAAAAGTTGCTATGTAATTGATAATTTATTTTTGCGTCATTTTTATTAAAACTATCTAAAACATCTTTAGTTGCAGCTTTTAATAAAAAAATATTC
>CAMKKS010000059.1 GCA_946413485.1 uncultured Rickettsiales bacterium | reverse complement strand
TAATGATTTTGGCTTTATCAATTTCTTCTTTTGTAGAGCCAACAAAAGAAGAAATTGATAAAGCCAAAATCATTAATTTTAATGTTTATAAAGGAAAAGAAGATGGTAAAAATTATGATATAATATCTAGGCAGAGAAAGAATAGGGAAGGTATATTTTATGGCGGCATGGATATTCAACCACTTGGTGAAGTTATGGCATTATATAGTGGAATAAATGTTGAAACAAAAGTAGTAAAACCAGATGATATGACCGCGGCTGATATCAATAATTTTAGAAAAATTGTTAAAAAAGTAACATCATCTAGTGATAGTTATATAATTGTTAATTATTATCTTAAGGCTATGTATGATAAAGATAGTGGACATTTTTCACCAATTGCAGCATATAATGAAAGAAAAGATATGGTTTTAATAATGGATGTTGCAACACATCTTGGTGTTTGGACATGGGTTAAATTAGAAGAAATTTACAGAGATATGAATAGTGAGATTTCAGATTGCAATCGTGGATATTTAGTTATAACAGAAAAAAAAATACAATGATATGAAAACATTAAAGATACATAATACATTAACAAATGAAGTTTGTGATTTTATACCATTAGATAAAAAAAACGTAAGGATGTATGTTTGTGGTCCAACAGTTTACGATAGAATACATTTAGGAAATTGTCGTAGTATTGTTGTTTTTGATGTTTTATTTCGAGTTTTAAGATCTATTTTTGGTGAAAATTGTGTAAAATATGTAAGAAATATAACAGATGTTGATGATAAAATAATAAACAAATCTTTAAGTATTGGTATTGAAGAAAAGGAATTAACTGAACAAATGATAAATTTTTTTCATCAAGATTGTGATTATTTAAATTGTTTAAAACCAACCGTTGAACCAAGAGTAACACAAGAAATTCCAGAAATTATTGATATAATCAAAAGAATAATAGATAATGGACATGCTTATATTAAAGATGAAAATGTCATGTTTTCAGTCGAAAGTTTTGATGAATATGGTAAACTTTCGAATAGAAAAATTGAAAAAAATAAACAAAATTTTAGAATTGCCGGAAAAGATTATAAAATAAATCAAGATGATTTTTTGCTCTGGAAAAAGACAGAAAAAGGTATTTCTTGGGATAGTCCATGGGGTCGTGGTAGACCCGGTTGGCATATAGAATGTTCTGCAATGAGCTATAAGTATTTAGGTAAAGATTTTGATATTCATGGTGGTGGTTCTGATTTAAAATTTCCACATCATGAAAATGAAATTGCACAAACAAAATGTGCTTTTAAAGATTGTCAATTTGCAAGATATTGGGTTCATAATGGTTTTTTAATGGTCGAAGGACAAAAAATGTCAAAATCTCTTGGAAATTTTACAATTTTAGATGATTTAAGAAAAAAAGGAATAAATAAAAATATAATTCGTTTTGCATTATTAACAACACATTATCGTAAACCAATGAATTTTAGTCTTAAACTTTTAAGTGATAGTGAAAAAATGTATAATAAATTTTGCAATATGCCTTTTGATGAAAAAGAATATAATAATGTAGAATTAAGTAGTGATACTTTAAAACCTCTTTACAATGATTTAAATACAACAATGTATATCGGTGAAATTAATAAATTATATAATCAAAAAAAATATTCTATTGTCAGAAAAATGTTGGAGTTCATTGGTATTGAAATCGAAAGACATCGCTTATGAAAAATATTTATAATTTCGGCTGTCGCATGAACGCATTCGAATGTCAATGTGTTTATGATATCTTTAAGAAGCTAAAAATAAATAATGTTATCTTTGTAAATACATGTGCTGTTACAAATGAAAGTGAAAGACAAGTTAGACAAAAAATTAGACAATTACGTAAACAAAATCCAAAACATTATTTAGTTGTAGCTGGTTGCGCATCGCAATTAAAAATGAAATTTTTCATAGAAAATCTTAATGTTGATTTTGTTGTATGTAATGAATTTAAGCTAAAAAATTGGGTTTATTTTTTGATAAAACATTGGATTAAATTTAATAATTTTGATAAAAAATCAAAGGAAAAATTACAAAAAATCTTTTTTGGTAATTTTCTAAAAAGAGATAATTTTAATCGTGCCAAAGAGTTTTATGATAGCATTATTTGTGATATAAAAAATGAAGTTGTTAAAGTTAATCTTGGTTTTTCTTTAGATGAAAAACAAAAATTATTAAACATAATAGATTCAGATACAGAAGATTGGAATATTATTAATCATTTTGAAGATAAAAGTAAAGTTTTTGTACCTATTCAGACTGGTTGTAACCATTTTTGTTCATTTTGTATTGTTCCTTTTACACGAGGTAGATTTAAATCATACGATCCAGAATTAATAATAGAACAAATAAAAACTTTTGTTAAAAATGGTTATAATGAAGTTGTTTTAACTGGTATTGATATAACTGGTTATGGAGCAGATTTTCTTGATAAAAAGCCAGAATTTAATTCTCTAGGAAAACTATGTTTGGCAATTTTAAAAAAAACAAAATTACAACGTTTACGCTTATCTTCTATTGATGTCGCTGAAATGATCTATAAAGCCAATGGTAAAAAAAAAATTAAAGAAGAAATTATTGAAGTTTTAAAAAATAAAAGATTTATGCCATATTTTCATATAAGTCTTCAATCTGGTAGTGATAATATTTTAAAAAAAATGAGAAGAAGACATTGTTATGATGACGTAAAGTATTTTTGTGATCAAGTTAAAAAAATTAGAAAAGATGTCGCATTTGGCGCCGACATTATCACTGGTTTTCCTGGTGAAACAGATGAAGATTTTGAATTTTCTAAAAAAATTGTTAGAGATATACCAATTACTTTTGTTCATGCTTTTCCTTATTCAAGAAAAGAAGGCACTATAGCTTCAGAAACAATGAATGATAATGTTTGTAAAAATATCAAGAAAAGTAGGGTAAAAGAATTAATAGAGATTGGTAGTAAAAATTTATCTATGTTGCAAAAAAAAATGCATGGCACTATTCAAACAATGCTTGTTGAAAATAGAGGAATAGCAATAGCGGAAAATTTTATGAAAATTAATATTGATAAAAATAATTACGTTCCTGGCACTTTTATTAAAAAGAAAGTTATTCTAAAAAATGATACTTTAAAAGTACTAGATGTTTAATCTTGTTGATTTAGTTTTTCAATAATTTTTTTCATAGATGATTTTTTTATTTTAATCACTTTATAACAACTATATAGTCTTTCGTTTGCTTTTGCGCCAAGTGATTTTTTATACTTTTTTAATTCAATGTAACTATCTACTGTTTCAATTCCATTTATATTAAGCATTATTTTTTCTTTAATATCATTTTTATTTTCATTTTTTAAATTGTTGTTAATATTTTTATAAATATTTTCGATAATAATATCTATTGCATATAAAGATGCATTTTTTTCACATAATGTTTTATCTTGTTCATCGCTTTCGCCGACGACATATAGATATTCATCGTCATTATTTTTAGTTATTAGATCATGATCAAAAACCCAATTTGGTACATTTTTCGAAGAAGTTTCTAGAAGAATATAATTTAAGTTTTTGCATCCAACAGCATTAAATAATATGATAATAACTATTAATGGTAATATTTTTCTCATACAAAATAAATAAATATACTAAATATTCAAAATTAAACATCTAAATTTGTATAGATATCTTTTATATCATCTAAATCTTCCAATGCATCTATTAATTTTTGATATTTTTCCATAAAATCATTATCATCAATTGCTATATATTCATTTGCTTTCCAAAACCATTCCGCTGTTTTTGGTTCTTGTTTTAATTCCTTTGATATTTTATCAACAATTGATAACATATTTTCAATTTTCGTTTCAATTATAAAAATGTCACCATCTTTATATACATCATCGGCGCCAGCATCAACTGATATTTCAAAAATTTTTTCTTCGTTACATATATCAGCTGAATAAATGATTCTTCCAATATGTGTATACATAAATTCTATACTTCCGGTTGCTACAAATTGAGCGTTAAATTTATTTAAAATTCCTCTTATATCGCTTGCAGTACGATTTTTATTATCTGTTAGGCCTTCAATAATTAATGAAATATTTTTATCAAATATAGCATTATAACGTACATTCTCATAATTAGTTGTATCTTTATTACCAGTTTCTATTGCTGACATAATTTTATCTTTCGGCATGTTTAATGTTTTAGCTTTTGATATCAAAATTTTTAACTTAGGATTTAATTCTGGGTCCGAAAGACCATTTTTAACACATACTTGTATATCTCGAGCAATTTTTGTAAAAATTTTTGCTTTTTTAACGTCATTCGCTCCTTTTTTAAACATTACGTTGTGTGCGTGTGAATGTCCAGCCATATATTTTATTATGCTTGCAATTAAAATTACAAGTAAATTATAATTTTCAAGGATGTCTTTTTTTAATTATAAAGAAAATATACCAAAAGCATTAAAAAGTAGTGTATTGTTTCCGTTGTGCTTTATTTTATTTATTGGGATTTTAAACCTTTATTAAAAAAAAAAAAATATTTATTATTTATTTTTTTTAAAAAACATCTTA
>CAMKKS010000058.1 GCA_946413485.1 uncultured Rickettsiales bacterium | reverse complement strand
ATAATTTAAACAATAATAATAGAAGACAAGTTAATTATTTTTAGTTTTGGGTTTTGTTTAAATACACAGTAATAAACTTTTATCTTGAAAATAATTTTTATTATTATCTTTTTCTGTTAAATGTCACAGCTAATTGATGATATTCTTTCATATAAAATATCAGATATAATTGGTAAATTTGTTAGCCTAAAAAACGCAGGCGTGGGACAAAAAAAATGTTGTTGTCCTTTTCATCATGAAAAAACACCATCTTTTATGGTAAATGATAAAAAAAACATGTATCACTGTTTTGGTTGTGGTGCTTCTGGTAATTCAATTACATTCATAAAACAAATAAAAAACATCAGTAGTTCACAAGCAGTAGATTATTTATGCGATATGTTAAATATAGACAAAAGTAAATATAAAGAATATACACCTGAGACAAAAAAACAAAAAGATGAAAATGAGATATTTTTTAAAACAATGGACACAATAGCAAGTTATTATCAAGAATGTTTGCAAAAAGATAAAGATGCTTTTAATTACGTTAAAAAAACAAGAAAAATAAATGATAACACTGAAAAAGAATTTCTTTTCGGTCTAGCAGATAATAATTTAGAAAACCTTTTAAATTATTGCAAAATACGAGATATCAGCGAAGAACTTTTAATAAAATACGGGATAATACGAGAAAAAGAAGATCAAAACAATAAAGAAAATAAATATCTATTTTTTAGAAATAGAATAATGATTCCAATTCATAATGAACAAGGAAGAATAGTTGCTTTTGGTGGCAGAATTTACAAAACAAATGACAAAAATGCAAAATATTTAAATTCAGGAGAAAATGATTTTTTTAAAAAAGGAAATATTTTATTTAATTTCAATAGAGCGAAAAACAATATAGGTAAAAATAAAAACAATATTTATCAACCATTAATAATTGTTGAAGGTTATATGGACGCAATAACGCTCTGGCAATATGGTTTTAAAACAGCCGTTGCGCCGCTTGGCACAAGTATAACTGAAAATCATTTAAAAAAAATTTTCAACTACTGTCAAGAGCCAATATTCGTTTTTGATAACGATAATGCTGGTAAAAAAGCAACAATACGCGCTTGTGAAATTATATTTTCAATGCTTAAAACGGGGATTGTACCAAGAATATGTATGTTACAAGGTGCAAAAGATGTTGATGAATTTTTAAAAAAAAATAAAGCGGAGGATTTACAAAAACAATTTAATGAATCTAAAAAAATAAATCAATTTATATTTGATATAAATACTGAAGATATTAACTTCTCAGAACCAAATACTTTATCAAGTATACAAGAAAAAATATATAACATGACAAACGAAATTCCAGATAAAATTCTCAAAAATAACTACAAAAATTATTTTTATGAAAATTTTTTTCTAAAGAAAAAAGAAAATTTCGAAAAACATTTATCAAGAAAGAAAAAATATTCTTGCATTACACCATCAACAAACACAGTTGAATATGTTGAAAAACAAATAATTTCCGTTTTATTAAAATATAAAGATTTACAAGACGATTTCAAAATAAACGAATATATAACAACTTACTTATCCAAAGATAATCAAAAATTGTTGGCAAATTTAAATAAAACAACAGAAGATGAAAAACAAGAATTCTACAAAAATTATATAAAAAAATATACAAGCGATATAAATTGTAGAAAAATTTTTAATGATTTAGTCATCAAACACAAAACAATTAAAATAAAAGATATCAATCTGCAAAAAAATAAAAAAAAGCAAGAATATAAAAAAATAATACTTGAAAAAAAAAAAACTTTCTCCAACTTTAATTAAAAAATATGTTGTTTACGATAAAATCGTTCAAAAATAATATTATAAATATATTGTTGTTAATATTTACAATATTCGCTGTTACAATATGCTGCTTTTTTTGTTATAAATTAATCAATGAACAATACATTAATAAAAATAATACCAATGATTATGCTATTGAAAAAGATAGTTTAAATCAAAACGAACAACTAAGTGAAATGTTATCAAATCAAACGACGCAAGGATTGTTAAATGAGAATAAAAATAACATAATCCAACAAAATAACATGTATAATACGTTTGTTGAAAAATTAACACAATCTGTAGTACATATTAAAGGTATCTACTTAAAAGACACTGAATACGAAGAAAGATATATGATGTTAAATGTATTTGGTGGCGAAGTTTTTCCGCCAAAAAAAAACAAAATACAAGCAACTTGCAGCGGTTTTTTTATCAGTGAAGATGGTTATGTAGTTACAAATCACCATTGTGTTGACGATGCACAAGATATTATTGTTGAAACAAAAAATGGAAATCAATATAATGCTAAAATCGTTGGTTATTACGAAGGTGCCGATTTAGCATTATTAAAAATTAAACCACTAAATGGTGAAAAGTTTACTGCCGCTAAACTTGGTGACTCAAATAAATTATCTGTTGGCGATAATATAATTGTAATAGGTGGTCCACTTGGATATAAATGGTCAGCTTCAGCTGGTATCGTAAGTGGAAAAACAAGAAATATAAAACTAGATGATGGTGATAAAGCAAAAAAACATATATGGGGTACAGCAGGCGAATACATACAAGTTGACGCTGCTATGAATCATGGTAATTCTGGCGGCCCTGCCTTTAATTTAAATGGTGAAGTTATCGGTGTTGCTAGCTCAGGTTTTACATTTTTACAAGGAATGAATTTTATTGTCTCTTCAAATACATTAAAAGAATATTTACCAAATCTTAAAAAAGGAATAATTATGTCAAAAGGTTTATGGGGAATAAACTTAAAAGAACTAGATCCTTATGATGTAAAAGCAGTTGAAATGAAAAAAAATATTGGTTTGTTAGTCACTAGCGTATTAAAATATTCTCCTGCTGAAAAAGGTGGTATAAGAAGAGGTGATGTTATTTTATCTGTAAATGGGAAAGAATTAAAAGATGAAATTTCGTTAAGAAATATAAACAATGACGTTTATGCTGGTTCTGTTAGTGAACTTGTAGTTAACAGATATGGAAAAATTAAAAAATTTAAGATAAAAGCAGATAATGTTAGAAATATAGAAAAACTTGAAAAAGGAGAAATAGGAATACAGGAATGGACAAATCAAGGAATAACATATCGCCTATTAACAAGTAAAATGCATGAAAAACTTCGTTTTCCAAGTGAAGTTAAAGGTATTATAGTTTCTGAAATAAAAAACAACAACAGCCCTATGTTAACATTAGCCGTTGGTGACGTAATCATGCAAGTAAATGATGAAGAAATTAGTTCAATTGAAGATTATCAAAAAGTCATTAAAAATCTAAAATCAAATAATAAGACAATGGCAATGTTCCATATTTACAAACCAATATACAATTCAATAATCGTTAGAGGAAGCAATATTTCGGATTAATTATTAAAATTCAAACCATACACTAGCATATAATCCGTACATTTTCATATCTAATTTTTCTGTTTTGATAAATTTTGACTTAATAGAAGAATAAATACCAAATTCAAATGTTGATCTTTTTGACATCGGAACAGCGACAGAACAAGTAATTTTTGCAAAACCACTATTGGCTAAAAAATCAAACACAGAATTATCTAATGGATTGGAGTTTTTACCATATATGTGATATATAAATTTTTGAAATCGTAACATAAATAAAATACTCTCTAAAAAATAATGCCCATAAACAGCCTCAAAACGAAGCTCGTTATACCAATGTTTTATATTCCAGTGATAATTTAAAACTAACATAAAAAAATCATCTTTACTAAGATTTACTCCAAGTTCAATACCGGAAATTTGTTTATATTTTTTTATAGCAAATTGACTTGCTATGCTTTTTTTATAAAAACTAGGTGTTCCAAAACCCGTTACAAAAGATAAAGCAAATATTTCATTTTTTCTAATAATTCCAATTCTTAACAATGTATTAAACGCATCGATACCTAAACTTCTTTCCTTAACATTTCCTAAAAATAATTTTTGATCAACCAAAAGACTATCGACAGCTATTATTTTACCAACTAATGTAACACGTTTAGATAAACCATATTCTCCGTATAAGTTCAAAACACCTTGCGTAAATTTTAAGTCATCATTAAATTTTCCATAATAATCAAGTCCATTAAAAGAACGCATTTCATATGATGTTATAAAAAACCCATGATTCTTTGGTTGAACCCAACCTTCAGAGAGGGAACTATTCAAAGTTGTTATTAATATAACAATAGTTGTTATATATAATTTTATAAATCTTAACATTAATATCTTTTTCTATGATGAAAACCATTTAAACGTATGTCAAAACTACATTTTTTACCATACTCTGAATCGTTAGATGAAAAATCTTTTAAATTACAGCTTATTAAATAACGTGATTTATTATTTAAATTTAAATATTTTTTATCTTCAATATTTTTAACATTTGTCGCAAAAAACATCATAGTTTCAAATCTATTAAAATCTTCATGTTCTATAATAAAATTTATATGTGGCGCATTGTTACCATAATAACCTGGTATTATTGTAAAAAATGAGTAATGCCCATTACTATCTGTTACACAAGTTCCTGTTCCTTCAAAATCTATATCATATTTAGAAAAATCCTCTTTATCAACAACTAAATGATT
>CAMKKS010000057.1 GCA_946413485.1 uncultured Rickettsiales bacterium | reverse complement strand
TAGTGCTGTATTTTGATTGTCTATAAAATTAAGAAAATCATTTACCTTAATACATAAACCATTAAGAAAATTATCTAATGTTGGCGCTTGGTTTCTAATAAAATTTCCGTCTTTAATTATTTCCATCTCATGAATGTTACCAACGTTTTCTCGTGGTTGTATAATTGGTGGTACATCGGGATTTCTATTAATAATATTGAGAATATTTATCTGATCACCATTAGCTTTTCTAGCAGTAATAACATTATTATTTTTCTCAATTGTATATAAAACTTGGCCACCACGTTTAATTGTTATTATTTGATCTTCTTTATTTGTTTTTCTATAATCTTCCCAACATGGTCTAACAAATATTTTTTCTAAGTTATTATTACTTATTTCAACAATATTGGCATTAGGATTATACATAATATCACTTTCAATTTCATCACCTGCATTTAAATATATTTCATGACCAAAAATATCTACAACACCATTCCAACCTAATGTTAATTTTCCTGTTCTTGGTTTATAAGGTGGTGCGCTGTCTGTTACACAACCAAAATATCTATCACATTGATTAAAACTGTAATCTTTAAAATGTATTACTGCCGAAAAGATATTTTTAGTACCGAAATGCTGACCTAATCCATAAAGACTACCGACATATAAGCAATTAGTATCATAACAGTAACTATAACCAATTGCGCTAGGACCAATTGACAACATACAATTTGAAATAATATAGTTGTCATTTCTAAAATAAGGTTTTTGTATTATATACTTAATATTATCAGCAACTTCTTTTTCTATTTCTTTTTTTTTTATTTCATCATTTAATTGTGATAAATATGGATCATATTTAATAATACTTTTTAAATAATCTTCCGTAAATATGTAACATTTTATATTTTCATACCAATTATCATCTGTTATTCTATTATATTTACTAATACTGTATTTAACAGTTTTGTTTGTTAATGTGTTTGTAAGATTACAGGTAAAAGATTCTTTCAAACAATGCATTGTTATCATACCTTTTATTAAGATACTATTACCTATTGGTTGCGCATTTCCTATGTTTGCTTGTTGCTCTTGTGGTGGTTGTTGTCTGCCATTGTGTTCTTCTGGTCGTGGATTATTTTCATTGTTTTGTGGTTGCGCGCCTCCATTACCTTGTGGTTGTGAAATGTCAAAAAATTGATGACAAATATATGTATCACCGACAGAACCTTTTTCTCTGTAAAAGATGACAACTTCTTTGTCTAAAATATCATCATATGTAAGGTTTTCGTTATTCAATTTATCCTGAAACTGTTTTAACAGCATATCATTTAGTATAAGATTATTTTTCGATAGAATCTCACTAACTTTTTTGACATAAAATAAAAAATATGGCTTTTCAGCATTATAATTATTATGATACTTGTTTTCTATTAAAAAAGTTTTAAATTTTTTTTCATTTTTGTAAAATGGTACTGAACATAATAAATCATTCATTGGTTTACCTTCAATTTTATCAAAGGTATTATGAAGCTCTATTGTATTGTTAAAAATAACTTTCATTAACTTATTAAATTCTCCTGTTTCTTTGTCGTAAATTTCTTTATATGCGGCTTCAAAACCTGTATCTTCATTGTAAATAAGTCGATACCTATAAATGTTACCGTTTTCTTTAAAATAGCAGTAATTTTCATATATTCGATCATGGAAAATGCAAAATTTTATTTGATTATCAATTAAACCCAGTACCATTTTTTTTTCTTTATTTAAAAAACAATAGTCGCTTTCTATAATTGTTCCACTTTTAAATTTAATTTGTACATCAAAAATATAAAATTCATAATCATCATTAGGCACTATAAACGATTTTTTCTCAAATTTTAAAACATTCTGATTTTTAAGGCTTGCTGTTTCTGTATTTTCAGTGGTTTCAAAATGATTTTTAACTCCTTCAAGCGATTTTTTTACTAATATATTAAATATTTTACCTTGTCTTAAAAAGACGTTATTATTATTTTTTCTCTGAATAACAATATTGTTTAAAATATTTTGATTTTTATAGTTTATTACACCAGTATCTTGAATAATTTTAGCTTTTTCCAAATCCACAAGACATAATTTTTTACACACATTAAGTTGTTTTAATGCGTTAAATATTTGATCTGTAACACGTTCTGCTATACCTGTTGTAATAATGATATTATTTATTTCAACATTATCCATTTTAATTTCATATATTATTTTACATATATCTTTAATACTTATTTTTTCTTGTGATAAATTATTATCGATAATAAACTCATTAATCTTGCGAATCCATCTATTTTCTTGTAATAATTTTTTTACTAAAAAAGCGGCTGCATAAGTATTAAAACCAGAGCCTTTGCAACATACTTTTATATTATCCTGTGTTTTTTTGTCTATTCTTTGTTCAAAAAATATATCAATAATATTGTTTATAATTTTTTGCTGTGCTGCGATTCTTGCTTCCATTATGTTTTTGTTATCTTTAAAATTTGAACAAGCAAAAAATATACTATTTTTATCTCCAAGACCGTCAGTATAACCAAGTAAATCAAACTTATCTTTTTTATCTATTAGCCGACATAAACTATAAAAATAGTCATATGCCTCTGGTATAAATATTTTTATATTTAATTGATTATCTTTATCAAAATCTAGTTGTTGTTGAAGTGATCTAATTATTTGTATTTCATTTAATTGAAACATTTTATTTTCGCCTTCAACCTCTTCTAAGTATTCCATAGGATGTATTATTCTTGAAAGACGTTTTAGAATCTCTTTCTTATAATTTTCATCATTAATATCCAATTGAGGAATTGCTACAATCTGTCCTAACATTGTAAAAACAAACAGTACATTATTGGTTTTTGTCCATTTTGATAATTCTTCACCATTATACTGATAAATTTGTTCTAATTGTGTACATGATAATGCTTTACCATTCCGTAGATCATTAAAATGATCATCAACAACACTAGATTCTGTTGGTGCTTTATCTTCTTCTATGTCTTGTGATTTTTCATCTTTTTCCAACACACTTTAATTTTACTTAAAAAAAAAATATTTTCAAAAAAAATCTTGACAAAAAGGCTCTTTATTAAATGTTTTTTTTATGAATTATGATATATCAAAAATCCGTAATTTTTCAATTATAGCACATATAGACCATGGAAAAAGCACTGTTTCAGATAGAATAATTCAATTTTGTGGCGGTTTGCAAGAGCGTGAAATGACTGAACAGGTGCTAGATAGTATGGATATAGAAAAAGAAAGAGGAATCACGATTAAATCGCAGACTGTAAGGTTAAAATATAAATCAAAAGATGGAAACGAATATATTTTTAATTTAATGGACACACCGGGACATGTTGATTTTAGTTATGAAGTAAGTCGTTGCTTGTCGGCTTGTGAAGGTTGTATTTTGCTTGTAGATGCTACGCAAGGTGTTGAAGCGCAAACATTGGCAAATGCTTATAAAGCAATTGATGTTGATATTGAAATATTTCCAGTTTTAAATAAAATTGACTTACAATCTGCACAAATTGAAAATTGCAAAAAACAAATAGAAGAAGTAGTCGGACTAGATACAACAGATATTTCATTAGTTAGTGGAAAAACAGGTGATGGTATTGTTGATATGCTTGAAAAAGTTATTAAAAAAATTCCTGGACCAAATGGAGATATTAAAAAACCATTAAAAGCGCTTCTTGTTGATGCTTGGTATGACGTATATCTCGGTGTTATTTTATTAGTCAGAGTATTTGATGGTGAACTGAAAAATGGTGCAAAAATAAAAACATTATCGAACAAAAATGAATATACAATTGATCAACTTGGTTTTTTTACTCCAAAAAAAGTTCCATGTGATAGTATTAAAGCCGGTGAAGTTGGTTATGTTTGCGCTAATTTTAAAAATGTTAACGATTGTAACATAGGTGATACAATTGTATTATCAAACGATGAAACGACAACGCCATTACCTGGTTTTAAAAAAGTACAACCAGTTGTTTTTTGCGGTGTATATCCAATAGATACAGAAGATTATTCAAAATTAAAAGAAAGTTTAGCAAAACTATCTTTAAATGATAGTAGCATAAATTATGATTACAAAACATCAGCCTCACTTGGCATGGGTTTTAGATGTGGCTTTCTTGGCTTATTACATATGGAAGTTATACATGAAAGATTAGTGAGAGAATTTAATTTAAACATAATCACAACAGCGCCAAGTGTTGTCTATAAAGTTCATTTGAGAGATGATAGTGTTATTGAAGTTCACAATCCATCCGATATGCCAGATTTAGCACATGTTAAATATATTGAAGAACCTATTGCAGAAGTTAGTATTTTAACAACAGAAGAATACATTGGAGATTTAATTAAACTTTGCGAAAATAGACGCGGTAAACAAAAAAATTTATCTTTTAGTGGCGGTAATAGAGCAGTTATGATCTATGATATTCCACTCGGTGAAATCGTTTTTGATTTTCATGATAAAATTAAAAGCATCAGTAGAGGTTATGCAAGTTTTGAATGGCAAATTATTGGTTATCAAGAAAGTGATATAGTAAAAGTTGATATTTTACTTAATGGTGAAAAAATGGATGCTTTAGCTTTAATGACGCATAAAAGCACATCTGAACAACAAGGTAGAGCTTTATGTGAAAAGTTAAAAGAACTAATACCAAGACAAATGTTTGCTATACCTATACAAGCTGCCATTGGTGGAAAAATTATTGCAAGAGAAACTATATCAGCATATCGTAAAGATGTAACAGCAAAATGTTATGGTGGAGATATCACAAGAAAAAGAAAATTATTAGAAAAACAAAAAAAAGGTAAAAAAAAGATGAAAATGCTTGGTTCGGTTGAAATTCCACAAAGTGCTTTTTATGCTGTGTTAAAAATCAATAAAAACTAAAAATAATTAACTTGTCCTCTATTATTATTGTTTAAATTATTCTTTGG
>CAMKKS010000056.1 GCA_946413485.1 uncultured Rickettsiales bacterium | reverse complement strand
TTTCTTTCACGAGAGAATATGTACCTAATATATTAGGTTTTGAGATGGTTTACGATGTAATTAAAGAATTAAATAAAGAATCTAGTGAAAATATTGAAAATAACACGTAACTATCAATTTTTGTATTTATTTTTCATAAAATTTGCTTTACTATATTTATTATTAAAATTGTTGTTTTTTTTATTAGGATAACTATCTTTACAATTTTTGTAAAAATTAATATCTGAATTCTTTGGTTTTTCTTCGGCATTATAGATATCGTTATATTTATTTTTCTTATAGTTGTCGTAACTATATTTGTTACTTACAGAATAGTTTTTATAGTTATTTATATTTTTTGGTTTATATTTATCCATAGAATATTGTTTATATTCTTGCAAATAATCGTTGTTTTTGTTATATTTTTTATATTCACTAAAATTATATAGTTTGTTTTTTATAACTGAAAAAATAGTTAAAAATATAAAAATTGCAACACCTGAAAGCGCAACTATACCAATAACTTTCCAAAACGCAACCGTTGTTATTAAACCTGATATTTTTGTTGGTAAAGTAAGATCTCTTAAAAAAGAACTTGCTTTTGATAGCTCGTTTAATACAAAACCAGCACCCCAAAAAACAGCTCCTAAACCAATAATAGCAAAAGCTGGTGATAAACATTTTAAAAATCTGTCTGCATAATTATTTTTTGACCATCTTTTTAAAAATGGCATACCTAAAAATTTACTATCATCGTCTTTATTATTTTCTTGTTTATTTTTATCGTACATTTCGATAATTTTATCAATTTTCTTTTGACGTTCCTTTTCTTTCTCTTCTTTTTCTGTTTTTATTTTTTTACTAAAAATTTGCATATGTTACTATATTTTACAAAAAAAAAAATTATTTGCCATTTTTTTATTTAACATTTGACATTTGAAAAAAAAAACTTCTTCTGAATTGTTTTTTTTAATAATTTTGTGAGTTTTTTAGAAAAATTAAAAGTAAATAAATTAGCCAATAATAATATAATAAAGAATGAATTAAAATTATATGATCTTAACAAAAATGTTTTTCCTTATTCATGTCTTGTCGCTGATGATGTAGTTCTTACAAAAAATGGTGAAGTGTTGCAGATTATAGAAATTTTATTAGATGATTTTAAATTAAATCAAGAAGGTGGACTAAGAGAGGCTGTTAGAAAATCAATTTCGGAGAATATATCTGATTTTAAAACTGCTTTTTGGATACAAACTGTAAAACGAAAAAAAAAACGCGCAAAAAGAGAAAAAACAGATTTAAAGCATGAGTTTTTAAAACGTGTTTATGATATAAGTAAACAGTATGAAGAAAATTTAAATAATTATACGACAACTGTATATATAACTGTCATTAGACAAGGACGAAATTTTAAACTAAAACATATAAAGGACTATATATCTACTGCTTTTTTGAACCATATGCATGATAAATATATAGACGATTCAATTGTTGAATTAAAAATGATCACAAATAGTCTTGTTGAAGCATTAAATATTTATTCACCAAAAATACTTTCAATAAGGACAGATTCTGATGGAAATGAATTTTCTGAACTATTAGAAACTTTGTATTTTTTAATTAATTTTAAAGACAAAGAGATTTTAATTCAACCAGTAGATGCAACAAATTTATTAAATGATAGTAGTTATATTTTTAAAAATGGAATAATGGCATTACAAAATAAAATATCAAATGATTTAACCGTAGCAATGTCTTTTTCGTTAAAAGAAGTTCCACGTATTAATATGTCAAACGTTTCAGATATTATTAATAACACAAGAGCTGAATTAATAATAACGGAATATGTTAGTTATATTGATAGAAATACAGCAATTTCTCATTTTAAAAAACAAAAATCTTTCTTAGATAATAGATATGATAAAAGTTTTCAAGATAAAGTTGGTCTTGGTTTTCTCATTGGAAATAATAATACAAAATATTGTCAATCATCAATATCATTAATGATTTTAGCCGACGATACATCTAAACTAAAAACTCTTGTTTCTGATGTAATTGATATGTTTTCGAAACATGGTATAGTAATGGCTAGAGAAGATATAAGTTTAGAAAGAAATTATTATGCAATAATGCCAGCAAATTTTAGCTTTACACATAGATTAACCGTTCATGATGCTGCCGAGGTTGCATGTTTTTGTTATTCACATGTACCACAAGAATATGATGTAAGTAAGTTATTAAAAAGGACTGTATTATTTAATATAGGAACATTAAAAAGTAATATTGTACAAATTGGTTTAGATAGAGAAAAACCTAATGTAATGATATGTGGTAATAAAAATAGCGGTAAAAGCGTTATGTCTAATTTTTTAGCATCTTCTGTTATTAATGAATTTAATGCCGATGTTTGTATAATTGAATTTAATTGTAAATCGCGTGTTTTTATTGATGCAATAGGTGGTAAATGGTATAGTATATCAACAGAAAGACAAAATCATACAGCATTATTTAATAATATGAATATCAATATATTTGAAGATGAAAAAAGTATCGATAACTATCTCATAGAAGTAATATCAATGCTTTTAAATGCAAATAATGTAATTATTACACCAGAAATTGCTTTAGAGATAAGAAAAATTTGCGATTATATAAAAAATTATGCAAAAAATAATAAAAATTTTGCTTTACATGATATTAGACATTTTTTTGAACAAACATCGATATGTCAAGATTTACAATGTTGGCATTCAATTGGTAAATACTACCACTTATTTGATAATAGAAGCGATGTTTTTGATACAGATCGTTTTTTAGCTTTTTATATTGATAATACCATTACAGACAATAGTTCAATTTTAGCATTAATAATTAATCATATATTTACAAATATAATACAACGTGCAAAAAAAAGCTCAAGACCAATGTTTGTTATTTTAGATGAACCATTTTTAGCTTTTGGTAATAGTTTCTTTAAATCAAAAATTAATAGCATACTAGAAACAATGACAAGATATAATGTCTATTGTATATTTAAAATAAGTAATATTGCTGCTGAAAGTTCTACAATAGTTGATTTTTCTCAAATTATAAATTCATGCGGTTTACAAATGCATTTTGCAAATAAGCTTGCCGATAGTAATTATGGTCGTGTATTTAAGCTTACAAATTTAGAATATATGGCAATTCAAGCCTTATCTGGATATAATGGTAAAAATTTAATTGTAAAACAACGTGATCAATTGTATTCTTGTTCTTTTGATTTATCAAAATATCCAAAATTATTAGGAATATTGTCAGATACTGGCGATACGCAAGCGCAAATCTTTAAAATTAAAGAAATTTTACAAACAGATAGCTTTGAAAGATGGATACCAGCATATTTTAATGAGTTTATTGATAATAAAAATGCTGAAGAAAAACGAAAATTGCAAAAAGAGATTAAAGCGATACAAGACATAAAACGTCTTATGGAAAGCTAATTTTTTAAATTTGATATTTATAATAAATGTTTTGCAAAATAAAAAAATAATTTTTATATAAAACATATGTTATTTTTATTTAATACAATTAAAAGTATATTTAAACTTGGTGCTTTATTTTTTAAAATATTGTCTATTGTTGCCTCTTTGTTTTTTATATGGTTCGTATTTAACTATTTAAATAACAAAATGGGCATTTTTACGCCAATTGTTTCAATATTAAAATCAGTATATAAAGGCATAAGAGGTGCTTTTTCATTAATTGGTTTTTGATCTTTAATAATATGGAAAATGATAATAAAGAAGTAATAGTGGAATATACTGATGTTTGTATAGTAGGCGCTGGCATCACGGGAATGTTTCTTGCATCGAAGTTATTAAAATATAAAATTAATACTATTCTTATAGAAAGTAGTGATAGTGTAGGGGGACAATTAAAACTTTATTCAGAAAAGAATATATACAATATTCCATTAATAGAAAAAATAAGTGGTTGTGAACTTGTTGAAAAAATCATGAAAGAAATAGGGAATAATAGTTCAGAAAAAAATATTTTAAATTTAAATACATCTTTAATAGATATAATAAAAACAGATAAAGGCTTTGAATTAAAAGTATTTCAGAAGAATTTTGGCAACAAAATAATTAAATGTAAATATTTAGTATTATCATTTGGTGTGGGTGAAATGGAGCAAAATAAAATAAAAGTAGAAGGTTCCATAGAGCTTGAAGAAAAGGGTTTATTATTGTATAGTGTAAAAAATAAGGAAAATTTTCGTGAAAAAGATGTTATTATATCTGGTGGTGGCGATAGTGCCATAGATTGGGCCTGCGAGTTATGCAATATATGCAAAACAATCTCCATTATTCATAGAAGAATAATAAATAAACCGGAAAATCCATTTTTTTTAAAATTTAAAGATTTATGCGAAAATGGTAAAATTAAATTATTTACACCATATAATATTGTAAAATTATTAGTTAATAACGAGAAGAATAATATAAGTGTAAATATTTCTAGCACTAATGATAAAAAAATAATTAATGGTGATTATTTGTTGGCATTTTATGGTTTTAATATTTCACAAAGTAAAGTTATTGATATTTGTAAAAAAATTGGAATTCATTGTCATGAAAATAAAATTTTAGTTAATCATTGCAATGAAACAAATTGTAGTGGGATATTTTCGATTGGCGATTGTGTTAATTACAATTATAGCACAAGAATAAACAATATTTTTATGGGTTTTTATGACGCTATGAGATGTTTTTATGAAATATGTCAACGTGAGCACGGAAAAATAGACTCATATGAACACAAATAAAAACAATGATACAAAAAGTGATTTAGAACTTAAATTCTTTGGTTTTTTTGAAAAAAATTTAACAATAAATAAGGCCAATAAATACGAAGTAAAATTAAAAAAAGGGTTAAAATTTAATGATTTAGCGTTAATAATGAGTTCTTCTATACCATTAAAATATTATGACAAAAAATATGATATTGTTTTAAATGGTTTTTCTATTAAAAAAGATAGTATTGTTAAGAAATTTTTACAACAAAATACTTTATTTTTGGATAATAATATGTTATTAATGAATAATTTA
>CAMKKS010000055.1 GCA_946413485.1 uncultured Rickettsiales bacterium | reverse complement strand
ATATTCGTTCAGTAATTATTGATAATGTCGACCAATCATTTTATGATTCAGTGAATAAACTTTTTTCTTTAGAAGAAAATGATAATGTTGAAGATTTACAACTTAAAAAGGCTAAAATTTATATTTTGATAAAAGCAATAAATTCGAATAAATATAAAGACTCTGATATTATTGATAAAAAAAAAATTATCAGTGATATTTTAGCTAAAAGTCATGATAGTTTTGATAGAAATTTAATTAATAGTTTTGCATGTAATTGTGGTTTTGATGCTATATTATTTTTTGATAAAAAAGATAAAAAAAATATATTTAATATAGATATACAAGATATAATTAACAATCTTGATGACAACATTGGAGAAGTTAAAAAACAAAAAATAAATGATATATTTGAAAATGTTTCTTTTGATGATATTGATTTTTTCGAATTAAAAGGCGTTGATAACAACGATGATGAACATTTTTATTTCAAAACTTCTTTAGATAGTGAAGGTAAAAGTAAATTATTGATATGTTTTAATAGTAATCAAAAAAATGAGTTGTTGTCGGCAATATATAGTCATAGTATAATTTATACAAAAATGGCTAATTTAAATAAAAAAAGTACATGCGTTGATATTTTTGATTTTGCTAAAATATGCTTAAAAGTAAGTTCTGACCCAATGGGAACAAATAATTACAAAGATGTGTATAATAAATACTATCTGCACGAAGAAGATAAAGTTCTTGGCGGATTAGATAAAGATGCGAAATTTTCTGTTAAAATTAATAGTAATGAAAATTTCGTCAGAAATGATTATTCAGATTGCATTATTACGACAGAAATTTTACTCGAATGGTTAAAATTACAAGCAAAATCTCTTAAACCATTACGTGAAATGAAAGTTGTAGTTAGTGATATTGAAAATTTGCCTACAATGCTTCAAAAGTATAATGATTTTGTAATTAACCAGAAAGAAAAATCTAGTAAAAATTTAACGTTGGTAGATAATTTAGTAATTAAAAATTCTAATATTCTTTCTCTATCTCAGATAGATGATTTGATAAATAGGTTAAATGATACTAAAGTTTGCTTTGAATCATTAAAAATTGATGATAAGAATATTGCTGATTATGCATCATATGTTGAGTCGAATGAAGGGGTAAAAAATAATTATATTTTGTATGGTGAAAATGATAATTTTTTTAATGCTAAAAATATAGAAAAACAAAAACATAGAAAAGGTATTTCTAACAAAAATAATGAAGATAGCAATGCTTTCTCTGAGTTTCGAAAAAGGTCAGATATAAGATTGTCAATAGATGATTTATCAAATTGTGAAACAAAAGTTGAAGTTGGACAAAATGTTGAGAGGTTTAAAGATGGTTTAGAAAGATTGATCGAAAAAAAAGACGATAATAATCAAAATATTGATGTAAATATTGCCGTTGACGTGGATATTGACATGGATATTGAGTTCATGCTCAATCTCGAGAAAGAACCACCTTTAATTGAAGATCTTGATGAGAATGATTGTATTACTTATGATAATATTGATGATAAAATGAAGGAATTATTAGACCCTAAAAACAATAGATTTTCAGACGAAATGAAAGTTTTTTTACTTTTCTTAAAAGAACAAAACAAAGATTCATTTAAAGATATTTTTCAAAAAATAACAAATAGAGAGAGTTTATCTAGTGCATATAAAGAAAGAGAATTTAAGAATAGCAATTATCGTTTAACGCCAGAGGCTTTTGTGCATCTTTTACGTGATTTTTTCTGTTTTGGTACTACTAAATGGAATGGTTCTTTTGGCGATCCAGAGCTTTCAATTTTTCAAATGAAAGACAATAATGGTGCAAAAAAATTTGTTGTAGCAAAAACTGTTAAAAATATTAATTACAATTATGTTAATCCGGTTGAAGAAATGTTTACATCTATTCCAACGAATACAGTTGGTTTGAATAATTCTTATTTAGAAACAAAATATAGCATGCATTTAGCAAATATACAAAATAATATAAACGCATTAGACAATTACATTACTTCATCAGGATTTAGTACGAATATAAGAAATATTTTTGTGCTCAATCCTGAAGATGCTGGTTTAGAATATAAAAAATATATTTCTGATAATAAAGAAGAGATACTAAATTTTTTAAAAATATTAAAAAGTAATAATAAATATAGAAAAATTTGTAGTATTGTCTGTTCAAATTTTTGTAAAGAACAAAATATATGCAATATTAACCAAAAATTTTCATTAATAAATCCTATAAATTTCTTAAGAGGAATGAAAAAAGTATTTGATTTGCTTAGTGATCTTAGAAAGAATAATTTTATAGATGACAATTTTATAGAACAATTACCTAGTATTTTAGGTGAAAATAAATATGCAATTCAAATTTTGTACGTAATGTTATTGAAAAAAAAATTGGATGTCGAAAGATTGATTATAGCTCATAGAAATAATGATTTGAAAACAAAAATAAGTGTAGACATAAATGATAGTAAAGAAGTTGAGAAATATTTTAAAAATGAAAAAAATACTATTGGTAACTATTCTAATAACAGAGAATATAACAATATTGAAAAAGGTTTCTCCAACTTTAGCTTTAATGGAATATTAAATTACAAAAATATTGTGTCACTAAATGGTGAAAAAGTTTTTAATTACGGAAATGATGTTGTTGATGTTGATAGTATTTTAGAAAGTGGTGGTGTTTTTTTTCGTAGGGACCTTACAACAAAAAAAATTTCATGTGAATTTAGGTTTGTTAATAATAAGTGTGAAAATGTAAAATATTCAGCAAAAGAAGATGCTGAACTTTATTCGAAATATTTAGAGTTGTGTTATTTTTTAAATAAAAAACGCAATAGAGCTTCTGATGGTACTATTGAAGAAAATCAATTAACCGATCAACAAATTGATATTATTAATAATAAGGTTGCTATATTGTCTAGTATAGATAGAATGTTCAAAGAAGACAAAAAACAACACGCATGTATTTTAATATTTGTATGTTTAAATATTATTAATAATAGAAGTTTTGGCGTTAACGTTCGTGATGTTATTAAGTTTTTAAATAGCAACAATGAAGGAACACAAGAAGCTGTAGACTCATTATACAGAAATATAAATGTCGATAGAAAATTAGCATGTTTTAATATTTTGTTTTTTTTAAAACAAAATAATGATCAAATACAAGAAATGCAACAAAAAGTATTTGACTTGTTTAGAAAAATTAAAGACATTCCTGATGTAGAAGGTGAAAAAAATGAAGAATATGAAAAAAATTTTATAATTAGATTATATTTAATGTATTCTTCTTTAAAAGAAGATAATGGAATAGATTTTGATATTGATAAATATAAAAACATCAAAGAAATAATCAAACAATATATAAATGAATATGGGCAGCATGTTGATGCAAGTATTTTAAGTATATACAATTTTTATATTAAATTTGAATTAGAAGATAATGTTAGTACTAAAAATGGATATACTAAAACTGATTTTAAAATGAAATATCTAAAATTTTTATTAAATAATAGCGATGAGATAATTGAAAAAATTATTAACAAATATTATGTAAATTTCTCTCTTAGAGATGCTAAAATAAAAGAAAAAACAAATAATCAGATGCTGCTTTTTGCTAAATATTTTATTTCAGAAAATAATAGAGGTCGTTATTCTGTGACGATTAAAAACAATAAATTTAAAACGATTGAAGATTTTGAAGAATATGCTAAAGTTTTTTCTAAATATTTAGAATCTTTTACCAAAAATGAGATCTTTGATGTACTTGATTTAGCTCATAAATGTTCAAGTGCCGGTTTAGATGTTTTACAATTATTATATGATGGTGTTAAAAAATTAGATAAAGAAGATAATGTAAAAGATGTCTATGTTAAAATTATTGCAATTCAAAAACTTTATTTAATGGCTATTGAATCATCAAAGAGTTTATCACCAAAGGATCTTCCGGTTTTTTTTAATTCATTAATTTTTAGATATAAATCTGATAATAATAATAATAATTTAGAAAAACTTTCTTTAAATTGTCTAAATGATGATTTTAATAAGGATATTCCATATATAATAAATTTTTTAACATCAGACATGATTGAGTTTTCGCATAAAATTAATTATCTTGAAGATAGTTATAGTATCGAAAACGATGATTTTTCATGTTTTATTAGAAATTTTTCATTTTTACTTTGCGATATTGAAGAAAATTTTAATTTTGTAGATAAAAAAACACCTATAAAATTCAGCAAAGATACCATTAAAAAAATCCTTGCAAAAGCATATGATGATTATGTTAATATTTTCAATAATAAAACAGAAAAAGAAAAAGAGATAAAAAAAGTTAACAACAATATTAATTTTGTTTTGCACAAAATATTAGAAATTAAAAACGTCTATGATACTGCTGTTATTAATAATGATAAAACAAAACAATCAATTATACTAAATTTGTTTGGTAAAATTTTGCTTTCAATTGATAATTTTTCAATAAAAAACATTGCTAAATTGCTAGAGATAATTCCTTCAGAAAAATTAGCTGTTGATAATGATATTTTAAGCAAATATAGCTACATAGCTGAACATTTAAATGAGTATAAAGATGATGATATTAAAAATGTATACAAAGATGTCACAAAATTATACGATGTTTCTAATGGCGAGAAGTATTTAAATTCAGGTTTTACGCATGCTGAATTAATGAAAATATGCAAACAGCTTGAAAAACAAAAGAATAAAAATGAAGATATTATAAATATTTTAAAGTTAAAGAGAATTGAGATAGTAAAAAGTATAAAAGACGATATACGCAAAAATAACGGAAATATATTTAATGATGTTGTTGCAAAAATTGATAATTTATTATTTAAGATTGCAAATAACAGTGCTAATTTAATAGATAATATTTACAATAAAAATAAATCAAGTCGTGATCTTTTGAATAATTTAAATAAGAAATATGTCGGTGAGTTACCAATAGAAACTCTTTTTAGAGATGAAAGTCTTGCATTATTTGATTCTGAAGAAAGAGATGTTGCGGAAGATGCTAAAAAAACAGTTAGATATCTTAACGATCTTACGGCGATTTATATCAATAATCCTGAACTTGTTGATAGTATCTTTAAATCATTTTTATATAAAGATTTACCAAATACAAGAGAATACTTAAAAAAGAATTATATTACTGGTAAAAAAGGATGTGCTACTTCATTAATAGTAAAAGAAGACTTTAT
>CAMKKS010000054.1 GCA_946413485.1 uncultured Rickettsiales bacterium | reverse complement strand
AAAAACAAATTTTATTAGGTTTAATTACAGCATGTTTAGTGAGTAATTCTGCTTTTGCAAAAGAAAACAAAAGTCTTTTTTTTATGAAACATAAAATAAGTGTTGGTTTTGATATGCAAACGCATAAAGGAGAATTAGGTGATTATATAGATTCTTATAATAATAAAGAAGGATATACAACAAATAAATTTAACATGGCGCCAATTATTAATATTGGAAGCAATTTATATTTAAATATAAATAGTGTATTTAATCCTTTTATAGGTATTGATTCACAAGTAAGACTTCCCCTTTTAGGTAAAGAGAATATTAGTGGTGTCACAAAGCCTGCTTTTGTTAGTGATTTACAAATAGGTGAATATTTTAGATTAAATGCTAAAATTGGTTCAAGAATAAATCTTTATAAACAAATTGCCGTTGAACCATATGCTTTAGTTGGTTTGAATGTTGTTAAGATGAAATATAATTTTAATACTCTTTACAGCAATTATGATTACAAGAAAACAAAAACTGGTATGACAGTTGGCACAGGTATTGATGTTATTATTGATAGAGTTGTAATTGGTTTTGAATATCGTTATGGAACGAATAAATTCAACGTCGATGAAGTAGTTGGCGACTTTTATTCCAACGAAGTAAAAATAAAGACATATAGTTTTGCTTTCAAAGTTGGATTTGAATTCTAATAACTAATGATAGAATAGTAAAACAACTTCAATGTTGTTTTGCTATTAAATTTTAATTGTATTAATAATTTTATCTGTGACATTTTCTTCTTTTTCGAAGAAATGTTTTATATGTTTCTTTAATTTTACATTATTTCGTTTTTCATTTTTTAAAAAGTTTAAAATTTCACTACTTAATTTTGATGTTTGAAATATTATTTTATTTTTTGATAAATCGTTTATTAAATCTTGTGTTTTATTACAATACGGACCTATGAAAGTTGGTTTATCAAAAATTATGCTTTCAATTGGATTATGCCCGCCAATACCATCTGAAAAACTGCCGCAGATAACAGATATATCGCATATTTTATATAAATTTTGTAAAATATTCATTTTATTAACAATAATTAAATTTTTATCTTTTATTGTATGTATTTTTACTTTATTCAGATAAATTGATTTTAATCCAATTTTTGAGGCCAGTTTTTCAAGATTGTTGCTTTCCTTAATATATCGTGGAACAAAAATTCCAATACAATTTATTTTTGTAATTATTTCTAAATATTGCTTTAGAACATATTCAAACTCTTCTGAATGAATTGAACCGAAAACAATAATTTTTTTATTTTTAAATATTTTTAATAGCATTTTATATGAGTTATATCCTTCTATTTTTTTTTTATTAAATTTTTCTTCTATAATTTTTTTATTCACTAATGCGGCATCAAATTTTAAATTTCCAAGACATTTAATTTTTACTTTTTTATCACTTAAGAATTCAAATTTACTTTGTTCTTGTTCGCTTAATGGAAAAATATATGAATATTTCATTAATAATGGTTTTATATAGAATTTTACCATTTTCCATAATTTAAAACTTTTATCAGACATACGAGCGTTTAACAAATAAAATGGAATTTTTTTATCATATAAAATATTTATTGTTGATGGAAAAATTTCATTTTCTACAAAAAAGACAACAACTGGATTCCATGTATTTAAAAATCTTTTTAGATATTTTTTTGTTTGAAATGGGCTATATTGATGAACAATATTTTTAGTTAGTTTGTCTTTTAAAATTTTTCCTGATGTTACTGTTGATGTTGTAAACACAACAAAGTATCCTTTTTTAGTTATTTTTTTTGCAAAATCAACTACAGATAAACTTTCACCAACACTTACGGCATGTAACCAGACAATTTTAGTTTTAACATTATTTTTTTTACAATATTGTTTATATTTTTCTAATAATTTTAATGCTGTTTTAGAGGCAATACCATACTTTTCTTCCACTCTTTTTTTATCTTCTTTGTTAGTTTTAATTCTGATATAGGTTATAATATGTGCAAGCATAATGGTTAAATAATGTTTAGAACATATCTTTCAAGTAAAATATTTAACTTGCAATTTATTTTTAAGTTACATTAATTTATCTAAAAATTAAAAGGAAGTTTATATATTTTTTTTATGTTTAAAACATTTACTCGTGATATAAATATTGGTAATTCTGTTATCACATTAGAAACTGGTTTTATGGCTAATCAAGCCGATGGTTCTGTTTTAGCTCGTTGCGGTGGAACAACTGTTTTATGTGTTGTTTGCACGGCAAAAGAAGATAGTCCTGACGTAGATTTTTTCCCTTTAACTGTTAATTACATTGAAAAAGCATATGCATGTGGGAAAATACCAAGTGGTTTTTTTAAACGTGAAGGTAAACAAAGTGAGCGTGAAATTTTAATTTCAAGATTAATAGATAGACCAATAAGACCAATTTTTGTAGATGGTTATTATAGAAATACGCAAATAATATGCACATTATTATCATTTGATGGCATCAATGAACCTGATATGGTTGCTTTAGTTGGTGCATCTGCTGCTGTTGCTATTGCTGGATTGCCAACACAAGGAGTTATTAGCGGCTGCAGAATTGGTTATATTAATGGTGAATATATTGTAAATCCAGATATAGATGAATTAAAAAAAAGTAAACTTGATTTAGTTGTAGCTGGAACAACCGATGCTGTTTTAATGGTTGAGTCAGAAGCTAATATTTTATCTGAAGATGAGATGCTTGGCGCAATTGAAGTTGGGCAGAAAGTAATAAATTCTTCTGTTGAACAAATTAAAGAATTTGCAAAAGAAGTAAATAAGAAACCAGCTGTAGAATTTTATCCAAGAAATAGAGATAAACTTTATGAAAAAATGAAGGAATTAGTAAAAGAAAGTACAGTTGAGGCTTTCAAAATTCAAGATAAGCATAAAAGACATGAAACTTTAAATGAAATATTTAATTCTGTTAATGAAAAATTGCTTTCA
This sequence comes from uncultured Rickettsiales bacterium, assembly GCA_946413485.1. GTDB lineage: Bacteria > Pseudomonadota > Alphaproteobacteria > Rickettsiales > Deianiraeaceae > UBA4311. Next base: position 2,287 of record CAMKKS010000054.1, on the reverse strand, counting down.
GAACAAATGGAGTGTGATATTTGCGATAGTTTAGTTTATCAAAACAATGAACCTATTAGAATAAATCAAGTTGATATAAAATTGATGTTTGAAAAACTCCAAGAAGAAATAGTTAGAGGACAAATCATGAAAGATAAAGTTCGTATTGATGGTAGAAGTTTAGATCAAATTAGACAAATAGATGTTCGTGTTGGGGTTTTACCTGTAGTTCATGGTTCAGCAGTTTTTTCAAGAGGTTTAACGCAAGTTATGGCTGTTGCGACATTAGGAACTTCACAAGATGAACAAATGTGCGATAGTTTGACTGATAGTAATGTAAGTCAGAGATTTATGTTACATTATAATTTTCCTGGTTATTCAGCTGGTGAAGCAACGGCCCCAAAAGCCCCAGGACGTAGGGAACTTGGACATGGAAATTTGGCAAGAAGAGCTTTGAATCCAGTTATACCTTCAAAAGAAGATTTTCCTTATTCAATTCGTGTCGTTGGTGAGGTTTTAAGTTCAGATGGTTCAACTTCACAAGCAACAGTTTGTAGTTCTTGTATGGCTTTAATTGACATGGGTGTACCATTAAAAGCACCTGTAGCTGGTATTGCAATGGGTTTAATTAAAGAAAAGGATGGTTATGAAGTTTTAACAGATATAATGGCCGATGAAGATCATTTAGGCGATATGGACTTTAAAGTAGCAGGTCCGTTAGATGGAATAACTGCTCTTCAAATGGATATAAAAACATTTGGTATAACAATTGAAATAATGAGAGATGCACTTGCAAAAGCAAAAAAAGCACGTGAGTATATTTTATCAAAAATGATGGCTGTAGCTTCATCAGCTTCAAAATGTGGTATGAATAAAAATGCACCAAAAGTTTATAATATGGTTGTACCAGAGAACAAAATTTCTGATATTATAGGCAAAGGTGGATTAAATATTAAGAAAATTTGCGAAACATCAAAAGCAAAAATTGATGTAACACAAGAAGGAAATGTTACAATTTTTGCAAGTAATCAAGATGAATTAGATGTAGCAAAGGAGATGATTGAAGCAAGTATTGGTAAAATTGAATTTGGTCGTATTTTTGATGCAGTTGTAAAAAGTGTTATGGATTTTGGCGTAATTGTAGACGTTGGTTACAATAGAACTGGTCTTGTTCATATAAGTGAACTTTCTAATGAAGGTTTTGAACCATCTGTTGTCGTAAAAGAAGGTCAACTTGTTAAAGTTAAATTCATCGGTTCTGATAATAAAGGTAGATTTAAATTTTCTTTAAAGGCTGTCAACCAGGAAACTGGCGAGGATATTTCTAATGGTGAATATAGTGAACAAAAAAATGAAAAAATGAATATGGAACATAAAAATAATAAAAAAAAAGTTAATTTTAAAAGAAGACATAATAGTGAAAATAACACAAAATATCGCAAGGACTATAATCGTGCTAACAATAGTGCTATGAGAAAAAAAAATAGTAAAAAGAAAAGTAGTGGTTTTCTGTCAATTTTTAAAAAAAATAAATAAGTTATATCATGGATATTGTAAAAGTTGGAGATGTTAGTTTTTCAAATAGTTTACCATTTGTTTTTATTGGTGGACCTTGTCAAATTGAAAGTCCAGACCATGCTTTAATGGTAGCTGATTTTTTAGTAAATCTTACTCATAAACTTGGTATTCCATTTGTTTTTAAATCTTCTTTCGATAAAGCAAATCGTACAAGTATTAATTCAAAAAGAGGAATAGGACTTGAAAAATCTATTTCTGTTTTTGAGAAAATTAAAAAAGATTTTAATTGTCCTATAATAACTGATGTTCATTTACCGGAACAATGTTCTATTGTTGCGGAGGTTGTAGATATAATACAAATTCCAGCTTTTTTATGTCGTCAAACGGATTTATTAAAAGCTGCCGCTGTAACAAAAAAAGCAATAAATGTTAAAAAAGGACAATTTTTATCACCAAATAGTATGTCAAAAATAGTAGAAAAAATAGAATATTTTGGTAATAAAGATATTATTTTAACAGAACGCGGTAATACTTTTGGTTACAATAATTTGGTTGTTGATATGTGTGGTCTTGAAATAATGGCTAAAACAAAAAAACCAGTTGTTATTGATGCAACTCATTCTGTTCAAATACCTAATTCTAATAATAATGTTACTGGTGGTGATAGAACTATGGCACCTGTTATTGCACGTGCTGCCATATCAAGTAGACCGATTGCAGGTGTTTTTTGCGAAGTACATAACGATCCAGATAATGCTTTTAGCGATGGACCAAATTCATTAAATTTTGA
>CAMKKS010000053.1 GCA_946413485.1 uncultured Rickettsiales bacterium | reverse complement strand
TTATTATTTTTAGGTCTTTTTGGTTTATCTGCTTTTAATGTTGCAGAGGCAAAATCTGATTTTTTTGATAAATTTTATGTAAGAGGGAATGCATATTTTGGTTACAATTATAATATGGCTAATAGTATTAGCAGTGTTGGTTATCATTTGGAGTTAATTGGCAATGAACAATTTGAAACAAAAAGTATTTTACGTCATTCACCAATTGTTGGCGTTGGAGTTAATTTATATTTTAAAATTAGTAAACGTTTAGATTTGTTAGCTGGTGTTGATATTACTGGTAGAATGCCTGTAGGTACAAAAACAAAAGGTTTGATTGAGAGACAATATAAAGGTTCTTTCAGCAAAGAAAATTATAGCTTTGAAGAATATGCTAAATTAAATGCTAAACTTGGTGTAAAGGTTAATTTTAACAAAAGTTTTGCTGTTGAATCATATGGTTTAGCTGGTATTAATGTTGCGAGATTAGATACAAGTTTTAGTTATGGTTTTGATGACGTTGTTACATTATCTGCTCAAAAAGAAAGGATAGATATTGGTACAGTATTTGGCGGTGGTGTTAATCTTGTAATCAAAGATAGATATACAGTTGGCGTAGAGTATTATAATAGTTGTAATATAACAACGATGATGACGAATTTTAAACAACAAGATATAGCACCTGGTGTTAAAACTAAACTCAACATACACAATGTTTTAGTTAAATTTGGTGTTCAATTTTAATTATATCTTTTTTCTTTTATAGAAACCAATGAATATTATAATGATGCTAATTATTAGCATCATTATTGATAGTATTTGTCCGGCTGTTAGACTATAGAAATTACTTATCTCAGGATGTCTAAAAAATTCACATATAAAGCGTGCTATTGAATAAAAAAAACCAAAAAAACCGGTTAGTAAATAAGGTGTTTTAATGAAGTTTGTTTTTTTATAAAGCAAAAACATTATCAATAGTAAACATATTCCTTCTGAAAAAGCTTCATATAATTGACTTGGATGTCTTGGTTGTTGTGTATAATCGGTAGGAAAAATCATTCTAAATGGTGATGTATATGTTATATTTCCATATAATTCTGCGTTTATAAAGTTCGCTATACGACCAAAAAAGATACACAATGGCATAATAATAACACTATAATCAAGAATTTTAGCAGCTGATATTTTGTATATTTTTGAAAATAAAAAAACTGCAGTAATTACACCAATAATACCTCCATGAAACGATAAACCACCTTCATATATTCTAAATATTGATAACGGATCTTTTATAGTTTCTGATAAGTGATAGAATAAACAATCAAAAATACGTGCCCCCGTTATTGCACCAAAAATTAACCATAAATTAAGCGATTCACGATTTTCATTTGACATAAAATTATTTTCATTGTTTTTTTTCTTAAGCCACCAACAAACTATTAAATAACCAGATACAAATGCAACCGAATACCATCTTATAGCTAGATGACCATAAATATTTAAAATTACTGGATCTATTTTTGGATAAGTTAACATAAATAATTACTTTTATAATTCGTTTTTTGTTAGGAAATTATCAATTTCTGATTGCAATTCTTTATCATTATCAATATCTTGGCATTTATAACCTCTTGTCTCAAAAGCATCTTTTACAATTGCATTTGTATATTTTTTTATATCTTTAACACTATTTGCAATTCCGCTTCCTTCGTGAGAACATATTGGTATGATTATCTTTTTTTTAAAATCATATTTTTTAAGTAATGAAAAAACCGCCATAGGACATGTATCCCACCAAATAGGATAAATTAAGTAAATTTTATCATATTCATCTAAATTATTAGGATATTCAACTAGTTCAGGATATTTGTTATTTAAAAGTTCCTCTTTTGCTTCTTTTGTAGCCGTGTAATATTCATTAGTATATTTATGTTTTGTATTTATTTTAAATAAATCTGCTTTTATTTTTTTTTTGACATAATTTGCAATAAGTTCGCAATTGCCAATCTTTAAGTCTGCAACTTTATCGTTAACCCAATTACTACCTGCTCGAGAAAAGAAAATTATTATACTTTTCATATAAAAAATTATTTTAATAATTTTATTTTTTCAACTTTTTTTATAATTTTATTGCTTTTTAAAGTGAACGCTAATTTTGCAAAATATTCATCAGTGCCGTCTGTTTTAATATTGTTAAATTCTTTCATATTTAAAACTGTTTTTAATACATTTATATCTTTTTGCGTTAATTCATTTTTTTTCTTATGTTTATTTTTTATTGATTCAATTGCATCACTAAAAATTTTAAAACTTTTTTCTATTTTATTTTTTTTGTTATAAACTACCCAAAAACTTCCATAATATGAATCATAAATTCTATCTCCGCTTGTTATTTTTTTTATCATTTTACATAAAATATTATTAAGCATTTTAGGAGAAGCATTTGATAAAAAGAATTGTTGAAAATAGTTAAGAGGAGCTTTTAAATTTTCATTTTTAGCAAACCATCTTTCATATTCTGGGTCTGAACCATAGAGGCTGTATTTCATATTTAATGGATTTAGAATTTTTTCAACAAGATCATCTATTTTATTTTTTATAATTTTATCTACATTTATTTGTTTTTTAGCTATACCATGCCTACACTTTGCAACTAAATCATTAAGTATTTCTTTATTTGTTTCGTTATATTCATTATATTCATTATATTCTTTTTCAAAAATATCTTCGTAGTTTATATTTCCATCTTCAATTTTTTTAACTATTGTCGCAATTGTCTTATTTTCTTTTTCAATTTTTTCAACTTTCGACAGATTATTTACTGTGTTTACATTATTTTTTTTAGTACATGAATTACTAAATAATCCCGCTGTTATACAGATTGCTAAAACAATGTTTTTTGTAAAAAAACGCATATTGGTTTGATATAAATAAAAATATAAAAAACAAGTTTAAAACTTTGTTTTTTATTGAATATTTGCAAATAAAAAATTATTCACTTTAAACTTTTTAAAGTATTTTGTTTTTATACATGCTTAAAGAGATTTTTGATAAAATTGATTCATTAAAATCATTTAAAAAAATGTATTCAAAAAATGAAATTGATACATTATCAATAGAATTAAGAGATTTACTTCTAAAATCTGATATACCATATGATTATATAAAAAATTTAACAAAAGAGATGGCTGAAAAGCTAAAAAACGGCGAGATAAATAAAAAAACTTTTATTGGTAATTTTTTACGATCTTATTTTAGTAAAACATTTAATAATATAATATGTCGCGGTATCAGAATAAAAAAGAATCACACTACGACAATTGGTATTTATGGTTCAAGTGGCGCAGGTAAAACTTTATTTGCTGTTAAATTGGCTAATTATTTACAATATAAATACAATAAAAAAGTTTTGTGCGTTTCTTTTGACGTCAAAAGAAAATTTTCTCAAAAATGGTTAAAATCATTATGTAAAAAAAATCATATTGATTATATTAACACAATGGATATCGGCTTATCTAAGACAATAGAAAAAATTTTTGAAATTATAAAATATAAGATGGTTGATGTAATTATAGTAGATGATGCTGTGGAAATAGAAAGAAAATCTAATAAAAATTTAATACATGATTTTTCAAAGAAAGATTTTAATGAAAGAATTGTTGTGCTTGATGGTACATTTGGGCAAAATGTAGTTTCTTTAATTAATCATTATAATACAGCAGTTGAACCTACTGGTTTTGTTGTTACAAAAGTAGATAGTAATCAAAAAGGAGGAGTATTTTTTTCAATAGCAAGCTCAAGCGTTGTACCGATTTATTATATTTCTTATGGTGAAGATATTAATAGTTTTCATATACTTGATAAAAAAACAATAGAAGATTCTTTATTTAAAGAAGATTGTTTAAAAAAAATTATAAATCTTAAGTTGCCTGAAAACAAAAAGAAAAAAAGAAGTTCAATAAATTATTATCAAAGAAAGAAAAATTTTAATTATAATGATCTAAAAAAACAATTATATGATTTCAGACATTTAAAAAAAAATAAAGATTTTATTTTTTCTATTTTTAGATCTTTTAATATAAAATTAGACGAAGAAGCGCAGGAAACGATTAAAAAGTGGTTAGCTATTATATCTTCAATGACTGAATTTGAGAGATTAAATATAGAACCACTATCGGCTAGTAGAATTAATCGTATATCAAATGGTTCTGGTGTTGATATTGATGATATTTTAACATTGCAAAAAAAAATTGAAGAAATAGAAAGATTATCATTTTAATTTTTTAAAAATGGAAATATGAAAAATTTATTATTTTTTGTGACATTATTTATTTTCGCTGGTTGCAAGAGTATATCATCGCAATATAGTCAAAAGACAATTAATGATAGAAAAGTTTGTTTTTATTTAAACATAGAGAATAATGCACAAAGAATATTCATTAGAAGAATAAAAGAAAGCCCTAATGTTGTTGATTTTGAAAATTGTGACTATCTCGTATTAACAACATTGTATCAAGTTCAAAGTGATATAATGAATCCTATGGGTATAAGAGTTGAAAGTAGAATAGCAATGAATTTAGTATATGATATATATAAAAATGATAAAACAAAAATAATGCAGATTAAATCTATTTTAGATAATCCAATATTACAAAAGTATGATCAGTATACTGGTAGCAAAGGCGGATCTATGTCAAAAGGTTCAGGTGTTTCAGTAAATGAACATCAGGAAAAAAATTATGAAATTAAAAGTTCATACAATGTATATACTGGAACAAAAATAAGGATTGATAATTTATTAGAAAAAGTTAGTCAAGGAAATGATGTTGAAGATGGTGTATATATGGTAAATAATGCTTTATTAACAAGTTTACAACAAAGTAGGGAAGATGTTGAGAATCAATTAGCAAAAACACTAGCTGAAAGGGTTCTTGATGATGTTATTTTTGATATTATGAATTTTGAAAAATCTAAACACGTAAAAAAATGTCGTGAATATTATGATAAATATATGCGTATATATTTTGATAATGAAAAAAATAATTTTTTCATTAAAGAAAAAAATACTTTAAATGATAAAGAAAGACAATTATTTGAAAGATCTTGTATATTAGAGTTTAAAGTTTTTAAAAAAGAAGAAGAAAGAAAAAAACAAAACAAACAAAAAAAACATATTAAAAGATTAAAAAAAGAAAAAAATAAGAGATTTAATATTGTTAAATCAGGCAATCAACAAAAAATTGAAGATTATTCTTTACAAGTTCAAAAAAGTAAATAATTTTTAGTATGAGTAAAAAAAAATATGTAATATACTTATTCTTTTTCTGTTTAAGTTTTTCTGCTTTTGAGGCAGTAGCAGTTTCTCCTGAAATTGTGTTAAAAAATATGCAATTATTAACACCAGAAATAAAGGAAGAAAAAAGGTATATAATTCCACAAAATTTTTCACATTCAAATAATTTAAGAAGAAGAGCTGGTAGCCCTTTTGTTGCAAAAGGAAAATTATTGTATATTGATGGTTTTGTTTTTGATGTTGTTGGTGCACCTATCGAAAATGCAGTTGTTAAAATATGGCAAGCAAATCATTTTGGTTATTATATGGATCATGCATATTTTAGTGCTATAAGGCTATATCAAGAAATAGAGATCTCTTTAGGAATAGATGCAATCAATAAAAAACACATCGATGCACTCAGCGCAGTTTTGTTACATAATAGTTTGTTTAAGTTTGCGATCTTGTTCTACAAAGACAAAGACAAAGAAAAGAAATCGTTAAAAATGGAAATACATCCTTTGGCGTATCTGCTTATGTTGGCAGATGAACTGCAATGTTGGGATCGTGTTGCTTATGGGCGTAATTCGCGCAGCCAACTTCATCC
>CAMKKS010000052.1 GCA_946413485.1 uncultured Rickettsiales bacterium | reverse complement strand
CCATCTGAATTGAATAATTTATAGTTTTTTCTTACAGAAAATGAAAATAAAATATCACCATTGTCTAATAATGACTTATTAAAATTTTTAACATCAAAATCAACATTACTTAATGCTTGTGCAGTTATTTTTTTAGACTTAACATTCATTAAACTATCGCCATTTGAAACAACTTTTACATATATAGTTTTTCCTTTTTGGGCTAATGGTACATCAATTGATATAAAATCATTATCAAGTAATACCACTCTATCTCCTATTTCATGGATATTAACTTTACTATCTGTATTATATCTTCCTCTCAATAAATGCGATATTTTAAATATATTTTTATTAATAACTTCAACATCTCTAAAAACAATAATTTCATCACCAATTAAAATTTTGTTCTTTAACTGATAAAAATCATCATCTGTTATTGATTGAAGTTTTCCATTTTCACTACTAAGTGAAAAGAAAAATTCCGATTGTAAATCAATGAAATTAGATGATATATTTTTTAATTGTTTGAATGATATTAATTTACCAACACTTGTTTCATTTTCTACATATTTTATTGGATAATAATTCTTTTCATCATCGTCTGAATAATAAATACTTGCGCCATTCCAACCCTCATCATTACTCCAAACAGCACAATGAAGTAAAAACATATTAGAAAGTATTCTATTGCTAAAATTGTATAATTCAAAAAGCTCAAAATTTGTATTTGCAATATAACCTACTTTATTATTTGGTAAATAATCTTGATCTGCATATTCTATATTTGCTAATATATTTTCATTTGTAACAATAGAATAACCAATTATCTGCAATTCAGTTCCGTTAATAATTTCAATATTTTTAACACGAATTAAATGCTTTTCGTTTTGATAAGTTATTGTTAAAGTATCCAGTGGTGATATATTTAAAAATGATATTGGTAATCGTAATAAATAATTTGTTTTTTGATTTAAAAAATTTGATAATATTCTCCAAGCAATTTCTTGCGCTTGTGAAAGATTCATTGGTATTGGTACGGCAAAACCACAAGAAAATGAATTTTTGCTATTGTCCTTTGCTAAAGCCGTTGATGTATTGTAATTTTTTGATGCATCAATATAAAGTAATTCTATTGTCGATGGAAGATCGCTATCGCTAACACTATCTGTTGTAAATAACAATTTATTTGTTTTTTTGTCAAAAATTAATTGTTCAGCATCTATAATATGATTTTGCGTATCTTTTAAAGATTTAAAATAAATTTTCTCACCATCTACAAAAGCATCAAAATTATATGTTGTTGCTAGTATTTTTAAATGATTTAAAACATTTTTTTTATCATTTAAAATATAACCTTCTACCGTTTCATTTTTAAGTAAAGTAACATCAAATTTATCTTCATCAAGACCAACTTTTTTGCATAAATAACTTACAATACTAGCCAATGAGGTTAAACCACTTTTTCCATTCATGAAATGACCATATTTCCAACAATAATAATCAGCCCAAACATCTTTTAAATTTGGAAAATACGGATAAGGACGTGCATCCCAAGTGTATAAAAACATTTCTTCAACACACTCGCTATCTTTCCATGCTAATTCACTTGCAATTATAGCCATTCTTTGTGCCTTAAAATCAACATTACCTTTTGAATATCTAGGAAAACTACTATCAAAACTACCTTTTGAATAAAAAACATTTGGTTGATTTGTACAGCAATCAACAGACGGAAAACCATACTCAGTAAACCATATTTTTTTACTCTTTGGAAACCAATTTGTTTTTGTACCATCGGCATTATAATGCTCATTTGCCCAAAAATATTCAACATTTTTCCAAGCCCACTCTGGTGCTAAATTATCTTTTTGCGTTCTTTCTTCATCTTTATAATAAAAATCCCAACCTTCACCACTTCTCCAACCATTTTTTATTTCTTCAATATCATATGTTGTTTTTGGCATATCAGTAAGAGGAAAATAAGCATCTATTCCTATATAATCAATATATTCACAAGCCCATAATTTGTCTAAATTATAATTTCCATAATCATCATGATGATATTCGCTCCAATCTGCTGCATAAGTTATTTTAACATCAGGTTTAACAATGTTTCTAATTTGTTTTGCAAGTTCACATAATTCATCAACAGCCGGATAATTATTTCCATTATCTAAATCGCAAACACTCGTTAATCCTTTTAATTCAGAACCAATTATTACAGCATCAATTTCTTGATTTAAAAGTTTAACATAATGTTCAACAAAATTATTGTAACCATCTTTTTTAGTAAAAAAATCATTAATTTTTTCAGGAGTTCCAGTTATATGCCCTCTCCATGGTTTTTGTTCAACATCAACCATTAACATTGGGTAAAGACATAGTTTTAAACCTCTATTCTTAATTTCTTTTGCAAAACGAATTACACCATTATCAGATGGTGTGCCGCCGTATCTAATATTTCCATCTTCATCGTAACAAACTATTCGCGCCTTTAAACGATCTTTGCCAGCAACGCTCCATTTTTCAGGTTCAGTATCTGAAGAATTATTTTCACATGCGGGATAAACAGAAGCATAATCACTATTTAAATTATCACAAAACCAACAAACAACAAGTGAAACCCATTTTAATTTTGGAAAAGTACATTGTAAATCATTTAAACTATCAACAGAATCCGTGTTTTCCGATGGTGTATGATTATTTATCAATGTCGATTTACTTGTTTCATAAAAATTACCCATAACCCAATTTCCATTATTTTTTTTCTGAGTTATTGTATCATAAACAAATTCACCACTGCCTGGTATTAGATTGATTGCTGAAACAATATTTTCCATATCATCTTTTTCTCTTATTTCATTCTTTCTTACAACATCAAAAGTTAAATTTGGTATTCTTCCATAAAATTCTTCCATTGGAAAATCTTTAAAAACAGCATAACACAAACCTCTAAAAGCAGGTATATCTGTTCCAAGATATGATTGCATTGTTGGATCTTCAACTTGCTCTTCATCGCCTTTATAAATTTTAATGTTATATGCTGCTAAATTTAAAGGTTCGCCGTCAGCGTAAATATTTCTTACTTCATCGACTACTCCTTTACAAATTGCAATAGCAAAAGACCCTCTTATAAAACTTTCAGAATATGCACTTTGAACACCATTTTTTGTAACTTTTTGATGATGATAAATATCTGTTTTTTTTATTTCAGAACACCACATTAAATTTCCAGCAATACGAACACAACCAAAAACTTCTGGAATTATTTTATTGTAAGTTGATGTCTGTAATGATACATCTTTTATTTCAAAATTAACTTCATCATCATTATTTTTTAACCTTTTAATTATATTTCCAATACTTAAACCAAGTGTATTCAAAGAAGGACAACCTAATGATGTAAAAATCATATTTGTCACTTTATTTGCAAAAGAAGTGATTGAACCACTTGAACCATTAAAACCACCAAAACCAAACATATTTTCTATATAGTATGAAAAGAATTAGAATGGAAGAAATAAAAATTTTATGTTGTTTTAACAAAAAAATACTTAAATTTTATTTATTGATTTTTAGTTATTTATAATAAAACATTTATATAAGTATGTTTTTAGTCATTTAAAATGAGCGCTATTGCAAAAGAAAATACATATACTAGTTTTAGTAAAAACAATAGCACAGATAATACAAGCTATAAAAAACAAAATAACAATAAAAAAAATAACTTGTTAAGTATATTAGTTAAAAAAGGGATTTTAACAAAAGATCAGATTAAAGTTGCAAAAACACAAGCAAATAAAACTGGTGATAGTATTATAGATGTATTAATACAATTAAATTTTATAACAGATAGCGTTATACATAATATTTTTGAAAAACATAATGATACAAAAAATAAAATCAACTTAATAGATATGATTCCAGACATGGAATTAATAAAAAAAATACCAACACAATTCGCAATGGATAATAAAATTATACCTATCTCATCTGATGAAAAAAAAGTTACAATTGCAACAAGTAATCCATATAATGTTGTTCTTATAGATCAAATTTCTTCACTTTTTGATGGAAAAGACGTTGAAGCTGTACCTTTTTCAGAAACAGAACTTATAGCCGCAGTAGATAAATTTTACAATGGAAATGTAATTGCCGATTTATCAAGTATTTTAACAGAATTAGAAGTTAATGTGAATAACGTTAAAACAGACGACTTAAACACAAAAAATAAATCGATTGTAAGATTTGTAGATGCACTATTATATGAAGCAATTAAATGTAATGCATCTGATATTCATATTGAACCAGATGAAATGTTTGTCAGAATTCGTATGAGAATTGACGGTATATTAACAAATAAAACAATAGTACATAAAAATTATTGGAGTGGAATTTGTGTTCGTGTAAAAGTTTTATCTGGTATGAATATAGCCGAACAACATAGACCACAAGATGGTGCTATGTCTATGACTATACAAGGACGTGAGATTGATTTTCGTGTTTCCGCAATACCTACAATTTATGGAGAAAACATAGTTATAAGAATACTAGATAAAACCCATAGCTTAACAAAGCTTAACGATCTTGGTTTTAATAGACATAATTTAAAATTAATAAATTTAGCTTTAAAGAAACCAGAAGGAATAATAATAATCACAGGTCCTACTGGTAGTGGTAAAACAACAACTTTATATTCTCTTTTATCTATAATAAATAATGTTGGTGATAACATCATGACATTAGAAGAACCTGTAGAATATCGTATGCCACTTATAAGACAAAGTGAAATAAACCATAGAGCTGGTTTTGATTTTGCTAGCGGTTTAAGATCTCTTCTAAGACAAGACCCTGACATAATATTTTTAGGCGAAATTCGTGATAAAGAAACTGCCGAAATAGCCGTAAGATCATCAATAACAGGACATCAGGTTTTTTCAACACTACATACAAATGGTGCTTTATCAACAATAACACGTTTGATAGATATAGGAATACAACCATATATGCTAAGCGATTGTCTTACGGGAGTAATAGCGCAAAGATTAGCGAGAAAATTATGTCAATATTGCAAAAAAGAAGAACCAATGTCTAAAAAAATGAAAAAAGTTTTTGGTTTAAATGAACAAAAAGAATATAAAATATGTACTCCTGTTGGTTGTGAAAAATGTAATCAAACTGGTTATAAAGGAAGAATTGCAATTTCAGAAGTTTTATTAATGGATCAAAATCTTAAAGATGCCGTAACAAGCAATCCAACAATCAAATCAATTACAGATGTTGCTAAAAGTAGTGGTTTTATATCAATGCAAAGAGATGCAATTCTAAAAATTGCAAAGGGTATTACATCTTTTGAAGAAATACAAAGAGTTATAGATATGACGGAATATTCAAAATATTTAGATGAATATTAATAGTTAAGTTTTTTAAATTCAAAATTATTTTGAATAAATTTTTCCTCTATTTCTTTTATTTTTTCACCAAGTTCTTTTCCAGAAAATTCTTTTTGTAATTTTTCAATTAAAGTTTTTTTCATTAATTTTTCTTTATTTAAAAAATTATACTCTGGTATTTTTTTAACAAAACTATTAATATGATAATTATCTGGCATAATTTGTTCTATACAATCAAAAATAAACAATTTCATATTATCTTTTTTAAAACCATCAATTTTGAATAAATAATAAATTTTCATTTTTCCGTCAATCGTAAGACCTTTTTTATCACCAGATTTACGTAAAAAAATAATAAGTTCAACAAGACTACGTTCTTTTTTAGAAAAACACAATGATTCTTTTAATTTTAATAAAATATTATTAAATTTAAAAAAATAACACAAATAACAAATCGTTATTATTCTTTTTTTTCTATCAATTTCATCATCATCAACA
>CAMKKS010000051.1 GCA_946413485.1 uncultured Rickettsiales bacterium | reverse complement strand
TATCTTAGTCAATAGAGTAGCGATATATTATATGATTTTTTTGTGAGAAAGGCAAGAAAATTATTAAGAAATCAGTAAAATTTTAATATAAGATTTTGCACCTTTTTAAAAGTTTTTAGTTTAATTAAATATAAAAAAATTTGTTTTCTTAAAAAAAAGTATTATAATTAATTAGTTATTGTGTGCAAGACGACAAAAAGAATAAAAAGCTTGAAAAAAAGAGCGAAGGCATTTCAAAAACTCAGGCAATGTGTATCTTTTTTTCAATTTTTGCTATACTTTTATCTATTTTAACTTTTGCTCTTTGTACTTACAAGTATTTTAATAAAGATATTGGCGGAAATGAAACACCAAATAATAATAATACAAACAACAACACAAACAACAACGTTAATCAAGCAAACATAACATCTAAGGCAAGTGTTGGTTTAAAATCTTTCAATCAAGTTAAAGAAATTAATTAAAATTATCAAAAATCTTGCAAATTACATTACATGTGTTTGATATCTTTTTTGCAATAAGAATGATAGAAACAGATGTTTGTGTTATAGGTAGTGGCCCAGGTGGTTACGTCGCGGCTATTAAAGCAAGTCAAAATAATTTATCGGTTGTTTGTGTTGAAAAAGAAAACGTTGGAGGCATTTGTTTAAACTGGGGTTGTATTCCAACAAAAGCACTATTACATTGTGCTGAAAGTTGCGTTTTATCTAAAAAAAGCGCTGATTTAGGTATAGATTTAGATATTAAAAATATTGATATAAAAAAAATAGTTAATTATTCTCGTAATGTTGTTAAAAAACTTTCAGATGGTGTTGAGCTGTTGTTTAAAAAAAATAAAGTTAACTTAGTTAAAGGAACAGGTACTTTTGTAGACAAAAATACATTAGAAGTTTTGTCAAAAAATGGAACAAAAACAACTATAAAAGCAAAGTATTTTATTGTTGCCACAGGTGCTTCACCTCGTACATTGGATTATGAAGTGGATGAAAATTTAATTTGTACTTATCGTGGCGCTATGACCCCTGTTGCATTGCCAAAAACTGTTGTTATTATCGGTGGTGGTGTTATTGGTATTGAATTTGCAAGTTTTTATAATGCTATTGGTTCAAAAGTTTATATTTTAGAAATTTGTCAAGACGTTCTAATGACTGAAGATTTAGAGATTAGAAAAAAAGCAAAAGATTGTTTTAAAAAAAATGGAATTGAGATATTTACATCTGTAAAAAATATAGTTCATAAAAAAGAAAAAGATTTTGTTCAGATAAAGTTTACTTCTGATGATAAAAACGAAAGTTTTGAAATTAAAGCTGATAAATTAGTGCTAGCTATGGGAGTTATACCAAATGTTTTTGGCTTTGGTCTTGAAAAAACAGGAGTAGAACTTGATAAAAATTGTATTAAAACAAACGAAATTTGTAAAACAAATGTGGAAAATATATACGCAATTGGCGATTGCACGTATGGCCCTTGGTTAGCTCATAAAGCAAGTAAAGAAGGCATAGTCGCTGCAAATGATATTGCTGAAAAACTTGGAAAAATAAAAACAAAATATAATTCTCCTGTGAATAAAAATAACATTCCTAGATGTATTTATTCTTTTCCGCAAATAGCAAGCATAGGTATAACAGAAGAAGAAGCAAAAAAACAAAATTTAAAATTTAAAGTTGGTAAGTTTAGTGGTGTTGGAAATGGTAAATCTATAGCTGCAAATGAAACTGACAATTTTGTTAAAGTTATATTTGACGAGAATACGCATGAATTGCTAGGCGCTCATATGATAGGTTCAAATGTAACAGAGATGATACATATTTTTGCTATAGCAAAAAGTTCAGAGCTTTTACCTGAGGATTTTGATTTAACTGTTTTTGCACATCCTACTGTTAGTGAAATGATACCAGAAGCAGTTCTTGATGTTTTTGGAAAAGCTATACATAAATAGTTAAAATTAATGTAATAGTATGTGTTACACTATCGTTATAGTTGGACGATCAAATGTTGGTAAAACGACAATTTTTAATCGATTAATTGGAAAAAATATAGCAATAACTGCCGATATAACCGGTGTGACTAGAGACAGAAATGAAATAAAATTTAATTATTATGATATGAATATAAAACTCATAGATACGGCTGGTGTAGAATTAAATGGTAGTAAAAATGTAATTGAAAAACAAATGTTAGAACAAGCAAATAAAAGCATCGATGATGCAGATTTATGTTTATTTGTTATTGACGGAAAAACTGGTCTTTTGCATAAAGACATTGAGATTTTTAATATTTTAAGAAAAAAAAACAAAACAACAATTTTAGTTATAAATAAATCAGAGACTAAAAGTAATTTAAATATAAATGAATTAAATCATTTTAATACGGCAATTGAAAAAATTTTTTTATCAGCAGAACATAATTTTGGTTTTAATGAATTATATAAATCTATCAAAAAACAACATGATATTTGGTTAAAAGATAATAAAAAAAAAGAGGAAAAAGAAAGTTTATATTGTGTTAACGATCATAAAATTAAAATAGCAGTTTTAGGTCGTCCAAATGTAGGTAAATCGACTTTTTTGAATAATTTGTTAAACGAAAATAGGCTTATAACAAGTAATATTGCAGGAACAACAAGAGATAAAATTGAGTTAGATTTTGTTTATAAAAATCTTGATTTTGTTTTGGTAGATACAGCCGGAATTAGAAAAAAATATAAAAATGGAAACGAAGTAGAGAATGCTTCTATTGAAAAATCTTTTGAGAGTCTTCAGTTTGCAGATGTTGTTATTGTAATGATAGATATAACTATTGCTTTTGAAGAACAAGATTTATCTTTATGCAATCGCGTTTGCGAAGAAGGAAGAATTTTAATAGTTTGTTTTAATAAATGGGATCTTGTACCGAGTGCTAGTGAAAAGAAAATTTTAACGAAATTAAAAAATATTATTTGTAAGTCTATTTCAAAAACAAAAGGGATTGTGTTTTTTACTTGTTCGGCAATTCATGATAATGATTTACAATTAATATTAGATTCTGCATATAAACTTTATAATAAATGGAATATTAAGATTTCTTCAAGTAGCATGAATAAAAAAATAGAAAAAGCAAAACAATTTATTAATAATCCTATTAGCGACCTTAAAATTCGTTACATTAATCAAATAAAAACAAGACCACCAACTTTTGTTGCTTTTAGTGGAAAAGATAAAAAATATATTAAGCAGTATAAAATTGATAGTTTAAGAAATTGGTTATATAGTGAGTTTGATCTTTTTGGAGTTCCAATAAGATTATCTGTTAGAGAAAAAAAGTGATGTTATATTAGTCTATAATAAACAAAAATAAATTATTTTTTTTACATAAATTTGCAACTTTATCTTTATCTAAAATAAAAACGTTTTTATTTTGAATAGCTAAACCAGCAAAATTATTTTCAATTAAATTTTCTATTGTTTCAGAACCAATTGTTGGAATATCAAGTTTTAAATTTTGATTTGTTTTAATTTTTTTTACTAAAATTGGTTTTCTTTTATCTAAATTTTTATTTAAATATTTTCGACATCTTTTTATTAAATTTTGAGTTCCTTCGGCACCTTCTATACCAAGGACACGGCCATCATGTATAACAATAGATTGTCCTATATCATACGGTGATAATGTGTCTAATATTTTACTTCCATAATATATATCTTTTTTATATTTATTTGTTAAAGTTTTATTTATTTCATCTTGTTTTGTGCATAATAAATCCGGTAAAATGTTTTGAACAGCTATTATTTTACAATTTATACTATTTAATATTTTTTCAACTAATGTTAGTAAAAAGTCATCGCCTTTTTGTTTTGAAAAAAGAACTTTTACAATATAAAATAATATTTTATAATTTAAAAAAAAAGATTTAAGATTTAAAATATTTAAATTTTCTAATCCTATAAATTTTACACCACCACAACATATAGCTTGATGTATTTTTTCACGTTTTAAAATCAGCAAAATATTAGATATATTTTTCAAATTAACTAGGAAAATTTTGTTTGTTTGTTTGTTTAGTAATTTTTTAAAAAAAAGCAGATTATTTTTGTCAAAACATAAAATAATAAAATCACGTTTTTCTGTAATTAATTTTTTTACGACAAAAATTGGTAAATTACCGTTTCCAGCTACAACGGCAATTTTTTTTTTTACTTGAAAAGTTTTTTTTCTTTTCACAAAGGTAGGTAGTTTTTGACTAAAACTAAAGTTTTTATAGTCAAATAAATTAAAGTCATACCGGTGAAACCAATTATCAATGATAAAACAGTTAGTATGCCATCTTTTACTATTAAGCCAGCACTCATCAATACACCACCAAAAGCCGGTATCATACACAAAAATGGTATAGGAACAGCCGAAGATATTGCAAATAGGAATAAAATAATATTATATACTTGTTGTAATTTTGGTGAAACAAAAAAAAGTAAACGTTTTTTTGTCAATTTTTCCATAAATGTTAAATATCTTCGAGATGAATTGTCAATTTTTCTTATAATATTTTTACTTATACGACAGCTTGAAATGCATTTTGGAATAAACACTCTTTCATTAAAAAAACAAATTTGTAGTGTTATAAAGATAGAAGGTATAGCAAGAATTATTGAAAAACCAGGTAAAACCGGCAACGGAATTATGATCAAAAAAAAAGCAACAAATGTTAAAATATAATTTGATCGTTTGTCTAATAGTTTAAAAAGTCTACTTAAAGAAACTCCTTTCTTTCTTGTGCTATTGTTTACTTGAGAAATTGATGTTGAAAATTTTTTTACTGCTCTCATATAACGAGAATATTTTAGCATAAATTTTTAAAAAATAAAGAAAATTTTATTCATTGTTGTTTATATTTTTTAAAAAAAGAACTATTTAAATCTATATCTGATTGAACGTTATTTATTGGCTTAGATCTTTTATTCCATAATATATTAAAAAAATTATCAGAAGAATTAAACATAGTGCCTATTCTTTTTCTATGTTTATATTCACCATCAAAAACTAGGTGATTTATATCATATGTACCATCTTCATTCTTTTTGTATTCTTTACCGGTACCGTTAACTCTTGTTTTTGTTATATAATTATATTCCCCATTGAATATAGTTTCATTATTAGGAGTTTTTATTGTAGCAATATTATCTTTATATTCTATTGTCTGAATTAATCTGCCATTTTTATTGTATTCTTCGACTGTTCCGTTTGTTATTTGACTAAACGCTTGAGATTCAAATTTTACATCAGAATAAAAATTATCAGGAAAAGTCATTGTTCCGTTTATTAATGTGTCAAACTCAAAATAACCTTTTTCTTTATAGTTATAATTTATTCGTTTGCCTTCACCATGAAGCATATCATTATAAAAAGTTCCTTCCATTACAATATTTGTATTATCTACTTGTAATGGTGTTCTAGGAATGTCAACAAGAGTATTTTCAAAAGTTTTTCTATAAAGACGTCCTTTACCGTGTTTTTTTTCATTGACCATTTCTCCTTCGTAATATAAATAAGTATCTCTTATATTGTTTTCTGATTCTAGGCTACCACTTTTAACATCGTATACTTCGTCATTTCTAATATTATTTACATTGTCAATTATATTTCCATTTTTGTCTTTTATTTCATAAATAATATATTCGTTTATAACAAGATATTTTTCGTTTGTATTTTTATTAGTAATGTCATTTTTATAATTCTTGAGTTTGTTGTTATCCAGTACAGCAAAAAGTCCTTCGATTTTTTGGTCATTAGTTTCTACGACGCCTTTAAAATATTTAATATTATTTTCTTTAAAATATTTTCCTTCTTGTTTTTCTGTCGGAGTTACCGTTTTTATATCAACAAAATTTCCATTTTTAAAAATTC
>CAMKKS010000050.1 GCA_946413485.1 uncultured Rickettsiales bacterium | reverse complement strand
AAAGCATTGTATGGGGGGGTTCGTTGTCCCGGCTAACACATTTGACAACGTTAAAGGTTCGTTTCCAATAAGTTTTCAAATTTGGAAAATAGACGGAAAAACTAATTTTAGTAAAAATTGTAAAACAGATATATTCAACGAGAAAAATGAATATAAAGGTCAAAAAAACAATGTTTGCATAAATGATAGTAATTTATTTTTAAATAAGTGGTTGATTAATAAATTTAATAAATCTCAAAAAAACAATTACGCTTGGGTTAATTCCAATCATGGAAACGATTTTAGTCAACAAAATTATGTTTGGTTTCAAAATGAACGTGATAAAAGTTGCTATATTGGTATAAATCCAGAAACATTTAGAGAAGCATTTATTTACGTATCTGTATTTACTTGCATTCCACATACTTGGCTAAACGATCGCGACCAATTTACAGCACCTTTTTCTGATAACAAAAATGGGGTTATAAAATATTGTTACGAAGATGACCAAGATTTTATAAATAATTGTATTATTTATGCAATTTTTACAAAGAATTATACAAACTGGAACTTATTTGACAATAGCGAATTGAACTTACAAAATGCAAGCCGCGACCTTGAAGTTTGGCAGTTGTTAAAAAACGAGTTAAGTAAAAAAACATTAACAAAAGAAGCGCAAGATGTTTATAATTCAGCATTGGAAATTTGTCAGTTTTATTATGAACGACAATGTAGTAATAATTATGAATTCAATGGTAAAATCATTACAGATTATCAATATAAAGTTGAAGCAAGTTGGGTTGATATTTTAGACAGAATTAAAGGTGTGAAATTTAACAAGAACGGAAAAGCAGAAAGAAATAGTAGTTGCAAAGAATATCCAGATGCAGAAACATTATTCATAAAACTAAAAGAAGATTTAAAATTACTTGCAAAAGAAATTGAAAAAAGAGTTTATAAATATGGTTTTTTACGAGGTTAGATTATACTAAAATTCTTTTGTTTATTCTTTCAATTTTATTTTAAATTTCTTAAAAAATTTTCTGCTTCTAAAGCGCATATGCAAGCACTACCACAGGCAACTACTGCTTGCTTATGATTATTTTCTTGTACATCACCACAAGCAAAAACACCTTTTACGCTTGTTTCTTTTGTAGAAGGATCTGTTATTATATAACCATTTTCAGTTAATTTTAACTGATTTTTAAATAATAAAGTGTCCGGTTGATGACCTATTGCTATAAAAACACCGTCTACATTAATTATTTTTGAATCTTGCAATTTAACTCCGGTGACAAACTTTCCCATTGCATCTTCATCCCCTACTATCTCATTAACTACAGAGTTAGTAATGATTTCTATATTTTTAATTTTTTTTACATTATCAATTAATGTTTTTTCGGCTCTAAAATTTTCATTTCTATGGATTAAATAAACTTTTTTCGCTATTCCTGATAAATATAATGCTTCCGAAAAAGCTGAGTTTCCGCCACCAATAACAGCAACAACTTTGTTTCTATAAAAATTACCATCACAAACTGCGCAAGCAGATACACCACAACCTTTGTATTTTTCTTCACTTTCAAGTCCTAACCATTTTGCTTTTGCACCTGTTGCTATTATAATAGTATCAGCTTTATATTCATTGCTACTACTTTTTGCCGTAAAAGGCCTATTGTTTAAATCTACACTTTCAATAAAATCCATTACAACTTTTGCGCCACATTTTTCAGCTTGTTCATGCATTTTATTCGTAAGTTCAGCACCTTTTATGCTTATAAAACCAGGATAATTTTCAACATAACCAGTTGTGGCTAATTGACCGCCGACATTACCGGAAACTATTATTGGTTTTAACCCTGCTCTACCGGTATAAATACCAGCAGTATAACCAGCAACACCAGAACCAATAATTAAACATTTTGTTTCAAAAATCATAACAAAATTAAATTAAATAAAATATTCACTATCCTATTGTGCTATAAACAGAACAACTTTTGTTTACGAAATGAAATATAAATTTCAAGTTTAAAAGCGTCTAAAAAAGTAAAATACTTTTAAGTGCACCCGTAGGGATTTGAACCCTAAACCTCCTGATCCGTAGTCAAACGCTCTATCCAATTGAGCTACGGGTGCTAACACTGCAATATTGAATATATGTTTATAAAAATCAAGAAAACTTGTTTGAACTAAAATTTTATATTTTTTCTCTTGAAAAATATTTTTTAATTCTTATTTTCAATAAATTTTATGTATAAAATATTACCGCTGATAATATGTTCTTTTTTACTTCTATCAAACTTATCTTTTGCGGAAAAAATAAATAAAAATAAAACTTCTATTAATCAAAGTAAACAAGAAAAAAACATGCAAAAAACTTTCGGAATGATAAAACCAAGTGGTTTAGATAAAACAAATGAAATTAAAAGTATAATTAAGTTATATGGACTTAAAATTCTAAAATCAAAAAAAGTCATTATGACAGAAGAAAAATTTAACAAATTGTACTATATGCATAAAGAAAAACCTTTTTTTCAAGATATAAAACAATCTCTTTTAGGAAAACAAGTAGAAGTAATGATATTATACGGCGACAATGCTATTGAAAGATACAGAGAAGCTATCATTGATATTAGAACAAAATATGCAATTAGTAAAACTGAAAATGTCATTCATGGCAGCGACACAATAGAAGCTGCAAATAATGAAATATGTATATTCTTCAAATGTTAATCTAATATAATTATGAAGCAATATCTTGATTTATTAAAATACGTAATGGATAACGGCGTTGATAATATAGACAGAACAGGAGTTGGTACACGTTCTATTTTTGGTTATCAAACACGCTATAATCTACAAGAAGGTTTTCCTCTTGTTACAACAAAAAAATGTCATCTACGCTCTATAATTTACGAATTATTGTGGTTCCTAAAAGGCGAAACAAATATTAAATATTTAAAAGATAATAAAGTTTCAATATGGGACGAATGGGCCGATGAAAATGGCGATCTTGGACCTGTTTATGGAAAACAATGGAGAAGATGGGAAGCGCCAGATGGAAAAATTGTTGATCAAATTTCAAATGTAATTGAACAAATAAAAAAAAATCCAAATTCAAGAAGATTAATAGTTTGTGCGTGGAATCCTGCTGATGTTGATAAAATGGCATTACCGCCATGTCATACACTATTTCAATTTCATGTAGCAAATAAAAAACTAAGTTGTCAATTATATCAACGTTCAGCTGACCTATTTTTAGGTGTACCTTTTAACATCGCTTCATATTCATTATTAACTATGATGATAGCACAAGTATGCGATCTTGATGTAGGAGAATTCATACATACAACCGGTGATACACATATTTATTTAAATCATTTTGAACAAGTTAAAACTCAACTTTCCCGCGAACCTTTTCCTTTGCCAAAAATGAATATAAAAAAAGATATAAAAGATATTTTTGAATTTAAATTTGAAGACTTTACATTAGAAAATTACACATGTCATCCGGCTATAAAAGCTCCTGTTGCTGTATAAACTATTTATATATCATTATTGTTTGTAAATTCTTTCTTCTTGTTATTCCTTCTTTATGATTATATTTATATTGAAGCACAAGCTTTAATAATTCTATAGTGATTTTTTCATTGTATAAATTTTGAAAATCAAAAATATTTAGCATCAAACTACTATTTTCTTTATTATTTTTAACAAAAATTATAGTTTTATATTCTTTTTTTTTAAAAACTATTTTTGCTAAATAAAAACCATCTTTTATTTTATTGTTACTTAAATTGTAATTATTTTTCAAAGTAATATCAGCCGTTATTTCATTTCTCTCTTCAAAACCTATCGCTAATCTTTTTTCTAATAAATTGAACTGCTTCTTAAAATTATTGAGTATAAATGTCTTTTCTTTACCTATTAACATTACAAAATAGTGGCTATAAAATATAGTATAAATTGCAAGAAATTACTTACTATTTTTTAAAAAGTAAAATTTTGCTCCATTTTTTAAATTTTTAATATCCAATAAATCATATTTATTGTAATCTATCTCTAATAGAGATTCTACAATCAATAAACCATTTTTTTTTAAAAAATTTTTATCATAAATCATATCAACTGTTTGTTGGCAAAAATTGTTTTTATAAGGTGGATCTAAATAAATTATATCAAATTGATCGTCATTAGAAAACAACGGTAGAAAAGATATTTTCGTTTCAGCTTGAAAACCGGTTTTTTGAATAGCTTCGTCTATGTTTTTAATTTTTTTTCTATCACAATCAACAAATAAACATTTTCTTGCGCCTAATGATAAAAACTCAAACCCAACAATGCCACTACCACAACATAGATCGGCACAATCTAAATTATTAAAATTTATATAAAATTTATTTATTAAAACATTAAAAAGAACGCATCTATTTGCAGATGTTGTAATTCTAGAACCTTCTTCACTAAAACCATCACTAATTTTTATCCCCTTTTTGTTTCCATGTTCTATTTTTATAGAGAAATTGGCCATAAATAATGAAAATGATTTTTTCTAAGCAAAAAAATCACTGCTAACATTTAGAGTTGCATTTTTTCCAACAGATTCGTTTTCCGTGCTTTTATCTTCAGATTGTTCATCTAACTTAACGGAATTATCATCTATAATAAATGAATTATCAGCGATATTAATCTTAGTTTCAAGGGCATACTTTTCAATCACGGTTTTTTTGAGCTCATTTAAATCTATTTTTCCAGATTCAATCTCTCTCAAAGCAATTACAGCGAACTTATTATCAGAATTAACGGCAACTTGACTACCATTTGCTATCGCATGAGCTCTATAAG
This sequence comes from uncultured Rickettsiales bacterium, assembly GCA_946413485.1. Lineage (GTDB taxonomy): Bacteria > Pseudomonadota > Alphaproteobacteria > Rickettsiales > Deianiraeaceae > UBA4311. The sequence goes on along the minus strand of CAMKKS010000050.1, from coordinate 1,086 downwards.
CTGTTAACATTACAAGTTCAAAACGGCTATCACATTTATTAATAGCTCTTTCAATTGTTACTCTTGCCATACAATGATATATACTTGATGTGTTTTTATTGTCAAGTAAATTTTGCTATTAAATGCTATTATTAAAATAATTCTTGCTTTTTGTAATTGAAATACTTTGATAAATTATGTTTAAACTAATTTTAAATGTTAAAAGGTATTGTCTTTTAATACTTGTTATGAAAAGAAATTGTAAAAAATAATAATAATTTTGGAAAAGATGTAAAAAAAAACTTGCTTTTTAGAAAAGATGTAAATATAACTAAATTATAAATTTTATGTTTTCAATAAAAGAAGATAAAAAAATTGCTAAAAGTTTTTTAAAAGCATATCAATATTTAAATTCCTTTTATAAGGATAATTTAGGTTCGTTAACTACAACAAATATAAATGAGCCATATGGAATTTTACGAAATTTCATTGTTAAAGCATATTGTATTAAAGAAATGGGTCTTAAAAGTGAAATAAAACAAATAAATAATTATAAATATCCTGTTTTTTATTTGGAAAATTTAGATACATTTACAATACATTATGATAATCAAAGAAATAAAGTGCCTTCTTATTGTAAAGATTTAAGCAAAGTAAATCAAGATAGTAATTCTTATTTATTTAATTATCAAACAAAAATAAATGACAAACAACACTTTATGCTTCTTTATTCAGGCAAAAATAAATTGGAAAGTTTGACATTTAATAAATTGATTTTACAAGACAACAAAGTAATAATGCAATTTATTAAAAATATTGAAATAAGCAATGATTGTTTGTTAGAAAAAGAAAACCAAATTGAAAACCCAAGATTTGAAATAAAAAAAGAAGAACAAAAAGATATTGAAGACATTATAAAAACCTTAAAGCGTTCTTAATAAAAATATGAGCGAAAAAAAAGTGTTTCAAAACGATAGATTTTCACAAGCATTATCAATTTGTGGAGTTAAAAGAAATAATTTGTCTGCATATTGTGGTATATCTTTGTCTGCTATTACAAGTTATGTAAAAGGTGATAGAAAACCAACTTTTGAAGTTATTAAAAGA
>CAMKKS010000049.1 GCA_946413485.1 uncultured Rickettsiales bacterium | reverse complement strand
AAAAAACGGAAAAAAAGTTAAAAAAAAATAAAAAAAAAAAGAAAGAAAAAAAAAAGAAAAAGAAAAAAAGAAAATTACAATTGAAGATCAAAACGATAAAAACAATAGTGATGAGGAAATTAAAAAAGCATTTAGTGAATTAAATAAAGAAAATACCGAAAATAAAGAAAATAAAATTCATATTAATGATATAGGTAATAGCGATAATATCATAAACAACAATTCAAATATTAATTCTTACAAAAATAATCAACCATCCATAAGTATATAAGAATATTCAGTATCAATAAAAGCATTATTGACAATAATTTTTATTACATCATTTAAAATTACATTTAGCCTGTGTGGTGGAATTGGTAGACACAAGGGACTTAAAATCCCTCGAGGGTTAACTTCATGCCGGTTCAAGTCCGGCCATAGGCACCACGGTTTTGTATTATTTTATATAGTTATATGGCTGGTATTTTAAGTATACAATATAATCCAAAAAAAGGCGATATAAAAGCAAATCTTGAAAAAGTTACCGAGATTATAGATCAAAATTCTGATAAAAAACTTGATTTAGTTGTATTACCTGAATTTTTTTCTACAGGCATTATTGACCATGATGAATATTTAGACTATACGGAAACCGAGAATAGCGGTGGACATGTTCTCGACTGGTCAAGGGAAATGGCAAAAAAATATAATACTAATTTCGTCTCCGGTAGTTTAATTGAAAAAAGTGGCAAAAGATTATACAATACTTCTTTTGTTTTTGACAGAAAAGGTGAGATTGTTGGAAAGTATAGAAAAATACATCTTTTTAATTATGTATTTGGTACAGAAGGAGAAGTGATTACGCCAGGAGATAAAGCAGTTGTCGTGGATTTAGATTTTGGTAAGGTTGGAATTAATATTTGTTACGATATAAGATATCCGATGCATATTAAAAATCTTGCAAAAATGGGCGCTGAAATTATTGTTTGTCCTTATGCTTGGTGTGTTGAAAAATGGAAATATAACGACGAAAAGCTTTTAAAGTATGAAGAGGATATTTTTGATTGTTTGCACAATGTTCGTGCTTATGAAAATCTAGTTTGCATTGTTTCAAGTAATCAGGTTGGTTTTAGTGACGACAAACTTTATTGCATTGGACATTCAGCAATATATGAAGTTTTCGATCGCGCTCCAGATACGAGAATGGTAGCTAATGCAGGGAATAAGGAGTGTGCTATATATGCAAATGTTAATTTAAATAATGTAAGAAAAATAAGAAAACACTATCCAATATCGACAATTGATTAATTTGTAATACCCTTTTGTTCTTTTTGTAGCTGTGTTAAAACAGATTGATTTATATTTTTTCTTTCTGGATTATACGGATCAATATTGTTATTAGGTTGTGTATTATTATTATTATTTTGCTCTATTTGATTACTGTTGTCATTTTGTTGCAAGTTATTATTATTTAATCCTTGGTTTTTGTTATCAATGTTTTTATTTTCTGCTTTTTCTTCTACTTTTCGTGGTTCTTCAAGTGAATTATTTTTTTCTTCAGATGACTGATTATTTTTTGACCTATTTTTTGCACCATTAATAACTACAATAAGAGTTGCAATAATTAATATTGCAACTGGTATAATAGCTATTAAAAGATAGTATATACTTGCATCCAAAGCGTAAAAAGTTTTTCTTGAAAAAAAATTTTTTATTTTCTGATAAAATATATTATACATAACTATGTTTAAACTATGAATTATATTTTATATTAAAAATAATAAAAAACAAAATAAATTGTTAATCAAAAATTAAAGTCGCTATCGTAATAGTCGATTTTAGTTTGTTTTTTGTTATTATCGTTTTCTTGTAGTTGCTCTATTTTTTTTTCATTGATATTGTTGTTTTTTTTATCATCTATTTTTAAACTACCATATTTACCACATGAATTAGTTGATAACAATAATATAATATTTATTAATGAATAAAATAATATTTTTTTTTTCTTCATAAAAAGAATAGATAAATTTATTTGTTTGCTTTTTAGTAAAAAGTTTTTACATAAAAGGCATTTTTAATAAAAATATGAAATTTAAATTTCAAGAATATTGCAAATCTTTCACTCTTGTTGAATTGTCTATTGTTATACTAGTCCTTTCCTTACTTGTTACAGCCACATTATCTGGAAGCAAGATAATTATTAATGCAAAAGCTACAAGAGTAATACGAGAAATTGCTAATTATAGACAGGCAATTAATCAATTTTATCAAATGTATGGTTCACTGCCTGGTGATTATAATAATGCACAATACAAATTAGCACCATCGGGTTATACAACAAAGTCGGCACAAGAATTGTCTGCATTAAATAAAAATTTTTTAGATAAAATACCATTAAATGGTTCTTCTAGCGGTACAATCGAAGGAAACATTAATACTTTTGGAAATATTCATTTTTCTGAAATGTATGGTGTCTGGAGCCATTTAAGCGCTAGTAATTTAATAGAAGGAAAATATTCAAATACATGTTATGATATAAATGCTTCTGATAGAATAAATTGTAATAAAATAGGATATAATCTTCCAAGAATAACTGATGGATACAATAAAAATTCTGCTTTCTTATTTTACACTTCTTCTTTGGCTGATAATGATAGAAAAATTTATGGTGCAATTTTTGATCAAATAAAAGCAAATGGTGAATATAAATACTATAATATATTATTGCTCTCCGATCCGACACGTAATTATGTTTATAATAGTTCAACAATAATTGATGATTATGCTATTTTTGGTGGTGGTGGTGGTGTTTCTTCTGAAATAATGATGAAAATTGATTCAAAAATTGACGATGGTAAACCTTTTTCTGGACAAGTTTTTGGCGTAAATGGTGCAAATGAAGATGATAAAATAAACAACTCTTTTAAAGAAGGACAATGCAATACATATACCGGGAGTAATGATAATTTCACAGGCGATAATTACGATTATTTTGCATACACTAATAGCAATAAAAAAAGTTGCATTGGTATAATTTTATTTAGTGAATTTAATAATTAATATTAAATTTTAAATAAATCTTGCAATTAATTAATGATAAAATATTTTTAATTATGTTTAAAGGAAAGAAAGGAGTAGTTATTGGTGTTGCTAATGAAAGATCGATTTGTTGGGGCATTGCTGATGAATTAATGAATAGAGGCGCTAGTTTAGTGGTTAGTTATCTTGATATCACTGAAAGTCGTGTAAATAACTTAATTAAAGAAAAAAATGCTTTTTCTTCAAAATGTGATTGTTCAGATGATAATAGTATAAATAATTTTTTTGATTTTGTTAAACAAAAATTTGGTGAAATTGATTTCTTAGTTTGTGCGCCAGCTTTTGCAAGTAAAGAATCATTAAAAGGTGATTATATGAATGTAAATCGTTCAGATTTTTTGCAAGCAATGGACATATCTGTTTATTCTTTAACAGCTATATCTCGCATATTTGCACCAATTTTAAAAGATGGTGGTAGTATTCTTACGTTAACATATTATGGATCGGAAAAAATAATACCAAATTATAACGTTATGGGCGTCGCAAAAGCTGCACTTGAAGCTAGTGTTCGCTATCTTGCAAATGATCTTGGAAAAAGAGGAATTCGTGTAAACTCAATCTCCGCTGGCCCTATTAAAACTCTTGCATCAAGCGCAATTGGTGATTTTAAAAAAGTTCTTACATTTGGCGAACAAGTTTCACCAATGAAAAAAAACGTTACTCAACAAGATGTAGCTAATACTGCTATTTATTTACTTAGTGATTTAGCTAGCGGTGTAACGGCTGAAAATATACATGTTGATTGCGGTTTAAGTGCAGTTGGTATGTTTTTTATTGAAAATAATAAAGATTAAGATTTTTTATATTAAGCTATTTTATGGAAAATGAATATAAGTTTACGAAAATGCATGCATTTGGAAATGATTTTGCAATTTTTGATTTTCGTGAAGAAAATGAAAATTTATTATTTTCAAAAGCACAATTAATAATAATGGCTGATAGAAATTTTGGCATAGGTTGTGATCAAATAATAATTATAAATAAATCCTTTAAAGCAGATGATGAAAAAGGAGTAAATGTTTCTATTCGTATTTTCAATCAAGATGGTTCTGAAGCAGAAAATTGCGGTAATGGAATACGTTGCGTCGTAGGTTATGTCGCTCGTGAAAATCAAAAACCATTAGTTCGTGTCCAAGTCGGTAAAAAAATAATACCTGGTAAACCAAATCGTAGCGCTTTATCGGCAACGGTAAATATGGGTGTTCCGGTTGTTAATGGTAATATTGTTGAAATAGGAAATAAACATAAAATTATGATTGTTGAAAATTTTGATAATATTGAAAAAAAAACAGATCCTGAATATAATTTACATTATGTAAAAATATTATCTCGCAATGAAGTATTCATGAGAACAATTGAAAGAGGCAGCGGTGAAACTCTTTCATGTGGTTCAGGTTCATGTGCTGTTGCAGCTTATTGCATAACTAACAATTTAGTTGATCAAAAAGTAAAAATAATTTCTCGTGGATCAGATATTATGAATAAATTTGCTGAAATCAATTGGGCTGGTGTTGGAAAACCAATGCTTTTAACTGGTAATTATTCTTTTGTTTATTCAGGCGTAATTAAAATTTAATTTTGTATTATAGTAATTTAAATGAATAGAAAAGTAGTTCTTTTTTTTAGTAAAAGGTTCTTAAAACCAAAAAAAACAATATTTCCAAATATAAGTGTAATAATGTCATTATTTGCAATTGCAATAAGCATTTCCATTTTAATTGTAGTTACTTCTGTAATGAATGGTTTTTCAGCAGAACTTGTTGAAAAAATTCTTGGTTTAAATTCACATATAACTATTTTTTCACGCAATGATAAATTTAATAATATAACAGAAGAAAAAAATAAAATAAAAAATATTCACAATGTAAAAAATGCTTTTCCTATTATTTCAGGCAGTGGAATGTTAGTCAAAAATAATGTCAATGTTGGTATTTTTGTAAAAGGAATTGAATTGCAAGATATTAAAACTAATAAAGATTTAAGAAAAAGTCTTGTTGTTAATTTAGATGAATTTGATAATTATAGTATAATTTTAGGAAAAGGAATTGCAAGACAAATGAAAGTAACAAAAGGTGACGAAGTTGATTTAATTGTTCCCATTGTCGCGGAGACGATGTTAGGCACGTTCCCTAGACAAATAAAAATGAAAGTCGTTGGTTTGATAAATTCTCATTCACAACAATATGATAACTATATGGCAATTATTCCGTTTAAAGCAGGACAAGCAATTTTTAATCTTAAAAATAATGCAAGTTCAATTGAAATTATTGCAAATGATCCGGAAAATATATTTGATATTGAAAACGAAATATCCAAATTTAACAAATATTATATATCTGATTGGAAAATGGAAAATAGTGGTTTATTACATGCATTAAAAATAGAATCAAATGTTATGTCATTAATTTTAGGTTTATTTGTTGTTATATCGGTATTTACAATTTTTGCTGTAATCAGAATGATGATAAAATCAAAGGAAAGAGATATCGCAATATTAAAAGCACATGGCGTTTCAGATAAAGAAATTGAAGCAATGTTTTTTATCGTTGGCCTCACGATATCATTGGTTGGTATAATTTTTGGAAATATTTTTGGTATTTCATTTGCATTAAATGTAGATAAAATAAGACTTTTCTTAGAAAGAATATTTAACACATCATTGCTTGATGATAGTATCTATCTTTTATCAAATTTACCTAGTAGAATAATGATAACAGATATTTTAAATATAAATGCATTCACATTCATTTTTTCACTATTATGCACTTATTTTTCAGTAAAAAGAAACACAAAAATAAATGTTGTTGAAATTCTCAGAAATAATTAAAAAAAACCCAAAACTAAAAATAATTAACTTGTCCTCTATTATTATTGTTTAAATTATTCTTTGG
>CAMKKS010000048.1 GCA_946413485.1 uncultured Rickettsiales bacterium | reverse complement strand
TATATACCAAAGCCAAAATTATTTATTAGAAATGTAGCATTTAGAAAATCAAAAACAACACCAAAAGAAAATGTAATTCAAGCAAACGAATTGGCAAATAATTTAACTGAAATTAAGAATAATATTATTGATAAATATGTTGATATCCCAAAGGTTAATTTGCCAATTTTTGATTATCAAATTTCACTAAATGAAAATAATATAAATAAAGAAGAAATTGAAAATATAGCAATTAAAACTCGTGAATTTTGGAATTTAAATAATGCTCCAATATCAAATATGATTAAATTATGTGAAAACAACGGAATATTTGTTTTTAAGTTTGAAAAAACAGATAATTTAACATCAAAAATTGATGCTTTTTCTTGGTGGAGCGATGATAAACCAATAATATTTTTAACAAAAAATAAAACAGCCGTTCGTAGTAGATTTGATATAGCGCACGAATTAGGACATTTGATTTTACATAAAAATATAAATATAGATGAATTAGACAATGAAGAACAAAAGATTATTGAAAAAGAAGCTGATTATTTTGCTGGTTGCTTTTTATTACCTTCACAATCTTTAATTCAAGAATATATTTGCAACAATCTACAAGCATTGTTTATCTTAAAAAGAAGATGGAAAATATCAGTCCAAGCAATAGCAACAAGATTAAAAGATTTAAATTTAATAGATGAAAATCAAAATCAATATATTTATAAACAATTATCTTTTAATCATTATAAGCAAAAAGACCCAGTTGATAGTGAAATACAACACGAAGATATGTATTTATTCAAAGAAATAACAAAAGAATTAAGTAATAAATTAGATTATGAAAACGAGATAATGATTAAAAACCTCTATAATGATTTAGGTTTTGTTAAAAACAAAATTAAGAAAAATAATATTATTCAATTTAGGAGATTTTAATACTCTCAAAGCACACCCTCTTATTTCTTATATCCACATTTCTGCAATAGACAGCATTATTTAGTAAAGCAGTAAATATATTTATATATTTAAATTTTTTTTTAAATAAATTAAAGTTAAAATTATACTTTTTTTTTATTTTTAAATTTTTATTCATTTTAAAACAAAATGAAAGAATTTATAGAATTTGATTCAAAAAACATTAGCTGGTTTCGATGTGGTGGAAAGATTTCCGTTTATTGCATAGTTGATAACTTGTTAGAATTAAAACAAACTTTAGAGAAATATAGTAGATATAAAGACAAAACATTAGTAATTGGCGCTGGTTCAAATATATTAATTCGTGATCGTGGTTTTAATGGTTTAGTTATAAAATTATCTGGGGATTTTAATAAAATTATTGTAGACGAAAAAGAAACAAATGAAAATAACATATTCTTAAATTCTGGCGCTGGCGCTCTTGATAAACAATTATCTGATTTTGCTATAAAAAATAACATAATCGGTTGTGAATTTCTTGATACAATACCAGGAACAATCGGTGGCGCAATTAAAATGAATGCTGGATGTTTTGATTGTGAAATTAAAGATATTTTACATTCTGTAAATATTTTATTAAACAATGAAACTAAAACATTAACAAATAAAGATTTATGTTTTTCTTACAGAAAAAGCGTTTTACCGGAGAATGCTATTATTTTAAGTGCAACTTTTTCTTTAAAAAAAGGTAATGACGAACAAATTAAAAAAAGTGAAAATATAATTAAAAATATGAGATTAGAACGAAAAGAGAATCAAATTATTGGCGCAACTTGTGGAAGTACTTTTAAAAACCCAATGACTAGTGAAAATAAAAGAATAAGTGCATGGAAACTTATTGAAAGCGTTGGTTTACGTGGTTTTCGTGTAGGTGGGGCAAAATTTTCAGAAAAACATTGTAACTTTTTAATCAACGATAATAAAGCTACTGCTACTGATATTGAAAATCTAATTTTACTAGCAAAGCAAAAAATTAAAGAAAAATTTAATATACAACTTGAAGAAGAAGTGAAAATATTTTGATAAATTGAGTTTGCAAATTATATTTTTTACTAAATTATATGCTATAATGAGAGTAGAAGAACATCGCATACAACGACAAATTTTTGAATATTTAATGCTAAATAAAGTTGAAGTTTTTGCAATTCCAAATGGTGGTCATAGAGATGTCGCAACCGCAACAATATTAAAAAGAGAAGGTGTAAGAAGAGGCGTTTCAGACTTAGTAATTATCGGGAAAAATAACGTATATTTTATAGAAATAAAAACATTAAAAGGAAAACAAAGTGAATATCAAAAAAATTTTGAAAAAATTGTTACTAAAAGTAATGTATGTAAGTATATGATATGGCGTTCTATAGAAGATGCTGAATTATTTATACAACAACACAAACAAGATATAAGACTATTTTAATTTAAAATTTTATTTTAAATATCAAAAAATTTTGCTATGTTATGAAAATGACTTGACATTTATAATTCTTATGTTATAAAATTAGTGTAAAACTTATGACAAGGATTGATAAAGTAAAAGACATTTTAAAGCAAATGACAGAAGATGAGAGATTGGAACTAATAAGATTATGTAATCTTGAAAATACTAAATTACAAATAGATAAAGTATATCTGCAATTCAACAATAATCATCATTGTCCTCATTGTCATTCTAATAAGATTTGTAAAAATGGGTTTTTACACGGCAAATATCAACAATTCAAATGTAATGATTGTAAAAAGAATTATAGTATAAGAACAAATACTATATTTTGTCATTCTAAAAAAGATATTAAGTTATGGCAAGAATACATTGAATTATTTTCACAAGGTTTGAGTTTGAGAAAAATTGTTGATGCAATGGATGGAAAAATCAAATTACAAACTGCTTTTTATTGGAGGCATAAAATATTGAAAGTTTTATCAAATATAAATGATGATAATAACAATAAACTTGATGGAATTATTGAAGCTGATGAGACATTTTTTGAAGAAAACCAAAAGGGAAGCAGAAATGTAAAAGGCAGAGTTGCAAGAAAAAGAGGTTATACATCTTATAGTTATACAAAGAAAACTAAAATATGTGTCCTTACTGCAATAGATAGAAATAAATCATCATTTACAAAACCTGTTGGATTTAGTGGTTTAGAAAAAGATGATGTTATACTATTGCAAAGACATTTAACAAAAGATAGTGTTTTAATTACTGATGGAAATAGAACTTATAGAAATTTACACGATATTAAATTGAAATCTTTAAAGTTTGGAAAACCTGAAAATAAGGTTTATCATCTAAATAATATAAACAATTTTCACTCAATGTTGAAAAAATTTATGATAAGATTTAATGGAGTAGCTACTAAATACTTGGATTATTATGTAAGTTATTTTCAATCAATGAAAAGTAAAATTGATGTATTTAATATGGTTTTGAATAGCAATTTACAATATGGAGTTGTGGATATTAGAAATAAGAGAGTGTGTTTTGAGAGGTTTGTGAATACAATCAATTAACCTTTCTGTTTTTGATTTCTTTAATATATTTTCCATTCAGTATATCAATAAATGTTTGATTTCTTGTTTTTGCATCAGTAATTAGTGAATTACTTGTTATAAAAGTAGTTGTTATCAATCCTATACCAATAGCATCTTTACCTTTTGATTGTAATTTATCTACCTTCATAAAAATAATATCATCGTCAGCTGAATAAATTTTTGTGTATTTTTTAATATACGTATAAGTTTGATTTTCGTAATTATTTTCTTTTAATGCTTCGCTACTTACCAATAAAAAACCATATACTTGATTGCAACATTTTCTTTCTTGAACCAAATATTCTGCATATTGTCTAATTTGTTCGTCTCCTTTTACATAATCATACCAACTTACATTTGGTCTTTTTAATTCAATAATAACGATTTTTGGAATTCCGTTTGAAGTATTTTTGAAAAAAACTATATCTGGTTGGCAACCATCCATATTATTTGTGTTAGTTGCTATTGTTTTACCATCTGCTTCAACAATTTTCTTCAATTTTTCATCACTATAAATTTCATTATAACCTAAAAATTTATCATCAAATAACCATAAATTATTATCATATAATTTTAAATTATTGCTTTTTTTTGGAACAATTAAATTATGTATATAAGCTTCTTTATCTTTTGCATTATTAAACAATTTTTCAATTTTATCTATTATTTCTTGTCTATGTCTAATATATCTTGCAAGAGAACCAGCAAATAACTCTTCTTTATCAACTTCACTATCATTTTTTATTGCTTCTTTTTCTTTGTTATTTGTATCTTCAATAGCAGACAATATAATATCATTATCTTCAACTATACCTATACTTGTATAGTTGTTAATGTATTCAGCACAATCAGGATATTTATTTAATAAATCTATTTTTTGTTGTTGAATATAGCCATTATAATCGTATTCTTTTTTATCTCTTTTTATTTTATCTTTATCTATAATTTCTTTTATTATAACTAATAATTTTTTTTTAATTCTCTTGCTATATTTTCCCAATATTCGTTATTTCTATCTAATTTAAATTTGCTGTGATATTCGTCTATTTCTTGTTCGTCAAGCCACGAACTTTTTAATAAAAACAAACCTTTATAATTGTTTAAAGATAATGAAATTTTTAATGGTTCTTTATCAAAAGAACAAACTGGTCTTTTTGAGTGACAAATTGCAGTAATTGGTTGGTTATCTTCTTTTTTAGCATCATTATTTTTGTTTTTAAATATTTTATGATACAACAAAAATTCTTTGTTGTTTATCGTAAATGTCTCTTTACTTTCTTCTATATCTTGAATAGAACTATAATTGATTGTATATGTTTTTTTATTATTAACAATGAATTTAATTTCTATTTGTTTATTACCAGATAATAAAATATAAGGATAAATGCTGTTAAATATTTTTTTATAATCAGTTAAATCATTTAAATCAAACAAACCATTATTTTTCAAAGGTTTAAATAATAATAAACTTGTTTGTTTTTCTGTCTGTGTGTGTGCGTGTAATTCTATATTATCAGTTTTGGTAAAATCATCATCAGTAAAAACAAAATTAATTTTTTCATTGTTTTTATCACTATTAAAAGAGCATATTTCAACTATATCAAATGCTTTTTTGTAATAAATTCTTCCATATCCTTTACAACCAATTTTATTTTCATTATTATCGTGCTCTGCATATAATGTTTTAAAATTTTTTATATTTTTATCATTAAAACCTTCGCCATCATCTATAATTTCAATACTTTCAATATTATTTGAGTTTGATGTATTTATTTTACATAAAATAATATTACTATTTGCTTGTATTGAATTTATAATTGCTTCTATTATACAATCAATATTATCCACATTATTACATTTTGCAATAATGGCCTTCAAATTTACATCCGAACTCATTTTAAAACAACTTTCTACACAAACTACATTCATACTCATATATATAAATTTTAAAAATCAATATTTTTCAAGTCCGTTTCAAAACATAGCAAAAAATTTAAATAAATTCTTGCAAATTATATTTTATACTTTTACTTTATAATGAATTATATGAGCGTAACATTACACAATATAAGTGTTAAATTGCATTCTTACAATAGCAGTCTTCTTGACAAGGCAACTGTGTCCTTTGTAGATTCAGTCAAAAATGTTGGTGGAACAATTTGTGGTCCTATACCATTGCCAAAGAAAATTGAAAAATTTACAGTTACACGTTCACCACATGTTGATAAAAAATCCATGGAACGTTTCATAAAAACAACACATACACGTTTAGTTAGAATTCTTAGCGTAACACCAGCTTTAATTGATGAGTTATCAAAAATTGAAATTCAACCAGGTGTTGGTATTGAAATTTCAATTACTAAATAATAACAAGTTAAAATTGTATGATTAGCTTTTTTAAAAAAACATTTATTTTTCTTTGTTTGTTGGTTATGTCAGCTTGTTCATCAAGTCAACATGGGATGCAAATAAAATCTCCTTGCGTTGATAATGGTGGTCCTTGTCAACATATTCCTGTAAATAATTGGTGGTTACATGATGAGCTTATTTACAAAGCATAATATATTATGGTTTTTTTTAATGGAAATAAAACTACAAAAATTGGTTCACATGAACGAGTGTCTTGT
>CAMKKS010000047.1 GCA_946413485.1 uncultured Rickettsiales bacterium | reverse complement strand
TTTTACAATAAAGTTTGAATTTGTAAAAATTTGTTTAACAATTTCACCTTGATTATAACCAATTTCAAAAAATGCAACACTGTTTTGAAAGAAATTTCTATTTAATGTTCTCGCTATTGCTTTATAAAACTTAATTCCATCATTGCCGCCATCAAGAGCTAAATGTGGTTCAAAATTTTTCACTTCATCATCAAGTTTTTCAATAGTATTAGTTTCAATATATGGTGGATTGCATAATATTATATCATATTTTTCATTTCCAAAACCATTAATTAACATGTCGTTAATTAAATATTTAACAATAATTTGTTTTGGTAATAATTTTTCACAATTAATTTTTGCTACTTGTATTGCCGATGAAGATATATCTGATAGCGTTAATTCAATTTCATTTGAAAAATTTTTTATTAAAATTTTAACAAGTGATATGCCTAAGCAACCACTACCACAGCAAGCATCTAGTATTTTTATTTTTTTTTCATTTTTCATTTTTTTTACTATGTTTAAATTATTGTTAATGTAGTTTATTGCATTTTCTACTATAATTTCACTATCAACTCTTGGTATTAATGTTGATTCATTTATAAAGAAATTATTTCCAAAAAAAATAGCATTATGAGTTATATAAGATAATGGTTTTTTTATTTTACGTTCTTGTATTACTTTATTATATAATTCTTGTTCAATTTGATTTACATTTTCATTATATTTTTTTATAAGTTCGGCTTTTGATAATTTTAATATGTATAACAATAAATCTTCAGCGTCTTGTTTTGCTATTTTATTTTCTATTCCTGATTTTATAAGTTCATTTATACCATTTTTTATAAGTTCGTAATAATTCATTTTCTTTCAGATATTTAACAAAAAACAATTTGCAAATTAAAAACAAAATTAATTTTATTTTACTAGAGGTAAAAATGGGGTGTTTTTTGAAAAATATTTTTTTTACAAAATGTAAAAAAATTAACATTAAAGCTTCATTTTCATTAATTGAATTAACCATTGTTTTATTTGTTGCTGGTATTATTATTAGTGGTGGTTTAATGTCATATAAAGCTTCAAATCCAAAAATGAGGAGTGATCTTAAAAAGATTCAAGCAATAGAGGAAGCATTGCAACAATTTTTTACAACAAACGGACGTTTACCATATCCAGCTTATCCTTTTAAAGATGACAATGAAAACTATTTACTAGAATATAGTTCAGATGCATATAATTCATCAAATCAAATGTATTATTGCAGTGCGGAACAAAAAGGAGAATCGGAGACAGCTTTTCGTGTTTGTAATTCCGGAGATGTTAGTTCTTGTTGTGCAAATGATTTTATTTTATGGGGCGTTGTCCCGACAAGGACACTTGGCTTACCTGATAGTTTTGCATATGATAGTCATGGACATAATTTTGAATATATAACACACTCAGCACTAACGTATTTAAATGGAAAAAAATTTACAACAGGACATGAAAAATCTTCCTATGTGACAAATCAAAATGGTAAATATGTTGTATATTTTACACATCAAAAGGAAGATCCTATTGGAATGCCAATAGAAAGGCTAAATGTATACGACAATTTAACAAATACGGAAATAGTTACTGCTAAAGATAATACAGCATATGTTATAATTTCAAAAGGGCAATCTGATAAATGTTATTTTGATACAAAAACAGGCAATGTAGAAACAACTAGACCGAATGATAATACTATTAACAATTGTGTTGCAAATTATAATAATATAAAAACATATCGTAATATTTACATAGGTTATTCAAAAGATTTTGATAATATTGTAAAATATAAAACTTTATCAGAATTGATTCAAAAAAATTCAAATATAAAAGAAGATACAAGAATTTTGACAAATAGAAATAGTGCTGTTGAATATCAATTAAAAGTTGATGATAGGCTTGTTACGGAAAGCAAAGAGGTAACTGGTTCTATTAATGAAATATCAAATTCTATAAATAAAATTAATTCAATGTTTAAAGTTGTTTCGACTTTTGAAGGTGTTATTGGTGATTCATTAACGTTGTATTTTTTAACAACTGCATATGATAATTACGATGTAGGGATATATATATATCAAGATGAAAAATTTATACCATTAAATAATGCAAAAAAAAGTGTTTGTGAAACTATGTATCCAGTTGGTTCAATTTATATAACATCAAATAGTGATTTAAATACAAATGATAAAGTAAACAAAAAATTAGGCTGTGGTGAGTGGCAACGTGTTGAATGTGGTGCTATTTTGCAAAATGCCGGCAGTGGCGGTTATTCTTGTGGTGGCGCAATGGCTTCTGATTATTGGGCAAAAACATTTAGCGATAATCTTTATTATTATAGAGATATTCCTGTTAAAACATTATTTAAAGCTGGTTTACCATCAGTTTCGGGCGGTTTGGGTTGTATTTTCGGCTCTCCATGTCATGATAGAAGTAGTTGTGCTGGGTTTAATAATGGTGCGTTTGTAGGACATAAATATTGTGGACATACATCAATGGGTGGCTCTGGCAGTGGTATGGAGACATATGAAATTGATTTTGATGCATCTAGAAATAGTGATATTTATGGTAGCGCTCGGACCGTGCAACCATTTACATATACAGTGTATATGTGGGAGCGTATATCGTAATAAATTTGTATGTTGATTCAAGTTATAAATCTTAATATTGCTAAAGATAGAAGAAAAAAATATGAACGTGATTTTGCTAAAAAACAATTAAATTTTCTTCGTTTAGAAGCAACTAATGGTTTAACTGATTTAAAAATAATAGAGATTGATGATAATAACAAAGAAGGTGCCTCAATAAATATTGAAGAATTAAAGAATAAAAAAATTGAACTAAAAGAATATAAAAAATACAAAATATTTGATAAAAATTATCCTGAATTTATTGTTAAATATTGGCTAGCAAAAGACAAAATGATTATAAAAAAAAGAAAAAGAAAAAGACATTTAACAGTTGGTGAATTTGGATGTATGTTATCGCATTTCCGTGCAATATATAACGTTGCAAAAAGTAAAGATAAGTTAGGTATGATTTTCGAAGATGATGTTATTTTATGTGATAATTTTAATGAAAAAATGAAATCTATTTTAGAAAAAGCGCCAAAAAATTTTGATATTTTAAAATTTGATAATACAAATCTTAAAGGAAAACAACATGTTTTGTCTTTTATAATTTCTGATATCAAATATGGTTTTAATAAATATTTTTATAACTCAAAAGCAGAAGTATTTCATGGCGTTAGTGGCGCTGCCGGTTATATTATTACGAAAAAATGTGCACAAAAAATAATTAAATTGCTTGAAGCTGAGTTAATTAATGGCCTTGAAGGCGCAATAGATATATTTTTATATGTTATTTTACCTAAAAAATATAATTTTAAGAATATTTGGTTTATTAAAAAAGCAATTTTGTCTCAAAATGTTGAAAATAGTTTTATAAAAAAATTTGGAAGATGATATTATGATTATAATTTGTAGCATTGAAGAAGATGACAATACATTTGTACATTTACATTTAGTTGATAGGAATAAGAAAGTTTTTTCTTCTAAATGTAAGCAAAATAATTTTTGTGAACAATTACCATTAATGATGGAAAAAGTTATTACTTTAATGAAAAAAAAATATTCTGATAATTGGTTAAATAAAGTTAAAGTTAAAATTGATTTTGATGTAAAAAAACATGCAACTACATATCGTATTTTTGAAAGTTTTATA
This sequence comes from uncultured Rickettsiales bacterium, assembly GCA_946413485.1. Lineage (GTDB taxonomy): Bacteria > Pseudomonadota > Alphaproteobacteria > Rickettsiales > Deianiraeaceae > UBA4311. The sequence goes on along the minus strand of CAMKKS010000047.1, from coordinate 2,733 downwards.
GAAGGAATAACGGTTAATCAGTAAATAAAAAAGTTGAAAATTATATTTCTATATATAAAAAACGATAATTATGAATAAAAGTATTTTTTATTTAACATTAAAAAGTATATATTGTTCTATATTTATATTTGTTTTTTTTATATCTTCTCATATAAATAATTCTTTTGCTGGTGAATACGAAGATTATGATACTAGACAATATAGTTATAATATTTTTACAGCAAGCAGCTGGGATTTATCACCATATGTGTTTGCAGGTTATTCTTTTGGATGGTTTCCTTATGTCAATAATGGAAATGTTGAATATGGCAATATGTTAAGAAATGGACATAATGGTTTTATTCTTGGCGCTGGCGTAACTGTTAATAGAAATTGGTCTTTTGGTCTTAGTTTTCAAAGATTAGTAAAAACTTCTAATTTAAGAGGTGCTTATGCTGCTGAGTATAGCGAAATAGATGGTATTAAAAGTGAAGTTTTGTTAACAAATATAGATATGTCATTACGTTTACCAATTTCATATAAAAATGTAGATATTCATGCGGTTACTGGTTTAAATATTATTTCTACGAATATTGATAATAAATATTACGATGGTGTTTCTATGGTTCATAGAAACATTGTTTCCTCATTACATAAAGTTGGTTTTGGTGCTAATATTGGCGTAGCTTTAAGTTATAGAATTTTTTCTGGTATATATTTTAAAATAGAATGTAGAAGATTGTTTGTTATTACAAAGAATCTTTTAAGAGATAGCTGGATTTTGAATACTGGTTTAGGTATCAATTTTTAGATATACATAAATTACATATTTAAATATGATTTTAAAGTTAAAAAAACCAAAGTTAATATGTTATGACTGGGATAATACGCTTGTAAACACTAATCCAGTTACGCTTAAATCAATGAATGAGCTTTATAAAAAATACAATCTACCAGAATTAACAATGGTTGATGTTATCAAGATTAATGGTTATTGTTTTAGTGATGTTTTTGAAGCACAATTTAAGAAAAATTCAGAAGCAATACAAGCCGAGTATCAGGTTTTATATAATAATTATTCTAAGGATTTTTTACAACCATTACCAGGCGCAAAAGAAACGTTAAGTAAGTTTCATGATCTTGGAATAAAACAGTGCGTAATGAGCAATAAACCCGGAGATATAGTACGTCGTGAAGCAGAAAGATTTAATTTTGCTAAATACTTTGATTTTATTATAGGTTATACAGATAGTGGTTATCCAAAACCAGATCCCATGATGTTTAATCCTGTGTATGAAAAAATTGAATTTAAAGAAACATGGCATCAACCTGATAAATTGTGGTTTTTTGGAGACGCTGAAGCTGATGTGGATTTTGCTAGAAATATTAATGCACGTTTGTTTTTTTTAGGAGATAGTTCATTTGTTGATGATTTTCCAGCTAATCAATTAGTATTGTTAAGTTGTCATAAAGATGTTCAAAATATTGAACTTATTGTTTAATGTCGTTTTTTTTTCTTTCTTTTTTTTACTATTCTTTTGGAAGCTTTTTTCTTAAGTTTTTTAAAGATTCCATGTTTTGCTTTTTCTAATCTTCCTTTTGGAATGCCGTTTTTACCAAATTTACGTTGAATCTTTTTTTTAGCTTTTTCTTTTTCTTGTGATACATCTAATATGTCTGTAATATCTTCAAGCATACTTTCTAGATGTAAGTTCATTAAATTTTTACTAGATGAATCACCTGTTATATCGGCTATTAGTTTTGCTGTTATTTGTCTATTTGCGCCGTAGAACATTTTAATATTATCCATTTTGAATTTTTTACGCATTTTTTTAGCAAAATATTTATCAAATTTAGCTTCAAATACTAAACACAAAACCGCAAAGCAAAGATGCAAAATTGGTACTATTTTTGGAAAATCATTTAAGCTTGCATTAATTAATCCTTCACCACCAAAAAAAGCAAAAATAATACTAAAACAATACAAATTTTCCATAAAAAATAAGCAAAAGCCGTCTCGTGACCAAAGTGTTGCATATCTTGCTGTATCTTTAACTATATTCCAAATTTTTGTTTTTTGATCTACGGTTATTTTTCCTTCTTTAACCATTCCTGTTAGCATATTAAGAAATTGATGTTTTCTTATTAAAGGTGATGCTGCATAACTGAAAAGAAAAAAAACAGTATATATTGTAAAAAAAATCCAAAAACGATAGTCTAAGTTTTCATAACTTGGTTTACCAGTTAAGACAACGAACAAAGTGCAATCCAATGGCATTATTAATGCTGTTTGCCAAATTCCTGCTACAATATCTTTATTTAATCGAACAAAAATATCGATTATTAATTCAAAAATGTTTTTCATGTTAAGCAATAAAAAAGTAAGAATATTATTTTCAAATATTTTTTTTATAAAATTTTAAAAAAATAGATAGTAAAAACTATTTGCTTTCTACAGAGACCAAGACTCTATTGTTTTTTGTTTTTTTAAACACAACAATACCATCTTCAAGTGCAAAGATTGTATGATCTTTGCCAATATCGACATTATTTTTTGGATAATATTTAGTTCCTCTTTGACGAACAATTACCGAACCTTTTTTAATAAAACCACCGCCACAAACTTTTAAACCAAGCCTACGACCCGCAGAATCACGACCATTTTTAGTAGAACCTCCAGCTTTATGATGTGCCATACATTAAACAATAAACTATTTTTGTAACTCAATACTTTTTATTAAAACCAAAGTTTTA
>CAMKKS010000046.1 GCA_946413485.1 uncultured Rickettsiales bacterium | reverse complement strand
CGATTATGTTTTAAGAATTCAAGAAAAAGATGATATAATTGCAGAGTATTCAAAATTAATAGATTTTTTAAAATCTGAAAAAATTGTTTTTTTAACAAAAGAAATAACTTCAACAGAAGTTAGTATTCTTTTAAAGAATGTAAATAAAAGTCGAGTTTACCATTCATTAAAAAAATTAAAATTAAATGGAAAATTGTATATAGAAAATTGATATGAAAAAAAAAATAGGAATAAATATAGTTGTTTTAGCGGCTGGCAAAGGAACAAGAATGAATTCTTCTTTCCCAAAAGTTTGTCAAAAAATCGCTGGTCGTACTCTTTTTGAGCATGTGTTAAATTTTATTAATAATGTTGATAACGATAAATATGACAAAAATATCATAATTGTATCTTCGGAAGATGTTATGAAAAATTACGTTGGTAGTTTACCAAAACAAGCAAATTTAAATTATATAATTCAAGAAAAACAACTCGGTACAGGACATGCTGTATTGACGGCTAAGAATTCTAAATATTGGAATAGTGATAATAAACTTACAGGAGTTTTTTATGCCGACGTTCCTTTTATTACGGAGGATACAATAAATAAGATGTTTGATTTACAGAAAAATTTTGATTTAACAGTTCTTGGTTTTGATTGCAAGGATCAAACAAGGCCATATGGTCGTTTGTTTACAAGTAAAGATTTACGTTCTGGTGAATATGGAAAATTGTTTCAAATCAAAGAATTTAAAGATTTAATGAGAGAAAAACCAAGACTTTGTAATTCTGGTTTGATAATCGGTAAGACAAAAATTTTTGATAAATTTTTACGTTTAATAAAAACTAAGAATAAAGCAAAGGAATATTATCTAACCGACATAGTCTCTTTGGCTAACAAAAAATATAACGTTGGTGCTTATATTTGTGATGAATATGAAGTTATAGGTATAAATTCACGTATCGAACTTGCTCATGCGGAAAATGAATATCAAAAACGTTTGCAAGATATTCATATGAAAAATGGCGCAACATTGTTAAATGCAAATAGTGTTTATTTTTCATATGATACAAAAATTGGTAAAGATGTAATTATAGAACCAAATGTTTTTTTTGGTCTTGGTGTTGAAGTTGGGGATAATTGTATTATTAAAGCTGGTAGTTATCTAGAAAATGTAAAGTTAAAAAATTCTTCTATCGTTAATCCTCATTCATGTCTTTTGAATGATAAAAAAAATAAGAAAAAATAAAATATTATATGCTTTACGATACACATTGCCATTTAAATTTAGCAAAAACTGAAGAAATAGTTGAAATTGTCAATAGAGCAAAACAATCCGATGTGAAATACATTATGCAAGCTGGCACGAAAATAGATGATATTGCAAGTGAAGTTGATATATGTAATAAATTTTCAGATAAAGATATTAAAATTTTTTGTGCTATAGCTGATCATCCAGAGGAAGTAAGAAATAATGTGCATTCAACCGAAGAAATCTGTTCCTTAGTTAAAATGAGCGACAAAATTAAATCAATTGGTGAGACAGGCCTTGACACGCATGTTGCTGAAAATTTAGATTTTTTAGAAAAACAAATTGCAAGTTTTGAAAATCATATTGAAGCTTCTATAAAATTAAATTTACCATTAATAATACATATGCGTGGTGATGTTGCTGTTATGAAAATTATAGAAATATTAAAATTTTATCAAAAAGATGGTATTAAAGCTGTAATGCATAGTTATAGTGATAATGCAGAAAATGCAAAAAAAATACTTGATATAGGTTGTTATATATCTTTCTCAGGTATTGTTACTTTTAAAAATGCACACAATGTGCGTGAAGCGGCTAAGATGGTTCCGATTGATAGAATGTTTATTGAAACAGATGCGCCTTTTTTAGCACCAGAACCTATGCGCGGCAAAACAAATGAAACTAGTTTTGTAAAACATACATCAAAGTATTTAAGTGATTTTTTAAAGATTGATTATAAAAAATTCTCTGATTATACGACTGAGAATGCAAAAATGTTTTTCAATCACGATTGATGCAAACCATAGAAATAATCAATAATTTTTTGTTCGAAAAAAGCTCAACAAGAACTAGGAGAGTTGTGTTTTTTATTGCTTCTTTTATTGCGACTGGCTGCGGCATTGGTAAAATAAAATATGCACCAGGTACTTTTGGAAGTTTGTTTGCGATTATATTTTGTCCTTATTTTGTTTTACTTTCTCAAGTTTTGCAAATTTTAATATTAAGTACGTTGCTTATTTTTGGTTTTCTTAGTATTAATATTTTTTTAATAAAAACAAACAGACAAAATGAAGATCCAAAAGAGGTTGTGATTGATGAAGTTATTGCTGTTTTTTTAACTTCTTGGTTATGTCAAATTTCTATTCCAGCAGTTTCTATGCATTGGTTTCATTTTTTAGCAATTTTTATATTATTCAGATTTTTTGATATTTTAAAACCATATCCAATTTCATGGGTTGATAAAAATATTCATGGTGCAAAAGGTATAATATTAGATGATTTAATGGCTGCTTTTGCTTCTTTTCTTGTTTTTTTGGTTTATTTTTAATTATACATAAAAAATTATTGCATTTTATTTTTAATAAACATACCAAAACTAGTATTTTATTTTTTAGTAGTGGGTAGAGTTTTTAAAAAAGGTTTTAATCAAAATCAGAATAGGCATCAAAACGAGAAGCAATCAGTAAATTGGGATGCAATTAAGGAAGTTAGACTTATTGATGAGAATGGAGCGATGGTTGGTATTGTACCAACAAGCGAAGCTTTAAAAAAAGCAAAGGAAGCGGAATTGGATTTAATAAATATTTCACCAAATGTCATGCCACCGGTTTGCAAAATTTGTGATTACGGAAAATTTAAATATGAACAACAAAAAAAACAAAAGAATAATAATTCAACTTTAAAAGTAAAAGAAATGCAGCTTACAATGCATATTGATGTTAATGATTTGAATGTTAAATTAAAAAAAGTAATACAATTTTTACATAATAAAAATGCAGTAAAAATTGTTATGCATCTAAAAGGCAGAGATATACAAAGAGTTGACGATGCAATGATTGTAATGAAAGATGTTTGCGAACGTTTAAAAGGTTACGCTAAAAGAATAGATGAACCAAAAATTACAGGTAGAAAAATTATTACGATGTGTATTTAAAATTAAAAAGCTTGCTTTTTGTTTTTTTTTTATTAGTATAATTTGTTTTTTTATGGGAATAAAAGATATTATTATGAATAAAATGGTAAATAAAATATTAAGCAGAGCAATGTCTAATATGGATATGAATGCTATTGCGAAAGATGCTAAAAATGGTAAATACGATCTTGACAAAATGCTAGGCGCAATGGAAAAAATGATCGGTAAAGAAACAACAGAAAAGCTTATAAAAGAAGCACAGACAAGAATTGACAGAGGTGAAAAAGTAAGCATGTCAATGATTATGGATTTAATGAAAAAAGTTGATTTATCTAAAATAAAAGATAAAGCAGAAAGCGGCGAAATTAGTGCCGATAGTTTACAATCTGAATTAAAAGATATAGTTGGCGAAAAACAAACAAATAAGATTTTCTCTGAAGCATCTGAGGTCGTCGAGGAACTTAAAGACGAGGAAAAAGAATAATATCAGTGTTTTTTAAGAGACATTATTATTCCATAAATTGATCCGAATATCCAAAAAATTTCCAAAGTTAACGAGGCTATGTTAACATGTATACATAAGTTTATGAGTAGAAAAATTGAAGAAAATAAGTTTATTATATTGTAAACTAGCATATTCTTTTGTTTTTTAAATTGCATCATTAGAAAAGCAAAAACAATACCGAACATTCCTATGTAACCAACAATATTTCCAAGTAGATCGATATCTAAAGACATGAGATATTTACAACTTAAAATTGGATTCCAAATTTAACTAATATGTTATACATGGATATTTTATATCTAATAAAGCCATCACCCTTCGTTTCAACATTTTTTGTGACATTATTGTATGAATAATAATCTACACCAATATTATATCTGTCTTTGAATACAAAATTAATACCAAGACCATATATTGCTAATAATTTACTATCAGCAGTTCCGGTTTCTAGTTTATCATTAAAATAGTAATTGTAATTAAGTTTTGCTCTTACAACCTCTATACCCGCTAACGCATAAGGTTCAATTGCAAAACTATTATTAAAATTAAACTTTACACCAAGTTTAGCGTTTAGTTTTAAATATCTTTCGAATGAAAAACTGGTATTATAGTTCTTTTTTATATTCTTGCTCTCAATAATCAAATTCTTTGTCATTTCTGTTCTTTCACCTAATGGTATTATACCCGTTAAATCAAAACCAATAAATGGATGTATTATGTTGTTAAATTTGAAGTATAAGTTACTTCCTATACCTATAATTGGCAAATGTCTGCGTTCATATTTTTTAAACTCACCGTCAACCATCGTTTTTGCATTAAAATAATCAACATTAATATAATCGTTAAGAACACTATAGTTATAACCAATATAAGCATTAGTTCTAACATAAAATTTTGATTCTTTTGAAAAAGCGTCTTTTTTATCAAAAAATGACAATCCAAACACCAAAATACATAATAAAATTTTTCTCATAAAAAAACAAATACGATTTGTATATACATAATAATGTAAATAATTGTCAAGTTTTTTTACTTGCAATTTATATTTAAACAACTAACTAACTTCTAGTTGCCTCCATAGCTCAGATAGTAGAGCAGGAGACTGAAAATCTCTGTGCGGTGGTGCAAGTCCACCTGGAGGCACCTTTATCTATCAAGCAAAACTATCATACAAGTAAATAAAATGTTATGGCAGGGGCAGTAGGGCTTGAACCCACGACCTACGGTTTTGGAGACCGTCACTCTACCAACTGAGCTATACCCCTATGAATATTCTGGAGCGGGTGATGGGAATCGAACCCACGTGGCTAGCTTGGAAGGCTAGAACTCTACCATTGAGCTACACCCGCATTAATATAATTATATATAAATTTAAAAAAATATAAATCAAGAAGTTAAAATTATTGACATTGTTTACTGATAATATATATAAAAAAATATAAATTATACATATTAAAAAAGACACATTAGACAAAGCATTAAAAAAATTGTGTTATCAAAATTCTTGACATTTATTTTTTAAAATGTCAATATATAAACAATGTGGTTAGGCCACGAATATTGCATATCTTGATATAGTTTGTTTTGGTTTTTATAATTTTATTATAGAAATTAATTCAAGTTTCATAGTATTTTAGTAAAATCATTGTAATTTATGATTTTATATTGATTAGTTTTTCTAATTAATTTTAACTTTAATTACTTATAGTTTTTACTCTACATACGGTGAAAATCTCTTATAAATTACGTAAGGGCGATTGGTGGATGCCTAGGCATTAACAGGCGATGAAGGGCGCAACAGACTGCGATAAGCTGCGGGGAGCTGTCAATGAGCTTTGATCCGTGGATACCCGAATGGGGAAACCCACCGTTTCGGCGGTATCAATAATTGAATAAATAGATTATTGAAGCGATACCAGGAGAACTGAAATATCTAAGTAACCTGAGGAAAAGAAATCAACCGAGATTCCGAAAGTAGTGACGAGCGAAATCGGAGGAGTCTAGTGCTTTGAAAATTAAAAGCTGAATTGTATGGAATGACAAACGATACAAGGTGAAAGTCCTGTAAGCGTAGCCTAATTTTTAAAGACAAAAGTAGGGCGGGGCACGTGAAACCCTGTTTGAAGATAGGAGGACCTCCTTCTAAGACTAAATACTCGTTAATGACCGATAGTGAACTAGTACCGTGAGGGAAAGGTGAAAAGAACCCCGGTTAGGGGAGTGAAATAGACACTGAAACCGATTGCCTACAAGCAGTCAGAGCAGGAGTTTACTCTTGTGATGGCGTACCTTTTGCATAATGGGCCAGCGACTTATTATAATTGGCAAGCTTAATCCTTGTTAGGTGGAGGCATAGCGAAAGCAAGTCTTAAAGTGGCGTTAAGTCGATTGTAATAGACCCGAAACCAGAGCGAGCTATCCATGGGCAGATTGAAAGTGGATTAACCTCTACTGGAGGATCGAACTGGTGACCGTTGCAATGGTTTCGGATGACCTGTGGATAGGAGTGAAAGGCTAAACAAGCCTGGACATAGCTGGTTCTCTACGAAAACTATTTAGGTAGTGTGTCATATAAATTGTTAATTGGGGGTAGAGCTACTGATTGGACGAGGGGAACTCATCCTTCTGCCGAATTCAGTCAAACTCCGAATACCGATTAATGTACTATGATAAACAGAACGTGGGGGAGAAGCTCCATGTTCGAGAGGGAAAGAGCCCAGACCGACGTCTAAGGTCCCCAAATTATTGCTAAGTGTTATTGAAGGAAGTGGGAAAACTTTAACAGCTAGGATGTTGGCTTAGAAGCAGCCATCATTTAAAGAAAGCGTAACAGCTCACTAGTCTAGT
>CAMKKS010000045.1 GCA_946413485.1 uncultured Rickettsiales bacterium | reverse complement strand
TAACACCATCACTAATTTCTGAAACATCTAATAGTTGTCCTATATGAATATACCATTCTTGATACACAACATTGAAGTTAGATCTTGTTATGTTAGTTCTCTGTATTTCTCTATTCTCGTGTAATAGTTTAATTCTCTGTAAGAACTCTTTTTTTGGATAAATAGTTGTATATGGTTCAATTATTTGTTTAATTGTATTTATGGTCTTACTATCTATGTTAGATGGTGTCTGATTCCAGTTTATGTCATTAAACTCAAATACTTGCCTAGCATCTAAACTAGTTAACAAAGCGCCTTTTGTTCCGTCATAGCAACCAAAATATGGTGGAAAGTTTGAAATATCTTTGTTTTTTATCTTATAAGCTGTAAATATTAACTGTGACAACATTTTATAAACATCTGTTTCATCTTTTTTTCCTTCAAGCCAACACATTACTTGATGTTTTTTATCATATATTGTTATATCTATGTTCTCTGTGTCTAAACTATACACTCTACCATCCTTACCCCCTACTAAATCAAACTCTCTGCTTAAAAACTCACGCTCGCTCATTAGGGTCATATTATAATACTATAAAACAATTTATCCTTCTTCAAAAGGTGGACTATCATCCTGGTCATCGTCTGTTTCAATTTGTTCTTTTTGTAAATTTTCGCTATCATCTTGATTATTTTCTACTTGTTGTATTCCTTGTGAATTGCTATAATTTTTGTCCATACTGCTAAACAAAACTCGCTCTTTGTCAAACATTAATTTAATTTTTCCAATAGCGCCATTACGATTCTTAGCTATTATCACTTCGGCCTCATTCTTAACTTTATCATATAATTCTCTCCATTGTTCATATTTTTTTATCTCTTCTTCGCTATTGATACTTTTTGGCTCTTTTCGAGCTAAATAATACTCTTCTCTATACAAAAACATAACAATATCGGCATCTTGTTCTATTGTTCCGCTTTCACGTAAATCTGATAATTGTGGTTGTCTTTCGTCTCTTTTCTCAACCTCTCTTGATAACTGCGACAATGCAACAACTGGAATGTTAAGTTCTTTTGCTATTGCTTTTAATGTGCTTGTAATTTCACTTATTTCAAGCACACGATTACCATTGTAATTTTTGGAAGCTCTTAATAATTGTAAATAATCAATTATTATTGCGCAAACATTATATTTATTTTTTAAAAATCTTGCTCTACTTCTTAAGATAGAAACATCTAAAGATGGTGTATCGTCTATGTATAAAGGTAAATCTGAAAGATCTTGTATACTTTTACTAATTTTATTGAATTCTTTTTCACTGATTTTTTTATTTTCCTCAATAGTTTCATTATCAATATCTTTTTCATCATATCGTCCTGTATATATTGTTTTTGTTGTAAAACCACTATCCATAGAAACAATACGAGCCGCAAGTTGTTCGCCGGTCATTTCAAGTGAAAACATCGCTATACCGTCACATTTACCATCTTTTTTTTCTTTTCGCAAAATTGTTGCAATATTTTTAGCAATCGTTGTTGCAAAAGCTGTTTTTCCCATAGAAGGTCTAGCGGCAATAATCACAAGATCGCCTTTTTGTAAACCACCTATATATTTGTCTAAATCTTTAAAGCCAGTTGAAACCCCTAAAACTACTTTATCGCTCTTTAAAGCTTTTATTAAATTATCTTTTAATAATTCATTATATTTTTTAAGTTGATGAAAAGTATCTTTTGCTTGTTTTTTATTGGTTATTGAATAAATATTTTGCTCCAATTCACTAATCTTTTTATCAATTTCATTAATCGAATTGCTTTTTAAAATAGCATTAACATTCTTGTTATAAGTAACGAGTTCTCGTTTTAATGATAAAAAATTAAGTATTTTTACAATTTCTTTTGGTGTCATTATAGAACCAAGACCACATGTCATTATGTCATCTATAATTTTTTTTATTTCCTCTTTAGATAAATCTATTTCTCCTTGCAACTCATAAACTATATTTTCATGATCAACTACTCTATTGTCATGAATAAGTTCTTTTATTTTTCTAAAAATAATTTTATTTTGTTCATAATAAAAACTATCTTCTGTTAATTCTAATTCTAACTGAATAAATAGTTCGTTTTTTATTAAAAGACAACCTAAGATTTCTTGTTCTAATTCAGCATCGTAAAGTTCTAACGTATCGTTATTTTCTTGCTCTTCGGACATAAAATTTATATCATTTTTTTTTTTTAAAAATCAACAATTAAAAATTGTTCAACTTAATCATTTCCCAACCAACAATTGTTGCCGTGTTTGCTACATTTAAGCTTTCAGCTTTTTTATTCATTGGTAATTTTATTATTAAATCGCATTTTTTCTTTGTTAAATCTCTCATTCCTTTACCTTCAGAACCAAATATAAATACATATTTGTCATATTTTTTAACTATATCTGTTAAGTTTTCTTGTTTATTTATATTAACATCAAAACCAATAACGTAATATCCATTTTTTTTAAATTTTTCAATAGCAACTGATGTATTGTTTATCTGAGAAATTAACGAACATTCACTATAACCAGATGAAACTCTTACAACCGCTGGTGTGATACCGCATGAATTGTGTTCCGTTATAGCTATGCCGCTAATATTAAAACAAAATGATGTTCTAATTATATTACCAATATTTTGTGGATCTTGCACACCATCAAGTAAAAAAATAACTTTTTTATTCTTATCGTCTTTTTTTTCAATTTTTTCAATCATTTCTTCCAATTCTAAAAAATTAAAACTTGAAACTTTTAGTGCTATGCCTTGATGTTTATCTTGTTCATGTGTTATTGAAAATAATTCATGTGAATTACATTTTTTAACCAAACCACGCAATGCGGGTGGTACTTTTTTGTAAAAATCATCAAATTTATTTTGATGCAAATAAATTGCATATATCTCTCTGTTTTTTATATAATTTTCGTAACCTTGAAAACAACCAAAACATGCATTTTTTCCGTAAATTATTTCAGCAGTATGTCTTTTTTCATTTTTTGTCATGCTTGGTTAACCTTTACTAGAAAATTTATATAAAATGATAAAAAGCAACTACTTTTGTGTTTAATGTTGCTTTTTAAAAAAATATTTTTTATCATGCAGATGATGAGTTTTTTAAAAACTGCTTTTTGCTATTTTGTTGCTTTTAATATTGTATTTGCACCAAAAGTATGTTTTGGGGCCGTTAGTGAACATGTTAAAATAGCACAAAAATTACTAAATGAAACTGTATCAATACTAAAAGAAAAAGATAAAACATCTGATGAAAAAAAACAAATCTTAATTGAAAGATATGTTAAAAATATAGACTTTGACTGGAATGCAAAAATGGCGCTTGGAAGATTATTTTTGCAACTTCCACAAAATGAACAAAAAAAATATTTAATCGAATATAAAAAATTTATAACATATACTTGGTTATCAAAACTAGGACAAAATATCCTTGATGGTGTAAATATGAAAATAAAAGAAAAAAGTTCAAAAATAAATGAAAACGAAGAATATGTAACTCTTCTCATTAAACTTGATAACAGTGAAATATATGAAGCCGTGCTTAGAACAAAATTATCAAATGGCGTATTTAAAATTTTAAACATAAATATCGAAGGCATTGATTTAGCAGCAGCATATAGAGCAGATTTTTTAAGCTATATAGAACAACACGATGGTAATCCAAAAAATATTATTAAGTATTTAGAAGATCAAAATAAAAGAATAAAAAAAACATCTAATTTTGAGATTCCAAAATAGGTTTTAGTTAGTTTTATTGTATTTTAATAAAAAATCAGGAACAATAAGTTCTCCGTGTTTTGAAATATTTCTATTATTTGTTTTTTCTATATTTTTTTTTATAAACTCCTTTTTAGTATCATTATTTTTTGAACAACCATTAGCTAAAAATAAAATTAGTAAAATATTAATTAATAAATGTTTTTTTTTAAGCATATCTTCATGATCTCTAAAGTTAATAAAATATAAAATGCAAATAATTATATTAATTGTGTTATATATTTTTATTATTTTTTTAAAAAACTTGAAAATTATTTTTTCCGCTGTCGTCTATACTGGTGTTTTCGAAAAAGCTGTTTACATTTTTTTGTTTTTTTGCTTTTCAAATATTCAGCTTTAATTATGTTAATGGTAATGAAATAGATGAAGATCTAATTGGCGATATAGTAAGAATAAAAAACAATAAAAACATTGTTTTAGAAGAAACACAAAATAATAATGAAATTACATCAGATAAAAAAGATGATACACAATATAATAAAAAAGATTCAAATAAAAATATTGAAAGCAAAAATATAAAGAAAAAAAAAACAAATATTGATATAAAAGTTGTTAATGCTTATGACACAGACAAAGGTGTTGCCGTCAAAAATCTACAAGAGGCATATAAATTTTATATTCAAAAAGATTATGAACTAGCAATTTTGTATTACAAAAAATCACTAAAAGAAAATCCGGATGGCATTGAGGCTAGATTTGGTCTTGGAGTTTGTTATCAATTTTTACATCAATACGATCAAGCAATAGATTCATATCTCAAACTATTGGAAAAAAATTATTCACGAAAAAAAATAGTTTCTAATTTATTATTGTGTTTACAGCATAAATCTTATAAGAAAAGTTTGGAAATTTTATCATCAATAGATGAAAAAATATTAGGTTACTCTGATATTTTAGCACAAATTGGTATTATATATATGAAAACAAATAATAATCAAAAGGCTATTTTGACATTATTAAAAGCATACGATATAGACCCAACAAATGCAATTGTCGCATATGATCTTGGTATATTATTTGACAGAAATAAAAACATTGACAACGCAAAACATTTTTTTGATATTGCTGTTAAAAATAATATTTCTTCAATTTTAGAAGAACAAGACAATAAACGTTTAATAGAAAGAATTTACGAATTAAATGAACAAATTCAAAATGAAATTAAAAAAAATAAAAAATCTAAAAATTAATCACTAATAAGAATTCATTATTTTTTAAATTTATTTTTTTTGCTTTTATTTTTTAAAATGTTAAAATATTAATGATAACAAATGCCAGAAGAAGATAAAAAAAAGAAAAAACAAAAGAGAGAGGTTAATCCTACTATTGTTTTGCTCATTGTTTTAGTTATTATATTTCTAGCTCTTACTATTGCTGGGATTATATATTATAATATTTGGCAAAAAAATAATGAGTTAGAATACAACAACAGAATAGATGAACAGAGAAAAGGAGTTACCATCGAAGAAAAGAAAAATAGCTATAATAAAATCAATGTTGACAGTGAAACCACAATTGTAGACAAAGATGGAAATGTAATTCCAGTAGGAAGCAAAATTACAAACAACTCCGGAATTGATTTAAATAGTGATTTAGAAAAAGCAATTAACATAGAAAGATCTGGAAGTTTAAATGAAAAAATAACGGTTAACGGTGTCGAGGTACTAGGCGGAATAGATGTAGATGGTGGCGTCATTAAATATAATGATTTAAATGGACAACCTCATACTGTTTCAATGCAAGACGCTGTTGTCACTTATGGAGGCGAAAGATTGACTGACAATGTTATAAAATTAATGGATAGTGTTAGTTATGATGGTAATAAAGTTATCTTTAATGATATAAAAACAGTTGTAAGTTATGATAACGAAAGCGGTAATGGTGTTATCAAATATGTAAACAAAGATGGTATAGAATATGGTAGTACAAACATAAATAATCTGAGTGAAAAAGATGGTGTTTATTATACAAATAACGAGAGAGTAAGTGAAGAAGGGCAAAATTGTCTTAAAGCATTAGATAGAATAATGGATAATAAATATAAATCAACAGAAAATACTAGTTTTTTTAAAAAATTTGAAGGTCAAGAAGCTCCAAAACCAGATGAAAAGAAAAGTGATGAAAAACAAGATGAAAAGAAAGGTGATGAAAAACAAGATGAAAAGAAAAGTGATGAAAATCCAAAACCAGATGAAAAGAAAAGTGATGAAAAACAAGATGAAAAGAAAAGTGATGAAAATCCAAAACCAGATGAAAAGAAAAGTGATGAAAAACAAGATGAAAAGAAAAGTGATGAAAAACAAGATGAAAAGAAAGAGCAAGAAAAAGATAATCCTAAACCTAAAAATGAAAAAATTAATACTAAGCCTAAAAATAATTTAGCCACAAGTAAAATTATTTTGAAATATTGACTTTAATATTCTTTTTCTATATATTATGTATATATATATTGTATGCGTAATTTTATTTTAATTTCTTTGTTTGCTATTGGCACAGTCATTGGTGGTGTTTTTCATTATAAAAAAAATAAAGATGATGCTGTTTTGAAAAATGTAGAAAAAATTATACAAAATGAATCCGCAAAAGAAGAAATAGTTGATGAAAAAATATCAACTGTTGTGGCACCGGTTATTGTTGAAGAAAATGTTATAAAAAAAAGCTCAAAGAAAAAAAACAATATAACAAAAAGTGGTAAAAGTAAAATTAAAAAAGCAAAAAAAAACATAGTAGTAAATAAAACAAAAAAAGAAAAAAAAGATAGTAGATTTTCTTTAAAAAGCAGTG
>CAMKKS010000044.1 GCA_946413485.1 uncultured Rickettsiales bacterium | reverse complement strand
TATTTTAGGTGATTTTATACTTTTTTCACTAGGTGAAGATTTTAGTAGCGATATCAATAATCAAATTTTTTTCTGTAAAATGTGTAATCTTATTGCTAAAGAGATTGGAAAAAGACCATTAATTTTAACAAAAAAAATTTTTCCTATTTTTCAGCTTATAAACGATAGTAATATTATTGTGTGCGATGTTTTTAATGAAAAAAACATTAAGACAATAATTAAAAAATGCAATTTTAAAGAAGCATATATTGTGCCAACAAACAAAAATTTTTAATTAATATAATTAATAAAAAAGTTAAAAATAAAAGTCATTCCTTGCACTAAAAACAATCATTTTAGTGTATTTGATAACAAAAAAACCATCAAAATTTGCAAAAAAATTAATTGTTTATTTCAAAGTAGAAAATTTAATAATTTAGAAAAAAGCATATATTTTTCTTGTATCGTAGATAATTATAATAATATTGTTTGTCCTACTATAATTGATTATAATTTTGATAGCTTAGCGAATGTTTCTTACTATAAAATTCCTGCTGATGTTATACATTATGACTTATTTGATGATATTAAAAAAATAGTTTTAAATTTAGTTAAATATAGTTCATCTGTTGTTGGTTTATTAACAATAGCATTTCTTTACAAGAAAGGTGTTCTATATGTAAATAAAATATATTTGAATAACTTTCAATTATTGTTTTTCTTAAATAAGGATAAAATTAATTATTTTTACAAGTTAGTTTTATTTTCTATACTTGGTGAAAATATTAAAAAAGCGATAGAAAAAAGTAAAACTATTGGAAATGATGAATTTTATAAAAAAATATCTTTTGAATACAATGATGGACAATTTTTGACTATCGGAGGTTTAACAAAAGAAATAATTTTTAATAAATTTTTGCTAAACAAAAAATAAGATTTCGCATTTGTGCTATTCTTGACAATAAAAAAATATATTTGATTTAATACTTAGTGTCGCGGGTGTAGCTCAGTGGTAGAGCACTTCCTTGCCAAGGAAGATGTCGTGGGTTCAAGTCCCATCACCCGCTCGTTTTATTATATTTATTATATGAAAGTTTTAGATTTGTTGAAAAATAAGTCTTCTTGCGTAAAATGCAGTAAGGTTTGTAATGTTTTAATGATTGTATTTGTATGTTTTATTGTTTCAATAATTGTTTTAAAAACAGTAGGCAAAAGTATAATTGAAGATACTATAAAAAATAATCCAAAAATTGTAATTGACTCCGTTGAAAATTATTACAGAGAAGCACAAAAAAGAGCAAGAGAAGAATCATTAAAAAAAGCTCCAGAAGTAGCAAAAAGATTAGAAAAAACAAATCCTGTTGTTGGAAATAAAGATGGTTCAAAAGTTATTGTTGAATTTTTTGATTATGCTTGTGGACATTGTAGAAGACAAGCAGTTGAGCTTAACGAAGTAATTAAATCTAATAATGATGTTAAAGTTGTGTTGGTTGATTTAGCAATAATGTCGCAACATTCTCTTTTAGCTGCTCAAACTGGTGTTTATATAAGTTTAAACAATCCATCAAAACTAAAGAGTTATTATTCTGAATTATCTAAAAAACAGATTAATCAAGAGTCCGTTAAACAAGTTTTAGCAAGTATTGGTTTACCAGATAGTTATATAAAACTAGCTGCTAAAGATAAAAAAGTAAATGAAATTTTAGAAAATAACTATAATGCTGCTAGAGAAATTGGTTTACAAGGTACACCAGCGTTAATTATAAATGGTAAGTTTGTTGGTGGTATGATAACCGCTAAAGATATTCTTACTATGTTAAAATAGTTAAGAATTTAGATTTTAATGTCTGATGACGATTTTAAAATAACAATAAGCACGGAACATATCACTAAAGGTGATGTGTTCTTTTGTTTTTCTGAAGCTGAAAAATATTTAAGTATTGATATAATTAACAAGACTTCTAGTATTTATGCAATTAAAGGTTTTTGTAAAAGGATAGTAAAAAGTTTAAATATTAAAGATAGAAAAAAAAAATTATTTTATAAAAAGGTTTTTGAATATAAAAATGCTAAAGTTTTAAAGCAAGAATTGGTTAAACAATTGCAAAAAAAATATAAATACGAACCAAAGTTTGGAATTGTTGCTATAACTGGCACAAAAGGTAAAACAACGACAGCATGGTATATTTTACAGATGTTATCTTATTGTGGTATAAGATGTGGATATATAGGCACGTTAGGTGTTTATTTAGGTGTTGATGAAAAAATTAATAAAAACAATATACTTACTACACCAAACATAGATGAAATGTATTTTTATATTGATTCTTTGATTAAAAGAAAAGTAATGTTAATTGTCATCGAAGCATCAAGTCATGCTTTGCAACAAGGAAGAATAGATGGATTAAAAATAGATTATGCTTGTTTTACAAATTTTAGTCAAGGTCATTTAGATTATCATAAAACAATGGAAAAATATTTTCTATCTAAAAGTATGTTATTTTCAAAGTATCTTAAATCAGATGGTTATGCGGTAATAAATAAAACAGATCCTAAATCTAGCAAAATAGAGGAAATTTGTAAAAGACGTTCATTAAAAACAATTAAAATTGGTTTCAATAATGAATGTGATATAAAAATACTTAGTATTAATTTTAATAGTGTTTCTTTTTTTGTTAAAAAAACAAAAGAAATGTTTAATGTAGAAAATAGTAATATTATCGGTGAATTTAATATGTTAAATATGCTTGAAGCTTTCGCTATAAGCAATTTAATAAATTTTAAATATAAAAAACAGGTTAATTTGCATAGAAAAAATAATGTTTTGTTTAAAAAACTTCTATCTCCAAGCGGGAGAATGGAAAAAATTAAAGATACAAATATATTTGTTGATTTTGCACATACACCAAAATCTTTTGAAGAAATATTAAAATTATTAAAATTAATATATAAAGAAGTTTATGTTGTTTTTGGTTGTGGCGGTGATCGTGATAAACAAAAGCGACCAATTATGTTTGAAATTGCTAAAAATATTGCAGATTTTATTGTTATAACAAATGATAATCCAAGAACAGAAGAACCAAAAAAAATAATAGAAGATATAACTTGTTTTGCAAGAAATGATGATAAAAATTTATTATTTAATGATAAATTTGTTAAAAATGAAATAAAGAAAATTCAAAAAAGATTATATGATAAGTATCATAAATATAAATTTAAAATAATAGAGAATCGTAGAGAAGCTATAAAATATACTATTTGCAATTTTTTTAAAAAACAATCCAAAGGGTGTATTTTAATAGCCGGCAAAGGAAACGAAGATTATCAAATAATAGGTAGAAAAAAAATACATTTTAACGATAGAGAAGAAGTTGAAAAAATAATAAAAAAATATTAACCATTTAAATTTTGATTAGCTTCTTTTTCTAACATTTTTTTTTGTTGTCTTTCACGTCTATACATAATTCTATTTATTCTTTTGAATCTATCATTAGCCCACATTGCTAAAATTGCAATACACAACATCATGAAGGCACAAATCTCAAACAACATACGAGGGTTTTTTGGTATTAACCATAATAAAGGTGCGGCTATGAATGGTGATAAAAATTTTCCAGCATAAGTTGAAGTATTGAATATTCCTATGAATAATGGACGATTTTCAGGTTTTGTGATAGATATAATCCATAAAGTGCTGTTTGGCATAAGCATTCCCATACCGGCACCACATATGCACATTGAAAATAGAATCATCCAATAATTAACAGAATGAGTTATCATCAAATAGGAAAAACCCATAAAAATAAAACCCATCGCGCACATGACGGAAAAATCACGATTAGCTTTAAATCTTCTATATTTATAAGCTACAAACGTTGTTACGATAACTTCACATGATAAGCAAATTGCTACAAGTTTTGCATTTATTGCAACTCTTGTAAAACCCGTAATATGAAAACCATTAAAATTTGGAATATTTACATAATTTATAGCAGCATCGTTATAGAGCATATAAGGTAGTTGTAATTTTATCATATAGAACATTACCATTACAAATAAATTAACGCAACATATAAGCATAACAGCTAAGTTATTTTGAACAACTTTTTCGCTTGTTTTGATACCAATATCATTATTGTCTGATGAATTAGGATTGAATAAAAATTTTACCGCAAAAGGAAAATAAATAATCGATATTCCATATAACCAAAATATATTTCTCCAGCTAATATCTGCTAATACACCAGCTATAAAACCATATAATGTACTGCCAATTGACATAAACATAGTTTGCATACCTATTAAACTACTTCTTTCTGGTCCATCGAAATAATCTGCTATAAGACTTGTTACAACTGTTAAAATTGCGGCAATACAAATACCAAGCACTACACGAGATAGTAAGATATGTTGTATTGTTGGTAAATAAACACCAGCTGTTCCAGAAATAGAATATAAAAGCATAGCTATGAAAAGTAATTTTAATCTTCCGATTTTATTAGCAAAACAACCAAAAATTGGCGAAAATATTGCTATAAAAACATTAGGTATAACAACCATCATTTTGACTATTAATCCAACATCGGTAGCACCATTTAATTCAAGGTCTTTTTGTATTAATGGTAATGCTGGTGAAACTGCACCAGTGCATAAATTTGCTAGACTTGACAGAGCTAATAAGGTTAATTTAACAAAGATTTTATACTTCATACTATTGCGGTTATATAATAATAAATATAAAAGTTACTACAAACAAATATCAGTATAATTTTTTCTTGCAATTTATAAAAATCAATAATTTTTTTATTTGTTAGTTAAATAATGTTTCATCCACGATTATTGGATATAGTAAAAGAAGGTTATTGTTTTGCTTATTTTAGAAAAGATTTACTAGCTGGTCTAACTGTTGCTATTGTTGCAATTCCTTTATCTATAGCTTTTGCTATTGCATCTGGTGCAACACCAATTGTCGGTATTTATACGGCTGTTATAGGAAGTCTTGTTTCTTTTTTTGGTGGTAGTAAGTATAATATAAGTGGTCCTGCTGGTGCTTTTATTGGTATAATTTATACAACAATAGCTCATTTTGGTTATAATGGACTTTTAATATCAACATTTTTAGCAGGATTATTTATTATGTTTTTTGCCGTTTTAAAGTTAGGAAAATTAATGAAATATATACCAAATTGTATTATAATTGGTTTTAGTTTTGGACTTGGAGTTGATATTTTTTCAGGTCAAATATCTGATTTTTTAGGTTTAACGGTTCATGGTGGTGAAACTTTTACAAAGAAAATATTAATTTGCTTTCAAAATTTAGATCAATTACGATACAATGATGTTATTTTAGGTTTTATTGCAATATTTACCGCTGTTGTTGTTAGAAAAATAAAACCATCTCTCCCGGCTTTTTTAATAGCAATAATAGTTAGTAGTATGTTTGCTAAAATTTTTAATTTTCATTCTGAAACAATAGAAAGCAGATTTGGTATAATGCATTTGACAATGCCTAGTTTTCATGAATCAATTTTACATGAAATTGAACATCCTTTTTATATTTTACATTATATACCAAATGCTTTATCTATTTCAATTTTAGCAAGTATTGAAGCACTTTTAGCAGCAATAATTGCTGATAAAATGACAAATGAATATCATAGACCTAATACAGAACTTTTTTCGCTTGGAATCGCTAATTGTCTTTCTGCTTTATTTGGTTGTATACCTATTGCTGGAACAACAGCAAGAACGATTGTTAATGTTAAATCTGGTTCAAAGAGCCCTTTATCTGGTATTTTTCATGGCATTTTTTTAATAATTTTAATGGCAATTTTTGCTGAAATAATAAGTAATGTAAATATGTCTACAATAGCAGGTATTTTAATTGTGGTAGCAACCGATATGATGTCTTTTAAAAAAATTGTGAATGTTTGTAAAACATCGAATAAGTTTGATATTATAATTATGTTTTTTACATGCATAAGTGTTTTGTTGTTTGGATTAGTTATGGCAATAATAATTAACACAATATGTTATAATGCTTATATAAAGATATTGAGATTTGTAAAAAAAAAATTCTATTCTAGATAGAAAACAATAAAAAATATAGAAAGTTTGACATTAATTTTTAATTAAAAACGATAACTTATGATTAATTACTTAAAGAAGATTTTTGAAAATAAAATAACATTGATTATTTTTGTTTTAATGTTTTTTTCTGTTTTTGTAGTTTTTTCATTAAAAAATGATTATCATTCTGAATATTTTGGTTACAAAAATTATGTAAAAGGTTTTTCTACTGGTGCTGAAGTTATACCATGGAATACGGAAGAAGGAAAAAATATGTTATTGGAAAGCATGAAAAATAAAAATGCCGAAACATTTTTTTCATTAGCGCATCATTTTGCTGGACAAAAAACAAATTCAACTTGTGGACCCGCAACTGCAAGAATGATTATAGAAGCAATATATGAACATCAAAATAAACAATTTTTATTAGATGAGGAAAATTCTTTCTATAAGAAAAAAAATGGTGTTGATTCAGCGCATTTTGTTATTTCTGAAAGAAATTTTTTTAATGTTTATAAAGGAAAAGAAGATGGTAAAAATTATGATATAATATCTAG
>CAMKKS010000043.1 GCA_946413485.1 uncultured Rickettsiales bacterium | reverse complement strand
TGTAGCTGTTTTTCCTTTTACGGCATATGTATAGTTGCTGTTTATTATTCCGGCACTTGCGATGAAACCTTTTGCATCCGTGTCGTCTGTTCCTAGACCAGCTCTTTTATTTAGTGCAATTTTAGCTAATTTTGTTGCCGATGGTGGAACATCCACGTTGATATTTGGATAAAAGAAACGTAATACAAAAGTAATTTTTTCATCATTATCATCATCGTCGCCATTTGATGATATTTCTAACATATACATACGTTTATCAGTGATAATTGTCATGTTTGTTTTTACACCAGGTTCTGTTGCTTTTAAAAAAATTCTCCTTTCGATTACACGAACAGTCCATGGTGTCGCATCACCAAAAGTAATCATTTCGACATTTTCTCCTTTTTGAAGTTCTATAATAGATTGATAACCAACCATAAATTTTACTTGAAAAATTTCATTTTGATTATAGATAAATGTTTTTATTCTAGTATCAGTTGGCATTGGACCAGTTTTTGCTACCGCGGTGCTTTGAAGAAAAGCTATTTTTGCAAAAAATAAAAATAATACTAAGAAATATCTATAACTTAGAATATTTTTTTTAAAAATAGTAATGTTATTTTTGACTTTGTTTTTCATCTTTTTTTACATCTTCACTATCGTTATTTTCATCAACTATTGCACTTTTAAAGGTTTTAATTTCATTAACATAATAATATGTTACTTGAAAGCCGAGCGGATTAACTCGCATATCCTCAACTGGCATTTCAATATCAACAAAACCAAAAGTCATAATTATATTATAGTCTGCTTTAGATACTATTTTTTCATCAACAATTATATTTTTTGTTATATTTATTTGTACTCGATTTGCAGCTAAATATTGTAATGATTTTACTTTAATTTCATATTTAGGATTTACTCCTGAATTTTTTAATATTCTAATATTACTACCAATATTATTTAAGTAATCATTGTATATTTTTGCTGCTGTTGTAACACGAACGTAATTCATATCTTCCTCTAATGTTGAAAGTTGTGGTGCTTCGCGTTTATTTATATATTGCAATAACATACTTTCTTTTACCGCTTGTTGTGCTGTATATTCTTTTTTACTTTTTGATTCAACAACAGTCATATAGCCAGTTTTTTTGTCATATTCAATTAAGTAGGGTTCATTTGCTTTATTTTCATAAAATCTTTTAATAAGCACCAAGCAAAATAATAATGAACATGATGTAAAAAGAGAAAATAATAACAAAAAATTACGTTGTATAGCGACAGAGACATATCTATCCTGATACCAGTTTTGCATTTCTTCATTTGTTTTTTTTACTTTTTTTTTGAAAAAAATCATCTCCATTGAGAGATAGAGTGGAAAAAATTAAAATCAAGAAATGATTTATATAAAACTTATACAATAATGTAAATAAAATATTGCAATTTATTTTTTTTTATCAATTTAAAAATGATTTTTTTTATGATAGAGAGAACATTTTCAATAATTAAACCTGATGCGGTAAAAAGAAACTTAACAGGAGAAATAAATTCAATGCTTGAAAAAGCAGGTTTTAAGATTATTGCAATGAAAATGATTCATATGACAAAAGAAAAAGCAGAAGGATTTTATATAGTACATAAAGAACGTCCATTTTTTGATGAACTTACAACATATATGTCTTCATACCCTGTTGTAGTGCAAGTCCTTGAAAAAGAAAATGCTGTAGCTGATTATCGTGAAATCATGGGCGCAACAAATCCGGTTAATGCAAAGGAAGGAACAATAAGAGCTAAGTATGCTCTTAGTATTTCTGAAAATTCGGTTCATGGTTCAGATAGTTTAGAAAATGCAAATATTGAAATAAATTACTTCTTTTCAAAATCAGAAATTTGCGATAGATAATAAAATTATATTGGTGCGACCGAGAGGACTTGAACCTCCACACCTTTCGGCATAGCCACCTCAAGGCTACGTGTCTACCATTCCACCACGATCGCAGTTATCTTGTTAAACAGCTTAGTTAAATAAAAGTCAAGGAAAGCTAAAATAGTTGCAAATAAAATTTTTAATATATCATGAGGTATGCAATATCAAATAGTTCGTGGAATGAAAGATGTATTTGGTAACGAAAGCGAGAAGTTTGATTTTATTTTGCAAACCGCTGAAAAGCTTTCAATTCAATATAATTTTAAGAAATTAATAACACCAATTGTAGAACAAGCGGCACTTTTTGAACGTAATCTTGGCGATGAGAGTGATGTTGTTTTGAAAGAGATTTATCGTTTTGAAGATAGAAGCGGTAATATGCTTGCATTGAGACCAGAAATGACAGCTGGCGTGTGTAGATTTATCATAGAGAATGGTTTGTTTCAAGGTCCTTTTCCTCATAAATTTTTTTCATACGGACCAGTATTTCGTTATGATAGACCACAAAAAGGACGTTATAGACAATTTAATCAGTTAAATTTTGAAATTTTTGGTTTAAAAGATGCTTCACAAGAAATAAAGATATATCTTTCTTTTATAGTAGAGTTTTTGACAAAAATTGGTATCAAAGATATAGAGGTTCATGTAAATTATCTAGGTTCAATGGCAGAAAGAGAAAACTATATTAAAGAGCTTAAAAAATATTTAAACAAATATAGAGATAAATTATCAGAAGATAGTCAGAGACGTTTAGAAACAAATATTTTAAGAATTCTTGATTCAAAAGATGAGAACGATAAGGAGATTTTAAAAAAAGCACCAAAAATTTATGAAAATTTGACCAATGAACATAAAAAATATATAGATTCTTTTAAAGATTTTAAGATATACAAGAACGTAAGATGTAAAATTGATAATAATCTTGTTCGTGGTTTAGATTATTATACAGGCTTTGTATTTGAAATTATAACAGACAAGATAGGCGAAACGCAAAATGCTATTTGTGGTGGTGGTGAATATAATGATTTAATTTTTAACATGTCAAAAAAGAAATTAAATGCCTTTGGTTTTGCATTTGGTATGGAACGTTTAATGGATATGATTAATACACCAAAGAATAATACTAAGCTTTATTGTCATTTAACAGAAAAAACAAAAGTTGTATTGAATGCTAGAAATGAATTTAATTTTACTAGTGATTTTGTAAAAGGACTTAAATGGGCAAATCAACTTCGTGCTGATTTTGTTTTTTTTGAAAAAGATGGAAAAATAATAAAAAAAGATTTAAAAACAGGAAAACAAAATGAGCTTTGACTATAAAACAGATGGACAAAATTTTGAATCTAATGTAGATAGTGTAGAAAATAAAATTAAAAATTTTAAAGAAAAACAGAATAAAAAAAAACAAATATTAAATAATAATGATTCAAATATTTCATATATGTATAACATATGTGCTGATTTGTTCGCTGGCGTTTTAACAGCTTTTATTTTAAATAAAATTTATACATTTTTTTTTCAAAAAAATATAGCCGTGTTCTTTTTGTTGCTATTATTATGCACGATAGCAGGATTGTATAACGCAATAAGGATGAATAAAAAGAATATGTAAAATTTGACTATATAATTTTTTTAAAAGCTTTTAATTTACAACAAGCAATTGTTTTATCTTCTTTTTTAATTTCACATTCTCCTATAATCATTGGTCCTTTTATTTTTGTGATTTTAGCAAAAATTTTCAAAACATCACCAGCTGTTGCTGTGCTTATAAAATCACAATTTTCTATACCAAGAAACAATATTGTTCCGTCTTTTTCTATAGTTAATGCTTCACCAATAATAGAAGCTGCTTGCGCCATACTTTCTATTAACAAAACACCAGGCATGATATGTATATCTGGAAAATGTCCAGCCAGATACCATTCGTTTACGCTTATACATTTTTGACAAATTATTTGCTTATTTTTTACATCTATATTTAATACGCTATCTAACATTAAAAAAGGTTCTCTTTGAGGAATAAATTTTTGTATACCTCTGTAATCAAATTTACCTTTTTCTATTAATTCTTTTAACTCATTGATTTTTTTTTTATCTTTCATAAGAAAACACTTAATGTTTTTAAAAAAGTTTTTATTTTCAACATAATTTTAATAATAAGGTAAACTTATTTTTCTTGATTTTTAAAAAAAATCTATCATCCATTTTATATGAGGTCTTTTTTTAAAGGTTTTAGCTTTAGTTTTTTTTTGTGTGTAATAGTTTTTTTTTGTTACATTGTTTTTTCTAAAGATGCAATAACTGCAAGAAAAATAGAAACAAATATGGAAAATACACTTTATATTGATCTTAAAGACGGAAGAGTTGTTGTAAGAATGTTACCAAACATTGCTCCAAAACATGTCGCAAGAATAAAAGAATTAGTCAGAAGTGGTTTTTATGATGGTCTTACGTTTCATCGTGTAATTGATGGTTTTATGGCACAAGGCGGCGATCCTCTTGGTGATGGTACAGGTGGTAGTGGTGAAAAAATACCAGCAGAATTTACAAATAAGTATTCACATAAACGTGGTGCTGTTTCTATGGCAAGATCTAATGATCCTAATAGCGCTGATAGTCAATTTTTTATTGTAACAACAGATTCTCTTTATTTAGATGGGCAATATACTATTTGGGGATATGTTATTGATGGCATGGAATATGTTGATAAAATTAAAAAGGGAGACGTTATGAACGATGGAATCGTTAATAAACCAGATAAAATAATTAAAATGTCAATAGCGGCAGATGTAGAAAAAACAAATTAATATGTCGGGTGTTTGCGTTAAGGTCACGAACCTAAAAAAAAGTTTCAATGGTAATAATATTCTTAATGGTGTTAGCTTTGAATGTAAAGAAAATGAAAGTGTCGTAGTACTTGGCGAAAGCGGCACAGGTAAATCAGTAATGATGCGTATTATTGGTATGTTAATGAATGCAACAAGCGGGAGTGTTAAAATAGAAAAACAAGAAATAGTTGGCATTACGGAAAAAAATAAAGAAAGGATGATGAAAAATATAGGTTTTTTATTCCAATCATCTGCGCTTTTTGAAAATCTTCCAGTTTGGGAAAATATTGTGTTTTATAAATTATTTAACTTAAAAATGGAAAAAGATGAATTAAAAAATCGTGCAATTTATATAGCTAAAACATTGAATATTCCAGAATCTGTGATGGATTTAAGTCCTTCTGAGATTTCTGGAGGTTTACAAAGACGTGTCGCATTAGCAAGAACAATAGAAAAAGATCCAGGATTAATTTTATTAGATGAACCAACAACTGGTCTCGATCCTCTTGTTTGTGAAAGCGTTAGTTCTGCTATAAATAGAACAAAAAGTTATACCGGTGCAACGATGATTACTATAACGCATGATTTAAATTTTGCTTTAGAAATAGGAGATAAAATTATTGTTTTAAGAGAAGGTAAGGTTATATGGGAAGGTAAACCTTCTGAAATTTTTAACTGTGATAATGAATATATTAAAGATTATATTAAAGCCGCAAATATAAAAAAACATAAAAATTT
The DNA here is from genome assembly GCA_946413485.1 of uncultured Rickettsiales bacterium. Classification (GTDB taxonomy): domain Bacteria; phylum Pseudomonadota; class Alphaproteobacteria; order Rickettsiales; family Deianiraeaceae; genus UBA4311. The sequence goes on along the minus strand of CAMKKS010000043.1, from coordinate 1,185 downwards.
AATTTAAGCTTGTATTTTATTTTTTAATGAAAACTAATATTTTGTTTTTTAAATGAAAAAAACACATTTTGCTGAAATAGAGGATAAGTTTAGACAAAAGTGGGAAGATGAAAAAACTTTCACTTTATCTATTAAAAATAGAGAAAACGATAGTGAATACGTTTTTTTCGACGGACCTCCTTTTGCAAATGGTTTACCACATTATGGACATCTTTTAACTGGTTTTATTAAAGATATTTATGCAAGATATCATACAATGAAAAGCGAAAAAGTCGAAAGACGTTTTGGGTGGGATTGTCATGGCTTGCCGGCTGAAATGGGCGTTGAAAAAACATTAACATCAAATAAAACAGAGATAATTGATAGCGATGGTAAAAAAAAAGAATTTTCTGGTGGAAAACAAGATATAAAACATTTATCTCAAAATAGCAATCGTAGTAAAGTTGAAGGTTTTGATGGTATTGAAAAGTTTAATGAATTATGTCGCGCAGATGTGCAAAAATATACAAATGAATGGAAAGAATATGTTACTAAACAAGGTAGGTGGGTAGATTTTGATGGAGGTTATAGAACAATGGACTTGCAATACATGGAAAGCGTTATGTGGGCTTTTAATGAGTTGTATAAAAAAGGTTTAATATATGAAGATTACAGAGTAATGCCTTATTCATGGAAATGTCAGACACCAGTATCAAATTTTGAAACAAAAATGGATAATGCTTATCGTCAACATGAAAGTAAATCGGTTTATCTAAAATTTAGATTAAAGAAAATACCTGAATTTTTACAAAAAGCTTTTCCCGATTGTAAAAATTGTTACATGTTAGTTTGGACTACAACGCCATGGACTTTGCCATCAAATTTAGCGCTTGCGGTGAATGAGAACATAGATTATTGTGCTTTCGAAAAGGACAATGATATTTATATATGTGCTGATAATTTAAAAGAAAAAATAAGAAAAATTTTATAAAAATAAGAATTATAAACTTATTTGTGGTGCTGAATTTTTAGCATTGTTATTTTTTTCTTTTGTATAAGCATTGTTTTTTTTAATAAATTCAACAAACTGTTCACCTAACAATGATTTTGCAAATTCTTCTAGTTCTGGATATTTTTTTGTTAGAATCATTGCTTTATTAACTAATAATTTATTTTCTTTAACCTGTCGAAGAATTGTAATTTGAG
>CAMKKS010000042.1 GCA_946413485.1 uncultured Rickettsiales bacterium | reverse complement strand
CACTTGAAATACATATTACTGTCATAAAAACAAATATAATAATTGTAAGAATTGTTATTTTTCCTGTTGAAGCTTTTCTACAAAGAGAAATGACCGATTGCATTATACAAGCAAAAATAAGCGGCATTGCTACCATTTTAACCATTTTAATAAATAAATTTCCAATATGTTGAAAACTAGTTGCTTCTAGACCAATAAAAAATAACAAATCTGGTTTATATCTTAATGTTACACCAAGAGAAACACCAAAAATAATACTTAATACAATCTGTATACTTAATGATAAATGAAAAAAAGATAACAAATTAAATTTTTTAGTTTTACATCTATCCTCTTTTAATGATTTCAAAAATCTCATTTCCATATTAAGAATAATAATTAACAATGATTTTTTTTATTGTCAATAATAGTATTATTAACATTTTTTTTTAAAAATATAAAATTAGTTTTGTTTTTAATTGTATTTATTGTATAATACTTTTGCTGAATTAAAATGTTTTTCTTATTTAAAGCAAAAGACAAAAACAGATTAGTTGAAAAAAAAGAAAAATCATTTTCAAAAATGATTCCATATACCTATCACTACAACGATAATACAATTTTAACTAAAAACAATGAGATGATTTCCGTTATAAAACTTGAGGGTTTTGCTTTTCAAACAGCCGATGACGAAGATGTAGATAATAAAAAAATATTAAGAAACAATCTATTTAAAGGTATGGCGGTAGATGGTTTATCTTTATGCGTTCATACAATTAGAAGAAAATATGCTACATTTCCAGAAGGAGAGTTTAATAATATCTTTACCGAAATGTTAAATGAACAATGGAAACAAAAACATAGTGCTGATAGAACTTTTATAAACGAATATTATTTAACTGTAATAAAAAAAATGCCAAAAGATCCATCAAGTATTTTAAAAAAATTTTTTGAAAAACTTTTACCTACTTATTTCAATGATACAAAAATATTACAAGAAACATATGCTGATTTAGCCGAAGCTCGTGATAGATTAGTAACCGGTCTTATGTCATATAAAGCAAGATTGCTTGGAATACGAAAAACGGAAAATGGATATTTTTCAGAAATTTGTGAATTTCTAGGTCGTATAGCTAATGTTGGTTATGATCAACAAATGCTTGTTCCACGCGGCGATATATCAAAATACATAAATACACAAAGAATTTATTTTGGTACAAAAACAATAGAAGTATTTGGCCCAAATCATCATAAATTTGCAAGTATGATTAGTTTGAAAGAATATAGACCACAAACATATTCTGGTATTTTAGATGGTTTTTTAAATATGCCATCTGAATTCATAATAACTCAAACTTATACTTTTACAGATAGACAAGCAGCTATTTCAAAAATGCAACTTCAACAACGTCGTTTACAACAAGCTGATGATGTTGCAGTTTCACAAATGATGGAAATTAATGAAGCATTAGATCTAGCAATGAGCGGTGCTTTTGGTTTTGGTTTACATCATTTAACAATTATGTGTATCGCTGATGACATAAAATCACTTGATGAAACTTGTTCACAAGCAATTGTACAATTTTCAAATGTTGGTATTTCAGCCGTTAGAGAAAATATAAATATGGAACCATGTTTTTGGGCACAATTTCCTGGAAATACAAGTTATATAGCAAGAAAAGCTACAATAAATACATTAAACCTTGCTGGTTTTGTTTCATTTCATAATTATCCAATTGGAAAATATAAAAACAATCATTGGGGCAATGCATGCACAATTCTTGATACTACATCTGGAACACCATATTTTTTCAATTTTCATGCTCGTGATGTAGGACATACAATGATAGTTGGGCCAACAGGCGGTGGTAAAACAATGCTTTTAAACTTTTTATCAGCACAAGCGCAAAAATTTAATCCACGTTTATTCTTTTTTGATAAAGATAGAGGCGCGGAATTATTTATAAGAGCAATAAATGGAAGTTATACAATAATAAATCCTGGAACAAAATGTAATTTTAATCCATTATTTTTACCAGACACTCCTGCGAATCGTAATTTTTTAGTAGAATGGTTAACAGCATTAGTAACTGTACATGATGAAAGCATTACGGCTGAAGACACTATAAAATTAACAGCTGCAATAGACGGTATTTATAAATTACCTAAAAAAGAGAGAGTTTTAAGAAACCTAGCACCATTTTTAGGTTTAGAAGTTGGTAATAGCTTATCAGTAAGATTGAAAATGTGGCATTCAGATGGCTCTAAAGCTGGAATTTTTGATAATGATGTTGATATGCTAGATTTTTCAACAAATAAAACTTTTGCTTTTGATATGGCAGAAATTTTAAAAGATAAAATTGCTTTAGCGCCAGTAATGTTGTATATATTTTATAGAATTAATCAATCACTCGATGGTTATCCAACAATGATAGTTATAGATGAAGCTTGGGCATTAATTGGAAATAAAATTTTTGCTCCAAAAATTAAAGATTGGTTAAAAGTTATGAGAAAGCTAAACGCATTTTGTGTATTTGCAACACAATCTGTCGAAGATGCTACAAAAAGTGAAATTAGTGACACATTAGTACAACAAACTGCAACACAAATTTTCCTTGCAAATTTAAAAGCAACTAATGCTTATCGTGATATATTTATGTTATCTAAACGCGAGTTAGCCCTTATAAAAAATACAGATCCATCAAGTAGATTTTTCTTGTTAAAACAAGATCAAAATGGTGTTATAGCAAGAGCTAATATGTCTGGTATGGATGATATGATAAATACTTTGTCAGGTAGAATAGATCTTTGCGTAATGGTTGATCAAATAAGAAAAGAATATGGTGAAGATAGTTCAAAATGGTTACCAATTTATTTTGAAAAATTACATAGTTTATAAATTAAGTTAAAACTTTCTTGAAAAATAATATTTTTCTTTTACTAAAAACTGTATTTCTTTTGAAAAAAACATTCATTGCTTCATCAAATATTAGGTTAGATGTCTTTTTAACACATGTATTGAAAAATGAATTCTCACGTATGGAAATACAAAAAATTATAAAAAATGAAAATGTTTTTATTGAAAATAAATGTATCAAAAAACCATCTTTTATTTTAAAAAGTGGGGTCGAGGTTGTTGTTAACATTAATGATTCTTTTCTAACAAGAAAACATCAAACTATTAAACCAAAAAAAATTGATATTGATATTGTTTTTGAAAATGAAAATTTATTAATAATAAATAAACCAGTTGGCCTAACAGTACATCCTGGGGCTGGTAATGTAAATAATACTCTCGTTAATGGTTTGTTAGCGCTTGAAAAAAATAACAAAATAACATTATCAAATGAAAGAGGCGCTGAACGCGTAGGAATAGTACATAGACTAGATAAAGATACAAGTGGTTTAATGATTGTGGCAAAAAATAATAAAGCACACAGATTAATTAGCGAAATGATAAAAGAACATCATATAGATCGCAGATATTTAGCGCTTGTGCATGGTGTTCCTATACCATTAGAAGGAAAAATTAAAAACTACATTAACCGAGATAAAAAAAACATTCAAAAAATGAAAATTTGTTTACCAGATGATTATCGAGCAAAATTAGCAATAACAAATTATAAAGTAATAAAAACATTAAACAATGGAAAATATTCAATTGTTGAATGCAAACTTGAAACCGGCAGAACTCATCAAATAAGATTGCATATGCAAACAATTAAACATCCAATAGTTGGCGATCAGGTATATACCACAAATAATTTACATAAAGAAGATAAATTAAATAATTACATACATCAAATGCTACATAGTTATAAAATAAGTTTTACAGAACCAATAACGAAAGAAAAAATAACAATTGAAAAAAAACCAAAATGGGATATTGCTTCATCTATTTAAACATTCTCTCATTAATTTTTTATTTTTTAATACAGCATCAATACGATACTGAACGAGTTTAAACATAAAGTTATAGTTGCCTTCATTAACGGAAAAAAATTTATCAGATAATATATCATCTAAATCGCCACTTTCAATTAAATCAACCACCATTTTAACAACAGAACAAGTATGAAGATCACGCTCATTTAACATAAATAAAGCCATTACACGATTTATAAATGGTATATTAGATTTTAAATTTAATATTTTTTTCGCAACAGCAAATGCTCTTTCTTTGTTTTTTAATTTGTGTTTCATTATGTAAGCACTGGTAACATACCATCTCCAATATTTTTCAGGATTTTTATCGGCAAAATCAATCAAATAATCAACTATGTATTCATTATCAGCAGCATTTTGACTTGAAGAAAAATAAAAACCAGCTATAGATGGAACATATTCACTTTTATCATCTAAATCAGTAAGAGCGTAAAACCATTTTTCAAGTTTTTCGTAATCATAATCTTTTAATGGTATTGTTTCGCCAAATGTATCACCAGCATTTTGCAGTTTAAAACCATATATTCTATATAATAACGATTTATCACCAAAACTAAAAATATTCATTTCAACTTTAGAAGGCGGTAAAGGAGTAATTGTAAAATCAGCTTTAATTTTACTTGTCCATTTTGTCCATATAAAAAAATCGCAAATCAAAAAAATAAAAAGAAAAATGTATACAACATTTTTAGTTAAAAATTCCTTAATTTTCATATAATTAAAAATCTTTTTTTTTTAAATCTATACTTGCTATACATAAAAATATACCACAAAAAACAAAAGTTTTTAAGATAAATAACAAGATTTCATTAAAAGTATAATCACCATAAATCAACCATGATGTTTTTCCAAAAACATCAAGTCTTGGAATAAATAAAGACAAAATTTTTAAAATAGCACCAAGTAAATTTCTCCAATCAGTTGAAAAAGAAATCGTTAAATATGCAACAAAATTTCCAATAACTCTACCTACTAAATACATAACAAAACAAGCCGATAAACTATGAACAAAACTATTAATTATAAGCGAACAGCATAATGTAAAACTTAATAAAATAAGACCTTCAAAATATACACTAAAACACCAAATTATAATATTTAAAACATTGGTTTTTAGTAAAAAAAGCGTTAAACCAATCGGAAAAATAAGAACAAATAAAGAAACAGAAAAAGCAAAAAACATTGCAATAAGAACCTTTTGACGAGATATAGAATGAGACAATATAACTTCAATTTCATGATTTTCAAACATCCTTTTTATGTAAAAAACAACAAACGTTATAAAACCTAAAATTATAGCTACACGAGAAAAACCAGCCGTATATACAATTTTAGCTTCTTGGTTTTCAACGACAGCGTTAGAACCTAAAAAAATTCCAAAAAACGTGCAACATAAAACTAAAAAAGTTGTGCAAAAAAATACAGCATCTCTTTTAAAAGCGAATAAAATTTGTAAAAAAATACCCTTCATAAAAACTAAATTTAAACAGATTGATAAATATTTGCCAAAGTTTCATCAAGTTGTTCCCATTTTACTAAACATTCTGGTTTTTCCGCTTCACCATTACAAGCAAATGGTATGTATATAGGAAATGGTGTAGATAAGCGTTTTCTTGCCATCATTACAGCAAAACTACCAGACATTTGACGTAAAATATTTGTAAAAATTCCATATTCAAATACAACGCTTCCACTCACCAATTCACGAGATAATGTTAAATTGCCTTTTACAATATCATTTTCTAATAAAAAATTTCCTTCACCTTCCGGGAAATATAATGAACTTTTTTTTAATTCCCCTTTGTAATCGTAATCACCTCTTAAACCATTAGTAATAACTTCACTGCTCATTTGAAGTAAATCAAAATTAGGTATAGATATATTTTGCACAACAAACTTGCCACCACCATTTAAATTATGTAAAAATTTAACTGGATTGAAACCAAAAGTTTTTAAATTAGCTTGCAAAGAAACATAACCATCGATTGGTGAATTAACAATATCTTTAATTTTTAAACCTGAACTGGAAAAAGCAATTTGTAATTCCGGTCTACCTTGCAACAACATAGATGCATTTATTTCAGTTAAACTACTGTTATATTTAAATTTAAAACCTTCCGTGCTAACGGCGCCATTATTAAGATTAATTTTTCCATCAATTTCGTTAAATATTTTTTTATTTACAGAAAATTTATCTATTTTTAAATCAAACAATCCGTTAAGCCCCACAAGAGATGGAATATTGTAATCTTTATCTTCATAAAAAATTTCTGAAAAATTACGATTACAAGCTAATTGTATATCTTCGTGAAAAACTTTATTAAAATTAAAATCAATATTCTTTACATTCATATCTGAATGTATAATCTCTTTTTTGTCGAAATTTTCTAAATCAAAATGAATTTTACCACTAATAATATCACCATCAGATACAACATCGATATTTGTTTTTTTATTATTATCTTCATACTCCAATACAAAATAATTTATCTTTTTATCGTAAAAAAGTAAATTATTTAAAGATAAAACTTTTTTAACATTGTTATTATATTTTTTGTTTCGTTTTTCAAACAAATATTTCCAAAAAATTGCATCCTGCTTTTCATTCTGTTGAAAATCATTAAAATTATTATATAAATTCTTAAAAAGTTCCTTAAAATTAAAATATTTATTAAGATTAATATTTTGTATAAATATTTTTTCATCATGACTGATATCATTATTCTCATAATCATAAACATTTACGTTGCTATAATTTAATACTTTTACTTCATCTACAAAGAAAGAAACATTATCAAAAGCTGTTGAGTTTGTTGAAAGTTTTAAATCACCAGTAACGCGATAATTATTGATATTATTATTTAAATCAAAAATTTTTAAATTAAATAATTTAAAAAAGCTATTAATATCTTTTTTACCATTTATAAATAAATTACCAATATTATTA
>CAMKKS010000041.1 GCA_946413485.1 uncultured Rickettsiales bacterium | reverse complement strand
AATACAAAGTACATTTGCATTATTATGTTTACGTGACATTTTAGCAGCCTTAATGTTATTACAAACGGCCGCACGTATATATTCTTTTCTATTTGCCGCCATACACATACCTATACCTGTTTTACAAATCAAAACGCCAAAATTTTCTTGTTTATCTGTTTTTTTTTGTGGAATTATCTTTAATAATTTATTTGCCATTTTTTCTACAATATCAGGATAATCGCATTTTTTTTCAGAAAATGTGCCAACATCAATAACGTTGATAATTTTTTTATTATTTTTTTCTTTATTCATTTCTTTAATAATTTTTATTAAATTTTCTTTATATTTATAACCACCATGATCTGAGCCTATAATAACAATTCCAGTTTCTTTTTTTTTTATTTTCATACTAATATTTATATTACAGAACCACCTAATTTATATGTAGGATTTAATGTTGTTTCATCGGAAATAATATAATATACTTTAAATGCTGAAAAATTAGGATAACTACGAATGTCATAGATATTATCTATTTCGCCATTTTTATAAATTATTGTTCCTTTTTTTATAACAAAACCACAACAAGCACATAAATTTACTATATCTTTATGTGTTAAATACCAAGGATCACGATTAAACCAAGCATATTCATCGTCAGGTATTACATCGTATTGGTTTTTTACATATAAAGAGCCTCTAAAAAGAAATTTTAATCTTTTAGAAAAAATTCCACCATTTTTTTGACATAAAACAAAATTTCTTCCAATACGTACAACTGATTTTAAAAAATCATTTATGTATCTTGCAGAATTTAAACCAATTTCACAAACAACATAGTCGAATTCTTTGTTAGAAAACTTTTCAAGAATGCCTGAATTTATGTTTCCTGAGACAATATTAAAACCAAAACTTCTAGCACGTTCAAGCTCCTCAAGATCATCGTTTAAAATAGTGCATTTTATATTTAAAAGTTCTGAAATTTTTTTTATAGTTTCATAGTTTGTAGCATAAATAAATAAAACATTTGCGTCTTTTTCTAAAGATTTTGCTAAAATAAATTCATTAACATCCCAATTTGATGGAAGTTTTACTTTTATTCTTGCCACAAAAATTACAAAATATGTTTTTTACTTAAAATATAAAAGTAAAGATTCACTTATACCTATAAGTTTTTTCTTGAAAAAGAAAAAATAGTTTTTTATATAAAATTATGATTTTAGGTAATGGTATTGATATTGTTGATATAAAAAGAATTGATAATACCTATAAAAAGTTTGGTGTTCATTTTCTAAAAAAAATTCTTACAGAACAAGAAGTAAAAGAAATACAAGATAATAGCAATGATAAGATTGTTTTGATTTTAGCAAAACATTGGGCCGTTAAAGAGGCTGTTAGTAAAGCTGTTAGTTGCGGTTTAATTAATGGTTCACCATTACATTTTAAAGATATTATATTAGGTTTTTCTGCAAGAAAAATGCCAATAATAAAACCAACGGAGAATTTACTGAATATAATATCTACAATTTACAAATTAAATAAAGATGAAGTGCAAAAAATAAATTTTCATATATCAACATCTGGAGATGCTGGTATTTATATAGCAAATGCTATTTTAACATTAGACACAACTACACGATAATTTTTGTATTTTTTTAACTTGATTTTAATTATATATTATAATTACATAATATTGTTTTTAATGTGAAGATAAGCGCTATTTTAGCTGTCGGAAGAGATAATGAAATTGGTTTAAACGATGGCTTACCATGGTCTTCAAAAGAAGAATTAAAGTATTTTAAATCAATTACTATTAATCATTGTGTTTTAATGGGTTTAAATACTTATAAATCAATTGGAAAACCTTTAATTAATAGAACAAATATAGTTATAAGTTTTGATAAAGAAAACATTAGCGGATGTGAAAATTTCCAGACAATAGAAGAGGGGATTAATTTTGCTAAAGAAAAAGGTGAAAATGAGCTTTTCATAATTGGTGGTGCTAGCATTTATAAATATTGTGCTGAAAAAGAATTAATAGATAGAGTTTATGTCACTAAAATGTGTTATTAATTTAATACTTGACATTAAAAAATAAACTTCTTTCTTTGTGAACATTGAAGCCTTATCTTGGGCTAAGTTCTTTATTATCTAACGCAGCTTTTTATATTATTTTGTCATATAAGTATGTGTTTATGGATTTTATTGAGGTTTTTTTTAATTATATAGATAGATTATCTACAGTTGATATTTTTTGCATATCGGCTATATATACGATGATTCTAGTACTAATGCTTAATATTTGGTTTAATTTTAAAATGCTAGATGTAGCTAAATCATTTCATAAATATATTTTTATATCAATAGCTATTATAGGAATAAATTTATATTTTTTAAATGAACAAATATTAGATATGTTGTGTAATAATCTTTATGTTAAAACTGCTTATTTAGTTAATATATTATTTATTTTATTTTACAATATACACGACAGTCGTAATAACCAAATTGAAAAAATAAATTGTGCTTATAAGAATGATAGCAGTTTTTTAAAAAATTGCGTCAATACCGCATCAAATAGCAATGGTATTTATGAAAACTATAATTATTATTATAGCAATAAAGATAAATATTCCGAGCCTTATACTTCAAGGCCTAGAGTTATTAATAATGAAGAAAAGAATAAAACAGATGAATTTTTGCTAGAAGAAAATGATTTTAATGTTAATAATATAATTCAAACTGATGAAAATTACTACAATGATTGGCCGGTTTGTAATACATTATATAATGAAATAATGAATAACAATAGTGGGAGAAATTATTGTTTTAATAATCAAGAAGACGACTATTATAACAACTCTTTTGAAAGAAGACTTGATATTGTGTCTTCTAATATGGAAATTTTAAGGGATGGTATACAGGGAATAACAGATAGAATGACGAAAATATTTGAATTAATGGCAGTAGTGATAAAAAAATCTTAAAGCTACAATTCTGTTGCAAGGAAGTAGCAAACCCCTGAAATTTAAGGTCTTTCTAGACCTGTTATCTTAGCTTAACATTATATTAAGCAGCTAAACGTTTACTTTCAGCGTTGTTACGCAAGAAAGCATTACGGCCATCGATAACATTGTTGGCTTTATTGCCATTTATTAACGACTTATTAAGGTCGGTCAAACCTAGTAAAATGTAATGCTTTATTGCCTGTCAAAGCTAAATCAGCCCCATAATTTTTTATGGTGGAGCTGTTGGGTACCGCCCCCAAGTCCAAACAAACTCTCATTACAATTTTATTACTATAGAACTGCTAATGCAGAACACAGAAATAGTATTGTAAAACTTATAAAATGCAAGAAGTAAAAAAATATAACAATAGAAATGCTTTAAATAAGCAAATTTATTATATAGTAGTTGAAAAATAAAATAATTTTAAAAGTATTCATTAAATGAAAAAAACAAAAGAAATAAATTTTTACGAAAATAAATATTTTTCTTTTAAAGATTTTTCAAGTCTTCTTCTGAAAGAGAATAAAAATCAAAAAAAAATTAATAAAAAATTTTTGAATTTTCTAAAAAAAAAACACATTGTTGTAGTGATTTTTAACAAAAATAAAGAAAAATATGTAGCAATTATCAATCCAAGTGATTTACATGACATAAATAGTTTATTGAAAAAAATATCTCTTTATGAACATACTAATAAACGACAGGTTTTTATTCATACTCATGGAATTAATGGTTATGAATATGACTTAATTAATTATTTTACAGATAGCAATTTTACTAAATCAATTAAAGATAAGGATATTTGCATATTTTTCAATAATTGTTCGTCTTTTTTATCAATAGCGGAAACTTTTAAAAAACACATTAAAACATCAATAAATAGACAAAAAGAGCTAATAAATTCAATTATAGCCGCAATATGTAAAAAAACCGACAATATAAGCTTTATTTTATCTGGTTTTAGTCATGGATGTATTTTAAACACATATATTCTTGATTCAATCGATTATTATAATTTAAAAAAAATAAGCTCTATTTTTCTAATAGAGGAGGCAATACCAAAGATAAAATATTTAATTGAGCCATTAGAAACAAGATATCAAAGATTAAAATACGTTTGTGAAAAAGAATTTATTTTGAATAAAGTTACTTTAATTTTAATATCTGCCGATCTTTCATTAAAGAGTTTATTAAAATACCATCCAGCTTATTTAATGAAAAAACTTATAGAAAAAATAAACAATGATAAAGAAATGCAAAACAAAATTTATAATTGTTATTATGTAAAAGATAAAATATATAAAAAAAAGAAAGAAAAAAAATTTATAAAGATAAAACAATTGTCTGAATTGCAAATTAAATTTTGTCCACAGAAAAAAAGAATCTGGTAAAAATTTCCCATAATATTTATTATGCGCAAAATAATTATTTTAACAAATTAGCCTACTTGTTATATTTTTAACTTCTATTTTTACTTATAAGTTATCTAAAAAATCTTGCAAATTATAATAATACTATTTTGTATATGATCATATCATATATATGATAGATATAAATTTCATTATTAATAATCAGGAAGATTTTTTACAAGCAATGCAAAAACGAAATATAAATGATTTTAATATCAAAAAAATACTTGAATTACATAGAAAACGCAAAAGAATAATGTTAAAATTTGAAACAATGGCAGCTGAAAAAAATAAGTTAGCCAAAGAAGTTGGAGTTTTAGCTAAACAAGGCAAAACGAAGGAAGATTTAAAAGAATATATATTAAAAGGAAAAAAAATATCGGATGAATTGAATATTTTAGATGAAGATATGCAAAATATTCAAAATAAATTAATAAAAAAATTAGCAGTAATACCAAATATACTTCTTGTTGATGTTCCATTCGGAAAGGATGAAAATGATAATTTTGAATTAAAAAAATATGGTGAAAAACCAAATTTTAATTTTACCCCTCTTGAGCATTTTGAACTAGGAAAAAACACAAATACACTTGATTTTGAAACTGCTGTTAAAATGAGCGGTAGTCGTTTTGTTGTTATGAAAAATGAATGCGCAAAGCTTGAACGCGAGTTGCGTAATTTTATGATAAAAATATGCAATGAGTTTGGTTTTAAAGAAGTTTTTGTTCCTTTTATGGTCAATCAAAATGCCGCTTACAACGCTGGACAATTACCAAAATTTGAAAATGATTTATTTAAAACAACCGATGGAAGATATTTAATACCAACCGCCGAAACGTCTTTAGTTAATATTTATGCTGATACAATTTTAAAAGAAGAACAATTACCAATACGTATGTGCGCTTATTCCCCTTGTTTTAGAAGTGAAGCCGGAAGTGCTGGAAAAGATACAACTGGTATGATAAGACAACATCAATTTACAAAAGTAGAAATTGTATCAATTACTAAACCAGATAAAAGCGCAAACGAACATGAATTGATGTTAAAATGCGCAGAAACAATCTTACAAAGGCTTGGTTTACATTATAGAGTTGTTGTTCTTTGCGGTGGTGATATTGGCTTTTGTTCAGCAAAAACATATGATATTGAAGTTTGGTTGCCTGGACAAAATAAATATCGTGAAATTTGTAGTTGCTCTAATACAACTGATTTTCAATCAAGAAGATCTAAAATTCGCTATGAAAGTAAAAATGGTAAAAAAATGTTACCACATATGTTAAATTCATCTGCTTTAGCAATAGGTAGAACAATAATTGCTTTAATGGAGAATTATCAAACATCTGATGGAAAAGTAGATTTTGATAAAATATTTAATCTTTTGCAAAAATAAGTTTTATATTAATAGTTTTAAATATATAAAACATTATAAAATTAATATTTGCTTTTTATAAAAAAATTTTGATTATGGCTCTGATTTTAAATTTTATTTTTTATGATAAATAAAGTAGCTTTTATTGGAAAAGTAGTAACACAACCAACAATTAGTGCAATGCAAAATGGTAATAGAGTAGCAAATTTTTTACTTACAACAAGCGAAAGTTGGATTGATAAAAATTCTCAAAAGCAAATTAAAGCTGAAACTCATAAAATTGTGGTTTACGACGAAAGACTCGTAGATTTTGTTGAAAAATTTGTTAAAAAAGATTCTAACATCTTTTTAGATGGTATGTTAAAAACAAGAAAACAAACAACACAAGATGGAGTTGAAAAAAATATAACCGAAGTTGTATTGCAAAATTATAGTCATACAATAAAATTATTAGGCGAATTAGATAGCGAAGAAGAACAAAGTTATAATAAATCAATATTAATAGGAAACGTTGGTTCAGATCCAGATATAAGAACAATGCCAAATGGCAATAAAGTTGCAAACTTTTCACTTGCAACTAGTGAATACTGGGTAGATAAAGATTTTCAAAGACAAAGTAGAACGGAATGGCATAAGATTGTAATTTTTAGTGAAAATATTATAAAACTAGCTGAAAAAGCAATCCATAAAGGAAGTAAAATATATTTAGAAGGTATAGTTAGAAACAGAAAATATACATCACAACATGATGGAATAGAAAGAAATGTAACCGAAATTTTTATACAAGATTATAGTCATACTATAAAGCTATTAGACCCTAAACCACGCGACACAAATAACGACACATCATCAAGTTTTGATGAAAATAATAATAACGAACAACAATCATTTAATGAGGATATTAATGATAATAGCAATAATGATAGTGAAGATTTAGTGGATGACGATATTCCATTTTAAATTTAATTGTTTTTTATGAAAAAAACTTCAAACGAAGATGATTATCTTGAACTTAATTACGCGCCAGTAAGATCTGATGGTTTTTATTTATACGATAGCAATAAAAAGAAAGTTATTGATTTTTCTTGTAGCTCAGGCAATAATACTTTATTAAATACATGCTCAATAATTGAAAAAGCTATAATAGAACAATTGCATCATGGTTTTTTGTTTCATTCTGGTTTATTTTTAAATAAAAAAACTGCTGAATT
>CAMKKS010000040.1 GCA_946413485.1 uncultured Rickettsiales bacterium | reverse complement strand
TCACCATTAACGTAATATATTGGTGTTGTTATATAAATATTTTCCGTCATATATTAAAATAAAACTATTAAAGCGCTTCTTGTATTTGTTTTAATATTTCTATAAATTCTTTTATTAAACATTCTTTTTGTTTTGCAATTTTAATGTCAAAATCTGTTTTATTTTCTATTGTTTCTTGTTTAGGTTGTATTTGGAAATCTTTTTCTTTTGCTAACAACTCTAACATTGCCATAAACAATACTTTTTCAAAAGAAAGTATCTTACTTTTGTTTGCTATTTTATCAATTAAAGGCTTAATTCTATCTATAATGTCTTGCGCTTGTTCTATTTTATCTTTTCTACACCACAAGTTATATTCATGTCCACAGATATTACATTTTAACTGCTGGCATTCACTTGCGTGAAGCATATAATCTTGCTGGAAAATAAAAATACTCATTTTAAAGTCTGTAACACTCTACTTTTCCGCCAGTTATAATGTAAACAATAGAATCAAAGCCAAAGATAGCACCGGCACCAAGAGAAATAGCCAATACAAGTGACCATGTGACTTTACCAAAAAAGAACATTATACCAACAACAATGACAACACCACCGACGACACCTCGAGCTACTCTACCGGTTACAATCACTAGCATATTACAAACAGATTGCACTAAACCATTATGTTCACCATCGCCGCCAGATGCAACACATATACCTATTTTTGTCGTGTTTGCTGCAAAATCATCTTCATTATCAAATTGCGATTCAAATCTAACATTAGAACCTTTTTTTGCTACACATGTATTTTTTCCAAGTGCTAAACAATCGCTATCTCTAAAACAATAAGTTTCCCCTGGAGGATTACAAATATACATATCATCACGTGTTGTTGAGCCTGATGTTGATGTACTACTTGGAACTAATTGACAAACAGAATTTCTTGCTGTTGAATATTCATCGCATATTCTTTGATCACCTTCTTTTCTATCTGAATCGTAACAATTTACAACAAGTCCTCTTTCTCCTGATGTAATGTTATATCCAACAACTTCAAAAGAAAAAGCTGAATTATTTGAATTTATAATAAAAAATGTTGTAGTTATACTTAGTAGCGTTTTGAGTTTAAACAAAAACTTCATAAAAAAAAACGCTTGATAATAAAATAGCTTTTGTTTTTGTCAAGAGGTTTTTAAAATATTTTATGCCAAAAATAACTTTTATACAAAAAGATAATTCTAAGATTGAAGTTGATGCTATTGTTGGTAAAACTCTACTAGAAGTTGCTTTAGACAATAACGTTGAACTAATGGGAGCTTGCAACGGCGCTTGCGCTTGTGGTACATGTCATGTACTTGTTGATGATAAAACTTTATCAAAAATTGAGCCACCTAAAGATGATGAAGAAAATGTTCTTGATATGGTTTTTAATTTACAACATAATTCACGTTTAGCTTGTCAAATTGTAATAAATGAAAAAATGGATGGTGCAATTATAAAAATTCCTGATTAATTATGTCGACAAATATATTTGAAAAAAACAATACATGGCCTTTTGAAGAAGCTAGAAAAATATATAAGAAAATTAATGGAAAAGTGCCTGAAAAAGGTTATGTTCTTTTTGAAACAGGTTATGGTCCATCTGGACTACCACATATAGGAACGTTCGGCGAAGTAGTTAGAACAAGTTTTGTTAAATTTGCTTTTAGTAAAATGTTTCCAGAAATTCCAGTTAAAATGTTTTGTGTATCTGATGATATGGATGCTTTACGTAAAGTTCCTGAAAATGTTCCAAATAAAGATATGTTACAATCGAATCTTGGAATGCCGTTGACGTCGATACCAGATCCGTTTTGCACAGATGCAAGTTATGGTGAACATAATAATAATAAATTGATTTCTTTTTTATCAAGTTTTGGCTTTAAAGAAGGTGAAGACAAAGATTATATTTTTGTTAGTGCAACTAAAATTTACAAAAGTGGTAAACATAATGAAATGTTAAAGAATTGTGCAAGACATTATGATGATTTAATGAATATTATGTTGCCAACTTTAGGTGATGAAAGAAAATCTACATATAGTCCATTTATGCCTATAGAACCAGAAACAGGTAAGGTAATAGCAAATGGTGTTAAAAGCGTTGATAGTGATAAATGTACAATTAGATATATTGGTTCAGATGGTTGTGAAAAAGAAAGTAGTTTTTTAAATGGTGGTTGTAAATTGCAATGGAAATGTGATTTTGGTGGTAGATGGGCTTCTTTTGAAGTTGACTATGAAATTTATGGTAAAGATCATTATCCAAATGAACCAGTTTATAGGGCTATATGTAAAACTCTTGGTAAAGAACCACCAGTTAACTTTTTTTATGAATTATTTTTAGATAACAAAGGACAAAAAATTTCTAAGTCAAAAGGAAATGGCTTAACTGTTGATGAATGGTTAAGATATGGCGATAGAGATAGTTTAGCGTTATTTATGTATCAAAAACCAAAAACGGCAAAAAGATTATATTTTGATGTAATACCTAAAGTTATTGACGAATATATGATGTATCTTTCAAAATATTCAACACAAACTTTTGAAGAGCAAAGTGAAAATCCAATATTTTTTATACATTTCGGTAAAACTCCTGAAGAGTTGAAAAAGCTTGGTTTTATTCCATGTAAGGTTTCTTATTCAATGATTTTAAATCTTGCTAGTGTATGTAATCCTGATAATGAAAATATATTATTTGATTTTCTTGAAAAGTATGACAAAAATATTGATAGAAATAATAATTATTTAAAACAATTAGTCCGTGGTGCTGTAAATTATTACAATGATTTTGTTAAACCAAATAAAAAATATGTTAAACCGCAAGGAGAATTTTTGGAACAATATGATAAATTATACAATGAACTTAAAAGTGGAAAATATAAAACAGAACAAGAATTGCAACAACTTGTTTATGATTTAGGTAATGAAAAACAATTTATATTGAAAGATTGGTTTAAATGTTTGTATCAAGCTTTATTAGGAACTGAAACTGGTCCAAGAATGGGAAGTTTTATAGCTATATACGGCGTTGATAACGTTTTAAAAATAATGAAATAAATTCAAAATTTTCTAACTAGATAATTGAGACAAAAATAATATAAATTGACTTTTATATTTAAAATGAGAATATAAATTGTTTTATGTCATTGTTAAATCGCAAAAAAATACGCTATATTCGTAATCGACATTTTTTGCCAATGACTTACAAAGGAAGTAGAGACTTTAAGGCCGGCGAGAAACCTTCAGTTGTAAGATTTATTTGGGATATTATTAAAGGCCATCGTATTGCTCTTTTGTTAATTTCTTTTGCTGGTATAGCTGATTGTCTTTCTAATTTTGCAATGGGTCCTATTTTTGTAAAAGCAATAATAAAAACAGCTAGTGAATATACTGGTGCAAGGGAACAAATACTCGATATATTATTGACACCAATTATTATAATGCTTTCAATTTGGTTTATAGCTGATGTTTTACAAAGAACTGCTGGTTTTGTTTATAATACAATAATAGATCCAACAATAGATGCAAAATTAAAACTTACATTTTTGTCTCGTATAATGAAAAATTCATATGAATTTTTTGTTTCAAATGCAACAGGTGATTCTGTTGGTAATTTATCAGCAATATTATGGAATGTTAGATGTGTTATCAAAAGAGTTTCTCGTGAAATAATTCCTCAATTTACAACATGTTGTTGTTTGCTTGTGAGTTTTTTAATTATTAACTGGCAATTAGGTACAATAATGATTGTATACATAATATTTTATATTACTTTATTGGTTTCAACTTTGAAAAAAATGCAACTTTATCAAGATAAAAGAATGAAAGCATATAGAAAAACAATTGCAAACATAACAGATATTATTTTAAATTTTGCTAGTGTTATTTTTTTTTCACGTAAGATTCAGGAATTTGAACGTGTTAAAAGGATACAAAATTTTGAAGCAAAACGCTTGTCAAAAGTTCAAGTATTGGTTGAAAATATTAAAATTATAAGAGCAACTGTCTCATTTATTTTATGTGGTTTACTTTATACTTTTTTGACGTTTTATTTTTATCAAATTGGAAAAATTGATTTATCAGATGCTATTTATTCAATTACCGCAAGTTATGAAGCTTTGGCACTTATAGAAATAGTGCAAGAAGTTATTGTTGATGTATTTTCAGATGCTTGTTCGATAAGACAAGGAATAGAATCTCTTAATTCCGGTAAAATGGTAACTGATAAAGTTTTAGGAGGTGAAAAACTTTTATGTAAAACAACTGATATAGAATTCAAAGATATGTCTTTTTATTATGAAGATAATCAAATTTTCAATCATTTAAATTTATTTATTAAATCTGGTGAAAAAGTTGGTCTCGCAGGTCGTTCAGGTGCCGGCAAAACAACGCTTATTAACTTAATTTTAAGAAATTTATATGCAAATGATGGTAAAATTTTAATAGGTGGTCAAGATATTTCATATGTAAATGAAGAAAGTCTTAAAGATAAAATAGCAATTGTATCACAAGATACAACTTTATTTAATCGTTCTGTATTAGAAAATATAAGATATTCAAAACCAACAGCTACAATGCAAGAGGTTATAAAAGCAGCTAAATTAGCAAATGCACATGATTTTATTATGGATTTAGAATATGGTTATGATACAAATGTTGGTGAAAGAGGTATACGTTTAAGCGGCGGTCAAAGACAAAGAATATTAATTGCTCGTGCGATGTTAAAAAATTCACCAATTTTGATATTAGATGAAGCTACATCAGCTCTTGATAGTGAAACAGAAAAAATTATAAATGAAAGTCTTGATATATTAATGGAAGGAAAGACTGTTATAGCTATTGCACATAAGTTAAACACATTAAGAAAAATGGATAGAATTTTAGTTTTAAATGATGGTGAAATTACACAAGAAGGTAAACATGATGACTTATTAAAAGAAGATGGAATTTATAAAACATTATGGAGAATCCAGACAGATGGAATGATTTTAGATGATTGAATATAGTTATGGATACAATTTTTGCACCGATTTGTCCAATTGGTGGTAGTATTGTTAGCGTTAGAATTTCCGGCAAGAATGCTTTTGATTTATTTAAATTTTTTGAAATTTCCGTAGATTTAAATAAAAAAAAAGATGTTTTTTTTACAAAATTAAATTATAGTGGTAGATTTATCGATGAAGTTTTGATAAAATTTTTTTGTGCACCAAATAGTTTTACAGGTGAAAATGTAGTTGAAGTTGATTTACATGCAAGTATAGTTATATTGAATGATTTTTTAAATTTAATTTCAAAAATTCCTAATTTTAGATTTGCAAAAAATGGTGAGTTTTCAAAAAGAGCTTTTTTAAATGGTAAAATTAATTTAATTAAATGTGAAGGTATTAATGCAATGATTCGCGCTGAAACCAAACAACAACAAAAACTTGCAAATTTAATGTTTAGCGGTGATATTTATAAAAAATATAACAAAATAAGAGAAAAATTACTTTATGCTTTATCGCTCGTTGAAGCTAATATTGATTTTTCAGAAGAAGAGGTACCACAAGATGTGATTGATGATGTTGAAAGAATATCACATGATTTAATAAATGAATTATCGGTTTGTTTATCTGATAAAAAAAATATAGATAAGATAAATAATGGTGTTTCTATTGCTATAATAGGAAAACCAAATGTAGGAAAATCAACTTTGTTTAATTGGCTTGCAAAAAGAGAAGTTGCAATAGTTTCGTCAATTGCTGGAACCACAAGAGATGTTTTATCAGTAGATTTAGATTTAGATGGTTACAAAGTAATTTTTTATGATACGGCCGGTATACATGAAAGTAATGATATAATTGAAAAAGAGGGCATAAGAAGAGCAAAAGATATTGCTAAAAATGCAGATTTATGTATTTATATTTTTGATGAAGATATTTCTGATGAAGAAAAAAAAGAAATTGACATTGAAAAAACGATTTTTGTTTTAAACAAAAGTGATTTAAAAAAAAGTAAAAAAGTTTACGATGATGGTGTATTAGAGATATCTTTATTAAATAATAAAAATCTTGATAAATTAATTGAAAAAATTAAACAAAAAGTACTTGAATGTGTTGAAATAAACCATGATCCAATTGTAATTACTGAAAGGCACAATATTTTACTAGAGCAATGTTCTGAATCTTTAAAAAATATTAATTTTGAGCTGGAATCAATAGAAATTATCGGTGAAGAATTGCGTAATGCATGTAATAAATTGGGACAAATAGTAGGTGATATATATACAGATGAGATATTGGATACTATTTTTAGTAAGTTTTGTATTGGTAAATGATGAGTAAAATTTTGTTAGCTGATGGTAGAATGTTTGATAAAATAGAGGCGCATAAAAAAGGTTTACAACATTTTGCTTTTTCTGTATTTTTATTTAATAAAAACAATGAATTATTATTGCAAAAACGAGCAAAAAATAAATATCATTCTGGTGGTTTATGGAGCAATACTTGCTGTAGTCATTTTCAAAAAAAAAGTGATATAAAAAATTGTAAAAAAATAATAAAAAAACGTATTTTTGAGGAATTAGGTATTAATTTGGAAAGTGATTTAACTGAAGCTTTTATATTTAAATATAATGTTAATGTTGGTAATGATTTAATAGAAAATGAAATTGATTATGTGTTTAAAACTACAATTGATAGTAATAGTGTTAATTACTCATTAAATCGAGATGAAGTTGAGGAGATAAAATTTGTTGATATAAAATGGTTGCAAAATGATTTAAAAATAAATCCAGAAAAATATACAAAATGGTTAGAATTAATTTTTGAAAAAAATTATTTTTTTGATGAATAACGTTTATTTACAATTGAAACAATAAAAACTATCGACATGTAAAGAAAACATTTATACAAAGATATTGTAATTGTTGTATCATGAAAATTGCCTTTTGCAATTAGATTGCAAGACGTTATTAGAGTAAAAAAAGCACTTATTGTAAAATAAGCAACACTTACACCGGTTGTTTTTTTAGCAAATATTATTGTGATAATTTGAATTAAAATTTTAACAATACCAAGTGGAAAAAATAAATAATCAATTATAAAATTTGATATTTTGCAAATATTTTGATTATTTTTTAAATAAAAGTGGAATGAATCACTATATGAAAGACATATTAATACAACAATTAAAAAACTAAAAAAAGTTAAACTTTTTTTCACTTTTTTTATTTGTTTTGTATATTTACATGTTGTTAGTAAAGAAATTAAATAACAACACATTTTGAATAATTTACTTACAATAAACTGCAGATCGACATCTTTAGATGTATTAAATATACGTTTTCCTACAACAGCTGATAGACCTATAGCAGATATCTGATCATATGCTATTGAAACTTCTTTTGGTTGTTCTTTT
>CAMKKS010000039.1 GCA_946413485.1 uncultured Rickettsiales bacterium | reverse complement strand
ATTTTTCAAAATTACAAAAAACATTCCAAATGCTTTTAGAAAAGCTGCAAAAAATAACTTTAAACTTGGATTAGAGTCTTTAAAAAAGAATAATTTAATTGATGCTAGAATAAGATTCTTGCTTGCAAATTTATTTTACAACAAATCAGCAAAAATAAAGTATTATATAGCTTATGTCTATTATAAACAAAGATCTTTTTCAAAAAGTCTAAAATATTTAGAACAATCTATATCTATAGATTCAAAAAATAAAAAATCTATATCTTTATTTAAAGAAATTAACAATGAGATAAAAAAATAAACTAATTGTTGTTAATTTTTTCTTCATTTTCTTCTAAAGCTAGAATATTTTTTTCAGCTTGTTTATCGTCATTTTTATTCTTATTGTCTAATAATATACTTTTAACATTTTCATCTACAACTGTAATCTTATTTTTAGTAAATAATTCACCCATTGCTTCTAAATACATATTCTTACGTGTTACAAATGGAGCGTTTTTATATTGATCGTATATCTGATTAAACCTATTTGCATCACCTTTTGCTTTATTAACAATAGAGATTGCATAACCATTTGCTTTTTCAATAATTCCCCCTGCTTCACCTCTAACTTTAGGTAAAATATCATTTTTATATTTATATGCCATATTTATCTCACTTTCTTTGTCTACACGAGCTGTTTGTACATCGCGAAAACTATCTAATACCTGCGTAGGTGGATCAATTTTTAACATCTGAATTACTAAAATATTTATTCCCATATCGTAAGAATTTAACATTTCTTGTAACAATTTTTTTGTTTCTTCTTCAATTTCACCACGCTCAGATGTTAATATTGATGCTAATTTTCTCTTACTAATAACTTCACGAACGGCGCTCTGCGTAGCATCATAAATTGTTTGTTCTTTATCACGAACATTAAAAATAAATTTTTTTAAATTATCAATTTTCCATTGAACATTCAACTCTAAATTAACAATATTTTCATCACCTGTTAGAGCCCAGCCTTCGCCTAAATTATTACTTGAAACAACGTCGCCGCCAATCTTTAATACACGAACTCTTGTTGTAGCCTCTTTTGTAACCTCCTCTATTGGATAAGGAAAATGATAATGTAAACCTGGACCAATGTCACGTACATATTTTCCAAAACGCATAACAATTGCACTTTCTTCTTGTCTAACTGTATATATACCGCTTATTAACCAAAGTAATAAAATTACAAAAGAAAAACAAAAAAACAAATTTAAATTTTTTTTAAAACCAAAAGGAATTGAAAAATTAATATCTGTAAAAAAAACATTGCTAGTTTTTTTATCTGGATTATCTTTTTTTGAAGAATTATCTTTATTATTATCTTTATTATTTTTTTTAAAAGAAAAAAAATCTTCCGCTGACTTATTATCAACGGAAGATTGCTTATCATTGGACTCGTTTAATTCATCCCAAGGATTATCAGTCATCTAAAAAACTAAATAACTATTTAATAACCTTTGTGACAACACCGGAAGCAACTGTTTTACCTCCTTCACGAATAGCGAAACGAAGACCTTGTTCCATAGCTATATGTGAAATAAGTTTAACTGTGATTGTTACGTTATCACCTGGCATTGCCATTTCTTTTGCTGCAGGCATCGTAATTTCACCAGTAACATCAGTTGTTCTAAAATAGAATTGAGGTCTATATTTAGTAAAGAATGGCGTATGTCTACCACCTTCTTCTTTAGTTAAAACATAAATTTCAGCCTCAAATTCAACATGTGGTGTAACTGTGCCTGGTTTTGCAACAACCATACCTCTTTCGACATCGTTTTTTTCGATTCCACGAAGTAACAAACCTGCATTATCACCAGCACGTCCTTCTTCTAATGATTTACGGAACATTTCAATACCAGTAACAACTGTTCTTTTACTTTCTTCTTTGAAACCAACCAATTCTACTTCTTCATTTATTTTAACGACACCACGTTCAATACGTCCTGTGACAACAGTACCACGACCGGAAATTGTAAAGACGTCTTCAACAGCTAATAAGAATGGTTTTTCAACATCTCTTTCAGGAGTTGGAATGTATTCGTCAACAGCATTCATTAATTCAAGAATTGATTTTTCACCTTCTGGGTCACCATTTAAAGCTTTTAAAGCTGAACCACGGATAATAGGTGCATTTTTATCAAAACCATATTTATCTAATAAATCTCTAATTTCTTCTTCAACAAGAGCAACCATCTCTTCATCTTCAGCAAGATCGATCTTATTTAAGAAAACAACAATCTTAGGAACACCAACCTGACGTGCTAAGAGTATATGTTCACGTGTTTGTGGCATTGGACCATCTGGAGCTGAAACTACCAAAATAGCACCATCCATTTGTGCTGCACCTGTGATCATATTTTTGACATAGTCAGCATGTCCTGGACAATCGACGTGTGCATAATGTCTTTTTTCTGTTTCATATTCAACATGTGCTGTATTAATAGTTATACCACGTGCCTTTTCTTCAGGTGCACCATCTATTTGGTCATAACTTTTCTTTTCAGATAAACCTTTTTTCTCCAAAACAGCAGTAATAGCTGCAGTTGTTGTAGTCTTACCATGGTCAACATGTCCAATTGTTCCAATGTTAACATGGGGTTTACTTCTATCAAAAACTCCCTTTGCCATAAAAAAATCCAATAAAAACTAAATCCTTTTAAAAACAGTAAAATTAAAATTCAAGTTTTTTTTTCTTTTTAATAAAAAAATCTAAAAAATAGAAAACTTGAAAAATATTATTTATCTTTTATAAAAACATAAAATTGGACATTTAGCTCAGTGGTAGAGCAATCGCATCACACGCGATAGGTCGTAGGTTCGAACCCTATAGTGTCCACTAGTTATTATTATAATAATATGCGTCTATTTTTAATGTTATTAGTTACATTGATATCTATAACAAAAACAAATACAGCAAATGCTTTTTTTGCTGAAGAATATAAAAAAAAAATATTATATGGTGCATTTAAAAAAACAAATAACGTCGATGTATATCTTGGAATACATTCTGGTTTTATAGTAAAAACTTGGACACCAAATATCATAACTGCAATATCACCAAATAAAAACGCTATAAATAGTTATTATTCTGCAATTCCAAATGATATTGAAAGAAAAACATTAGGTAGGTATACTTATTCAGTCGGTATAGATATTGGCCTACACACTTCTGGATCAAATTTTCGTCATGAAATTAATTTTGAATGGTATGGCATTGCTTCAAAAGTATTAGATTTAAGCGGTAATACAATAACAATTGGAGGAAAATCGTATAATTATGCAACGATAGATGGAAGAAATATTTCTTCAATTGGCACTTGCGCAGATATTTATAAATTTGGTTATAGTATGTATTATAATTTTGAAAACGTATTCAAAATGATGAAAACCGATTGGGATGTATTTTTAGGCGGTGGCGCAGGATTAGCTTTAGTAAGCGGTGGCACGTATATTGGTTCCGAGATAACACAATCTAAAACATATGATGATAAAGGAATTTCAAGCGTAACGACAGCGAATAAAAATAAATTTACAAAATCAAAAGCTTTCGCTGTAGCTTATCAAGGTAAAATCGGTGTATTAGCAAACATAAGTCAATCATTTGCAGCATCGATTGCTTTATCATTTGGTGCAACATCTAGGCCACTTTTTACAACAAAATTTAAATCAATAGATAAAGTAAATGGCATGAGTAGTCATTTAGAATATCATATTGCAATAGAAATTGGATTATTGCTAAAAGCATTTGAATTCGCAACTTAAGCACTTTTATATCATAATATTACAAAATTAATTTGACATAATCCATTATTTTGTTTATTATTAAGTATATAATCATATGAAAAAAATATTTCTTTTTATCTTTTTATTTCCAGTTATAAAAATTTATGCCGATGAAATTAATACAAATTCAAACTTAATTGAATTAAAAATACCAATCCAGCAAAATCTCAAAAATGAACCAACTATAAAAACAATAAAAATAGATGATAATACAGAGGCTAAAATTACTATTTCATCTGAAAAAATAGATACAAAAAAAATGGACTTTTTAAAAAATGACATCATTGCACTAAATAATAAAATTGAAAGCAAAACTGAAGAGTATAAAAAAAATAATTTAGTAGTAGAAAAAGAAAAAAATATTCCTACACAACAAGAAATTGTCAAAAAAACATCCAATACTGTCAATCTTGTTGAAGATATAAACATCGGTAATAAGAAAACAGAACAAAAAATAGAACAAGTTAATAATAAAGTTCAGAAAAAAGCTAATAATAATGAAAATAACAATGATAAAACATTAAATCAAGAAATAACTATAAAAGGCGATTATAAAAACAATCAACAAAGTGTTATAAAAATAAAAGATGGCGCTAGAAATATTAATATAAATTTTCAACCAAATATAATTACCTCAAATAAACAACAAAAACAAGTAAAAGGAACAAAAAAAACAAAAAATATTAGTAAAAATAATGTTAAAAGAAGTAAAATTAAATCAGGTGTTATTATTGTAAAAGATAAAGATGAGAAAAAGAAAGACACAACAACAAAAAATGTAGAAAAAAAAAACGTAACAACGTTAACCAATGATGTTGTAGCTAAGGACGAAGAGAAAAAAGAAAATACAACAACACCTGTTGAAAAAGCAAATCTTCCGGAAAAAGAAAATAACGTAACAAAAAATGATAAAAAAGAAGAAGAAAAACAAAATATTTATATTATAAATAGGATTATAAATTTAGATGAAAATTCTCAATTAACCGATGAAATAATGAAAAGTATATCAATAGACGATGAAGATAACAATAAACAAATCATAAAAGTTGGTAATAACAACAAAAATTCATTATCAGCTTACAGCCAAAATGATAACAAATTTAAACAAAAATATGATTTAATGGTAGAGAATACTATTCCATACGGCGAAGTAGCTTTTGTTGAGGATTATAATAGTTAAATAATCTTGAGCGGGTGATGGGAATCGAACCCACGCTGTCAGCTTGGGAAGCTGAAATTCTACCATTGAATTACACCCGCAATAATAAATACTTATTGTTATCATAAAATAATAGTCAAATTGTCATAATTAATATATTGACTTTAATTTTTGTCATTTTACATTATTATGATTTTTTAATGAAACCAAAATTAAAAAAAATGCGTAAATTAAGAAATGGTAATAAAGCTAAAAACGCAGTAAAAAAGAGTAATTACAGATTAAAAGTAAAATCTTCTGTAAAAAAGAGGTTTTCTTTGACAGCTAATGGTTTTGTTAGAGCAACACAAGCAAACAAAAGACATAATATGAGAAAAAGATCAGCTAGACAAATAAGGGAATTAAGAGGAACAACAATTTTAGTTGAAGATGCACCAATGTTAATTAAGTGTTGTAATTTACATTTGCATTAAGTATTTTTTTATTGATTATGGCAAAAGTTAAAAGAAGTGTAGCTAGTAGAAAATATCGTAAGAAGATTTTAAAACACGCAAAAGGATATTATGGACGTAATAAAAATTGTTATCGTATAGCTAAAGAAAGAGTTGAAAAGGCGCAGCAATATAATTATAGAGATAGAAAAGTTCGTAGAAGATCTTTCCGTTCATTATGGATTGTTCGCTTAAATGCTGCTGTTCGTGAATTTGGATTGAAATATTCTACTTTCATAAATTCTTTACATAAGGCAGGAATATCTTTAAATAGAAAAATGTTAGCAGATATTGCTGTCAATAAACCAGATATTTTTAAATCTATTATTGAAAAAATAAAAAACGTTTAAAATAAAGTATATTATTTTATAAAATGATTAAAGATTTCATTATTGAACTTTTTAAGTTTATTGGTGAGCTTAATTATTGTCATGTTTTTATTTTATCAGCGCTAGAAAGCACTGCTTTTCCAGTTGTAATACCAGTTGAAACAATTATCATACCTATGGGATATTATTCATATCTTGGTTTAAAAAGTTTACCATTATTGATAATATCATGTACTTCTGGTATTATTGTCGGTTGTTTAATTAATTATTGGTTTGCAAGAATTCTTGGAAGAAATTTTATATATAAACATTCAAAGATGCTCCATATAAACATAGATAAATTGGAAAAACTTGAAAAAAAATTCTTAAATCATAGTAGATTACTAATGTTCGTTGGTAGATTTATACCAATTCCAGCATTTAAGCATATCATTACAATTCCAGCGGGAATGGCTAAAATGCCTATTTTTCCATTTATCTTATATAATGCTTTGGGTGGTTTTATTTTTTCAACATCAATGCTCTTAATTGGATATTTTTTTGGTAGTAGTGAAGAAAAAATACATGAAGCAATAAGTAAATTTACAATCATATGTATTATTATAGCAGTAACTTACATTTTATTTAAAATAATCAGATCTCTAATCAAAAAACGAGAAACAAACATTGTAAAAAATAATCATTTTTTTTCTTCTATAAAAGTTAAATTTAATAAAAAAAGATATTCAAGAAAACCTTTCTTCAAAAGAAAAGAATCAAAATTTTTTAAAAAACATTAGTAATTAATGCTTTGGACAGATAAATCACCTATATTGCCAATATGAGAATATATAGGTACAAGCATTGCTATTCCCATCCAAGCAACCATTATACCTAATAAAATTGTAGTAATAGGTCTTATAAGGCCAACAAATCTATCTGTTGCGTCTTTAACTTCTGTATCATAAAAATATCTAACATTTTCTAATACAAATTCAACTTCGCCTGTTGCTTCGCAAATAGCTATCATTCTCCTAAACATAGTTGGAAAAGTTTTCTCTTGATTTATTGAACCAAAAATTGTTGCACCTTCAGAAATTCTATCTCTTACATCCAATATTTTTTTGGCAAAATATCTATTAGATACAATCTTAGAAACACTATCCATAATTTCAAGAACATCTGTATTATTCCTATACATAATACTAAAAAAAGTAATAAACCTTGATGTATCTATCTTTAGCATCAAGTTACCAAATAAAGGTATTTTTAACTTTAAATAATCAATTTTTATTCCAATACTCTCGTTGACAAATGAAATAAGTTTAATAAAAATAAACAAA
This sequence comes from uncultured Rickettsiales bacterium, assembly GCA_946413485.1. GTDB lineage: Bacteria > Pseudomonadota > Alphaproteobacteria > Rickettsiales > Deianiraeaceae > UBA4311. The sequence continues at coordinate 394 of CAMKKS010000039.1, read as the reverse complement.
ACAAAAAACACCATAAACATAGTCAACCACTTAGTTTTTATAAAACTTGCAAAAGAAATTAATGCTCTTGTGTATATCGGTGTTTCAATATTAAAATAACTTATAAAATCTATAATTTTTGGTAAAATTAAAGATGACATTGCGATAATAACAGCAATCATAAAAATAAGTGTTCCAAGAGGGCCACGTATTGCGCGTCTTGCTCGTATTTTAGTATCAAAATTCCATTTGATATAATCTACAATCTCTGTAAAAATCTTATAAAATTTTCCCGTTTGTTCGGCTATTTTTATAAGACCAATGATATCATGAGTAAAACTACTTGATGCTTCTTGACAAGCCTGTGATAAAGAAGATCCAGAAGCAACGGAAAAATATATACTCTCACAAACTT
>CAMKKS010000038.1 GCA_946413485.1 uncultured Rickettsiales bacterium | reverse complement strand
AAATGGTAAATATGACACAAAAACATCAAAAATACAAGATAATCTAACTGGTCTTGAAGGTGGAAAAACAGGTTATTTAAATGCTTCTGGATATAATTTTTCAGCTTGGGGTAATTATGGTGATAAACATTTGTTTATTGTATTAACAGGTGCAAAAAATAAAAGCAGCAGAGATTTGTTTGTTGTTGAATTAATAAATTTAGGGACAAGTGGTGGTTATTTTTATAAAAAAAAAGATCATGACAATGAACAATCAATTTTTGAGAAAATATTTAGTTTTTTAGATGTTGAATATAATTCGTATAACATGTTAAAACCAATTGAAAGAATAAATAAAAATCTTGCAAATAATAAAAGTTAAATTAGTAAACAATACTATTATTTATGACAGATACATGGTTTAATATTGTGTATAGTGTTATTTATATAGTTGGTAGAAATGTAATTTCTTTTATTTCTGCAATTGGAAGATTTTCAATTTTTTTTAAAAGATTAGTTGTCTCAGCTTTTGGTGGAAGATTTTTTTTAAAAGGTTTTCTTGAATCGTTTTTTGCAAATGGTTTTTGTTCAATACCTGTGATAGGCGTTACAGGTTTATTCATTGGTTCTGTTGTAACTTTGCAATTATTTTTGAGTTTGCAAAAATTTGGCGTTAATAATACTGTGCCTTATATTGTATTGGTTGCATTATTGAAAGAATTAGCTCCTGTTTTTTGTGCTTTAATGATGGTTTCTCGTGTAGGTTCATCTATGACAGCCGAGATAGGTAGTATGTCAACAAATAATCAAATTGATGTTTTAACAACAATGTCTATTAATAAATATAGATTTTTATATATTCCTCGTATATTATCTGTTGCCGTAATGCAACCGATTTTAGCAACAATAACTGTAATAACTGGCGTTATTGGTAGTTTTATAGTATCTGTTACAATGTTTAATTTTAGCAATATAAGTTTTATTAATTTAATATATGAAGGTTTTGAAATAGATGCATATTATGTATGTATACTTAAATCTTTTGTTTTTGGATTAATAATATCAACCGTTGCTTGCTATAAGGGAAATAAAACAATGAATGGTTTTATTGGTGTTAAAAAAGCAACAATATCAACTGTAGTTTTATGTTGTATTTATATTTTAATTATAAATTGTTTCATAACATATTTAATGGGTTAAAATAGTTATATACATATGACAGATGATAATGAAAATATAGATAATGTAAATATAGATAATGTAAACAATGTAGATAACGTGGATAATGATACAATAGAAAGCTTAAATGATAATCATGAAATCAAGAGTATAGTTAAAAATATTATGGATAAGATTGCATATAAAAAAAGGAATAAAGAAAATAGTTTAAAAATGCTATCAGAATTAAAATTATTATTAAATCAAATTGTGGTAAAGAATAATAATGATAATGAACAGAATAAAGAAATAAGAGATTTTAAAAATAATGAAGAAAATATAATAGAAGAGGGGTTAATTGAAAAAAATACCGATAATCAATAATACGTCGTTTAAATGCGTTTTTTTCGCCGTACAGTTATTTTAAAGTTGTTTTATATGTGTACATACTATTTTTATGGAAGAACATATTTCTGTGCTAAAAAAAGAGGTTATAGATTTCTTGCAACCATCAAGTGGAAAAATTTTTATCGATTGTACGTTTGGTGCAGGCGGACATACAAGGGCACTTTTAGAGAATGGTGCAAAGGTTATAGCAATAGATAGAGATAAAAATAATCAAAAGTTTGCTTTTGAACTTCAAAAAAAATATAAAGAAAACTTAGTATTTATCAATGCAAAATTTTCACAACTTAAAGAAATACTTGAGAAGTATAACTTTATTATTAATAATAAAAATTGCAATAATCTTGATGGTATTTTGTATGACATAGGTGTTTCATCAATGCAAATAGATACACCTGAAAGAGGTTTTTCTTTTTATCATGACGGAAAGCTTGATATGCGCATGGGTTGCAATAGTATGTCAGCAGAGGATTTAGTTAATAATTTAGGCGAAAAAGAGCTTTCTGATATAATATATCAATATGGAAATGAAAAATTTGCAAGAAAAATCGCAAAAAGCATTGTAAAATACAGAGAAAAAGAAGCAATAACAACAACATTGCAGCTAGCAAATCTTATAAAAGATTGTTTGCCTTTTTATCATGATAAAATACATCCAGCTACACGTACCTTTCAAGCATTAAGAATTGTTGTAAACGATGAATTAAAAGAACTTGAACAAAGTATAACAATTGCATCAACACTTACACCAGTAGGGTGTAAAATTGCCGTTATAACTTTTCATTCTTTAGAAGATAAAATTGTTAAAAATTTGTTTCAAAAATACTCAAAAGGCGATGTTAAACATTTTAACAGAAATGACCCTGAAATATTGACTTTAAAAAGCAACTTCTCAAGTTCTACTTTAGAAGTGGTTAAAAGGAAACCAATTTGTCCATCGGAGGAAGAAATTAGAAAAAATATTAGATCAAGAAGTGCAAAATTAAGAATTGCTAAAAGAATTTAATTTTTTTGAAAATCTTACATTTTTATATTAAGCTGCTTAAAATAACATTAAGCAGCTTTAATCGTTTATTTTTGTTTATTTTGTTTATTTTTTGTCTTTTTTGGATGATTGTTTTATTTTGCTATCAAACCCTAAGCTTTCACGTTTTTCTTCTTGGCTTACAAATTCACTATTATTAACAACTTCCCATGTTTTTTGTCTTTGTTCAGCTAATGATGATATAGTATCTAAATCTGGCTCGATTATTATGTTTCTATGATTAGATTGTGATATCCATTTTGCAATTGAAGATAGAATTAAATTTGCTATTGGTAAAACCGTATCTTCCCAAAATGTCATTCTTGCTTCTGACATATTATTATACGTTGTTTCGCCTTTTATTCCTAGAAGTTGTGGTTGTATTCCGAAAGCCATTGCAATATCTCTAGCAGCAGAATTTTTTGTTTCAATGTAATCCATGTCTCTAGGCGAACAACCCATTTCTTTCCATTCAACGCCACCTTCGAGTATCATATATCTTCCGGTATTTTCACTACCACAAAAAGCATCATCAATATCATTTTTAAGTCTATTGTAAATATCATCTGTCATTGATTGTTTTACGACTAAAGCACCACAAGGTCTTGCTCCGTTTTCTAACAATGATTTATTCCATTTTATACATTCATTATGTTGTTCTATAGAATAATTAGCTGGTTCCATTGGTGATAAACCATACCAATCATCAAGTGGGTTAAATGTTTTTATGTGTAAAATATCACTCATTCCCGTTTTTTCATCGCAAGGAAAGTCAAATGTTAGATTACCAATTTTATATCTATAATAGTTTGGTATATTACCGATTCCTGGCGCAATAGAAACTCTGTCGCTACGTAATAAATAAATTTCTTCTATAATATCATTATCACCGCGCACGGCTTGTAAATATACATTACCAGATATTAAATATGAATTTACTATTTTTTCCATAAAAGATACATAATTTTCAATTGGATTTGGATTTTTTATTAATTTAATAACACTATCATTGTTTTTTAATTCGCTTTTTTCACCATTTTCATTGATTTCAAAATATGATAAACCAATCGATGATATTGCTCTGGAAATCATGTTTATTGCTCTATATGCTACAACATTACTTATATAACCATCATGCGCAAAGCTTTCATAATCTTTATCACCAAATTGTGGCTTTGTGTTTGATTGAAAATAATAAGTTCTGTTAAAATAACGATCGTTACCAGCAATTTTTTGTTTCTTTGCTTTATTTTTGAATATAGAGACCATAAAAAGAATTAAAAACATTTTTTTATTAAATTTTTTTTCTATTTATGGAAGTATATAAATTTATTTATATTTTTTATATATATTAATGAAAGTATTAGAATCTATTTTACGATGTATATTATTTAATAATATTTCTTTATCTCCTGTTTTTGCAAAATCGATTAAATATTTCGTTTTAATTGCAAATTCTCGCGGAATATTCGCTTTATAAGCAAGTATTTCACGAGAAAATATCAATTTTTCAATTAATTTATAATCTATATCATTAATATATTTATGTTTTATTTTTTGCCAAACTTTTATTGGATTAAATTCATATTTTTCTTTATTTTCTAGCAATAGGCATTCATTTGAAAATTGAGCATATTTTTCTTTATTTTCTTTAAAAAAAGACATCATTTTGTTATATATGTCATGTAGATAAATTACATCTTGCTTAGCATAAATAATTTGTTCATTAGTTAATGGACGTTTTAACCAATTTGATTTTTGCAAAAGTTTATTTTTTATAATTTTTTTTTCACAGAAATATTCTACTAAACTTGAGTAGCTGATTTCGCTTTTGTCATTTTTAATTATTTTGTATCCAATTTGAGTATCAAAAACATTATTGATAATGATGTTAAAACGGCAAAAAATTGCTTCAATGTCATTATGTGCTGAATGTATGATTTTAATTGCGTTCTTATCTGAAAGTATTTCAATTAAATCTTTAAGATTTTCATTTTTTTTTCCATATACATCGTATATAATTGGTTCTTCATCATTTATTTTTATTTGTATGATAGATAAAATCGGGCGATATGTATGTGTTCTATTAAATTCAGTATCAATTGCGATAATTTTATTCATTTAATGAGATATAATCTTTTATTTTTGTAAAGCAATAAAAATCAATAAAAAAGAAATACAAAAAATATTTGAAAATAAACAAAATAATTTTTATTAAAATATCGTGAAACAAGCAAATATCTCTTGGGTATTATTTTTTTCACTAATAACGCAAAACGTTTTATTAGCTGAAGGAAATAAAGATATGTTAAGAAATATATCAACTCTTGGCTATGAAGTCGATAAAGATGGAAAGTCCTGGATTGATACAAAGACGAATTATAAGATATCTACTTGCTCAGATGATTATAATTTAATTAATCAACTTGGAATAAATAATGATAGAAATGAACCTGCTTGTGCTAAAACAGATTCTTACGAGGGTGCTTGTTGGGTAACTAGTTTAGGTTTTACAGGTGGTTCTTATAAAGCAGAAGTATGTTATCAACCACCATCTGGCTTTGCCGAATGTCATACATTATCAAATGGCGAAACATTAGGAAAGTTTAGTTTAGAGATGAAAAGTTTATCATATACAGATCCTTATTATACTGGAAGTTATAAAACAAAAGATGAACAAGATTGTCCAGAATATGAACATAATATAAATTCTCTTGGTTATGTTTATATAAAAGAAGCAACAGATGATCAATATAAAAATGCAGTTGATTTTTCTACTAGATTTTGTCAGCCACTTTCAGAAAAATATAATCCAAATAATTGTAGTACGCCGCAAACTTGTCCTTGTAACGACGAAGAATGTAGAGCAAATAATTTTATACCACCAAAAACGTCAGATACATGGAAAAATGCAACACAAAAAGCTAAGAATTGTTATTTATGTTTACAAAAATATAGAGCGGTTAATTTTTATTGTAATAAAATATATAAATGCCTAAATGAAAGTAGAAAAAGCTATGCTTATGAAGTTGCTAAAAATAAAAATTATAGACAATATATTGATGATTTATATGGTGAAGGTTCTTATTTATGTGGTTATTATGATGGAAAATTATGCGGTTGCGGAAAAACAAGATTATCAGCGGGACCAAGACATTTTTTACGTGTTGCAAAAAAAACTTCTTCAAATTGTGAAACAAAAGAAGATTTAATAGCAAATCCTCAATGCAATTTATTTGGTAATGGGGTTTATGCAAGACAATTTTACAATGATTATGAAAATCATAGCTATGATGAATGTCCTTATGTAATTAATCCTGAATTTGGCTACAAAAAACGTGGAACTTTTTTTTCACCAAAAATTAATATTGTTTCCGGAAAAAATGAAAGATTAATAGGTTATAATTCATCTTTATTGCTAGGTAATGAAGAATATTATTATAATCAACCAATTGGTGTTAGTGAAGAATATTCTTCAAATAATAAATATAATTTTCCTACATCAAAAAAGATTTTATTTAGTAATTTTTATCCAGTTATATTTACTATAGGTGCTTTAAGTCAAGTTAAAAATGAAGATGGACAATGTTTATTAAAAGCTTCTGGTGATGTAAGTTATGTTATGCTTAGATTAGAATATAATTTTTCAACAAATGAAAGTGCGCTTGTTGCTTATAAGGTGCGTTTTATAAACGAAATACCAACACAGCTTGTAGATAATAAATCTTTATTGTCTGATGGATCTATTTTTAAGTTTATAGTAGATGATAGCAGTTTTGTTAATGCTATAAAAAATGCAAAAAACGTTGATCCTTCAAGTGATAAAATGAATATATTAGAGTTTAAGTATGATTTTGATCCAAATTCAAATTTTGAAAAATTGCCAATGAATGAGAATGGAGCATATTTATATTTCGAAAATATTGGAAAAGTTTCAAGACCACCTTTAAAATATTCTTATGATGAAGGAAGTATATACATCAATTCTCCATTGGTTTTAGAACAAGATTTTAATTCTGTTTCTAATTCAAACGATCCTAGTGAAGCGAGATTAAAAATATCTTTAGTCCCATCAAGATTATCTTCTTTTGAAGGCGATGAATTTGAAAATGATAAAAAATTATCACCTATTATAAAACAAATAACATTAGCCGGTTATAATAAAGATTCTTTTAGTCTTATAGATGGAAAAATAACAAGTAAATCAAATGCTGGTATATCGTCTGATGCTATAATGTATATGAAAAGATTTTCAGCAAAATATAATAATTCATGTGTTTTTCTAAAAATAATGAATGAACCAGGACAAGATGAGTATTTATTAAAAAATCCACCATCAGATATTTCTGAATGTACAAATATAACATCACTTGAAAAAAAGATGGCATGTTTAACTAGTTTTATATCATTGTATGAATGTAATGGCTATGTTAATTGTTTAGATAAAGAAAAGAGTATTTCAGATTGTCAGGCTGAAGATAGAAGACCAAAAATAAAATTATTAGGAACAGATAGTGATTTACCGGAATATAAAAAAAATATAGATTTTAGATCTTATACGCAGATATGTATTAATGATGGTTTTGAATTTGCAGACAAATTATCTGATTATTCTAATACAAAACTTTTTGGTGATTTTGGTTATGCACCATATGATTATACAATCAGATGGAAAAAAAATTCTAGTGGTATTGCATCAACAACACCAGGTAGACCTTTGTCTATTAGATACAATGATATTGTAAAAGAACCAGAAGAATTTCAAGATAGACCAAAAGATATTATAACAATGGATATTGATTACTTTTCTTTAGATAAAGCTAATAGAAAAACAAATATGCTTCAACGACTTAAAGGTGTTTACATGATAGATAATAATAATGGAATGCCAAGCAATAAAACTGCATATGAACAATATGCATCTGATTGTGGACATAATGCAAATATTTGCGACAATAGATACGAAGTTAAACATAGATTGGTTAATGAAACACTTGGAACATTATGTGTTTCGGCTGGTGTTT
>CAMKKS010000037.1 GCA_946413485.1 uncultured Rickettsiales bacterium | reverse complement strand
TTTTAAAACCATTTGAAAAATATTTTAATTTAGATGGTGTTACAGAAATTACAATTAATAAACCATGTGAATTGTGGATTGAACAATATGGAAAAACTAAATCATATGTAGTGCCAAAATGTGATATGAAATATCTTCGTAGCATGGCTTCTCTTGTCGCGCAATCAACTGAACAGATGATTGACGAAGAACATCCTTTATTAAGTGGTACACTTCCAAATGGTTACCGTATTCAAATAGTCATTCCGCCGGCATGTGAAATTGGTCAAATAGCTTATTCTATTAGAAAACCATCTCCATTAAAATGGACATTAGATGATTATGAATCAATGCATTGTTTTGACAACTGTTCAATAGAAGAAGTAAACGATACAAACGATCAAATATTGTATGAATTATTGATAAATAAAAGAATAAAAGAATTTTTAAAATATGCTGTTTTATTTAAAAAAAATATAATATGTTCCGGTGGTACATCAACCGGTAAAACAACTTTTACAAATGCTGTTTTGCGAGCTATACCAGAAAATGAAAGATTAATAACAATAGAAGATGCAAGAGAAATTGACTTATCTACACATAAAAATCATGTTCATCTTCTTTGTTCAAAAGGAAAACAAGGTAGAGCTAATATAACGGCACAAGATTTAGTTGAAGTTTGTTTACGTATGAGACCTGAAAGAATTATAGTTGGTGAGTTACGTGGCTCTGAAGCATTTGGTTTTTTAAGAGCTATCAATACAGGACACCCTGGATCAATATCTACATTGCACGCAGATACACCTATGATGGCAAAAGAACAATTAAAAATGATGGTAATGCAAGCTGGATTAGGAATACCTCCTAGTGAAGTTATAAATTATATCAATTCTGTAATTGATATAATTGTGCAATTAAAGCGCGGAAAAAATGATACAAGATTTGTTAGTGAAATATATTATAAACATAAAAATCATTTTGATAATCTCAAAAAGAAAGGTGAATATAAAACAATTGATTTAAATAATGAACTAAAGCGATATATTTAATTTTTGATAGGTATTATATAAAATAATGCTTTATAGACCACTTAATATACTTTTTACATTCGTAATAGCTAAGAGAATAATAACAAAACCACAAACTTTGTCGATTAAACCAGTATACTTGCCAAACAACCACCATAGTCTTAACCAATAACAACTACAAGCAATAAGAGCAAAAGTAAAAAAACTAATAACAGGAACACACACAAGGAGCATTAAATATCCATACCAACTGCTAATATAACCATAAAATTGAGATATAACGCTAATTATAACAGTAGCTATACCAAAATTCGAACATGTATATAAAAAACCACTTTTATAAGCTTCTAAAGCTTGACTTGAAGCATTTGGTACATCTTCTAATAAAACTTCATCTTTCTTTGTTGTCATCATCTTTATACCAACATACAATAAATATGACATACCAACGAGTTGAGCATATCTAAAAGCAACCTGATGTGTGTTTAAAAGAGAGCAGAAAAAGAAACCAATAATAGCCGAAACACCATCACTAGTAGCAATACCTAAAGCAGTAAAAAAACCAAGCTTTAATGATTTATTTTTAATTGTATTTTTTGCAGTAATAAAAAAAGACACTCCAGGTGAAACATCGAATAAAAACAATGTTACTATGTAAACTAAAAACCAATTATCCACAAACATAAGTTTCGTTCAAAAAAAATAAAAAAAATAAAAAGCAAGTTTTTTTTATTGAAAAATAAAATATATGTATACATCAATCTGTAATATTGTCATATTAATATGTCACCAAAAATTTTTATTTTTCTACATGGTTATAATTCAAAAGGCGATGCGATGAAAGTTGTAGATAGTGTCTTTAGTAAAATTGCACCAAAAGATTCAATTTTTCTATATCCAAACGCACCATTTAAAGTTAATAATAGTGATGGTTATTGTTGGTTTCAATTTGTATTTGAAAATGATAATATTGCAATAAATGAAGAATTTATTTTTCAAAGCATGCAACAAGCAACACCGTATTTATCAAACTTTATTAAACAAAATTTAAACAAATATAAAAATTTTTCATATTCAGATATTATTCTTGTTGGTTTTTCACAAGGAGCTGGTCTTGCATTACACGCTTCAATGAGATTACCTGAACCAATATGTGGCGCAATATCTTTCTCTGGTGGACTTGCGAGTCAAAACGGTAAATTAGGAGAAAAAATAAATAAATCACCATTGTTATTAATTCATGGCTTAGAAGATCAAATATTACCATATCAATTTTCATCAAGAAGTGAAAAAATCTTAAAAAAGGCCGGCTTCGATGTTGAATGTCATTTACTTAAAAATACAAAACATTTAATTACACCAGAAGCAATAGATATTGCCGGAAAATTTTTAAAAAAAATTTGTAAATAAATAGCTTTAGTAAATAATCTTGCAATTTATTTTTTTTATAAATTGATTATTATCAGTGGATGGTTAGCTCAGTTGGTAGAGCATCACCTTGACGTGGTGGGGGTCGCTGGTTCGAATCCTGCACTATCCACCATTTTTATAATGTTGTACATATGGTTTTGTCTGTGCATTTAGAAAAATTTCCTAAATTAGATATCAACATAGAAGAAGAAATTGTAAAAAAAATGGATGAAGTAAGAGAAATTTGTAACTGCGTTGCTTCTTTGCGTAAAGAAGCTAATTTACGTGTTCGTATGCCTCTTAAAAAAGTAACAATATGTGGAAAAAATGATTTAGATGACAATTACTTAGATTTAATAAAACAAGAAGCAAATGTCCATGATATCGAAATATTTAATGATGATATAGATAAAATAGCGCAGAAAGAAATTATTTTAAACATGAAAGAATGTGGAAAAATATTCGGTTCAAAATTAAAAGAAATAATGACAGCGCAAAAGGAAAAACAATGGGAAATTGTTGATAATAAGTTACATATAGCAAACGAAGTGCTTGATGATAGTTTATTTAGCATTTTGTATAAAACAAAGAGTGGCACGAAAGCAACACAATGTAAAAGTTTTAATTTACTCATAATGATAGATACAGAATTAACAGAAGAATTAATCATAGAAGGTTTAGCGCGTGATATTACCAGAGTTATTCAACAAACACGTAAAGAAAAAAATTTAGATATTAGCGATAGAATCGATGTTGTCATTCAGACAAAAGATGCTATTTTTGATAAAGTTTTCGAAAAATGGAAAGAATATATTCAAAATCAAACATTAGCAAATACTATCAATATAGAAAATACAATAGATGAAAATAATATTTTTGAAGTCGATGGATACAAATTTTCAGTCTCTATATCAAAATCAAACTAAATACTTTTATGCAAAGGAGAACAATATTAAATGAAATCAGTTGCATAGGACATTGTCCTTTTAATGGCGGAGTTGGAAAAGTTAAATTGTGCCCTGCGGAAAGTTTTTCAGGTATACGTTTTATAAGAGATGATTTAATAGATAAAAATTCCGATACAAGTATAAATGAAAAAAATAAAATTTTTTTAAATAAAAATGAAAATTTTGATTGCACAAAGTTAAGCACAATAGTAGCAAATCAATATCATAGTATTTTTATGATAGAACATATTTTATCATCATTATGGGCATTTAAAATTACAGATATAGATATTCATTTAAATTGCAATGAAGTACCAATGTTAGACGGCAGTTCTAGTTACTGGGTTAAGATATTAGAAAGTGCTGGTTTAAAAGATTTAGATGAAAAATTTGAATACAAATATATAAATAAAGAAATTAAATATGAAGAAGATGACAAATATATTATTGTTCGTCCATGCGATAGATTAAAAATAAACTATACAATTGATTTTAAAGAAGCTACAATTGGTAAAAATACATTTATTTATGATGAAAATATAAATAGCTATAAAAAAGATATTTCTTATGCAAGAACATTTTGTACAGCAGAACAAATAAAAACACATCAAACAATAAAAAAAGATTTTAATAATAATGATATTTTAATTTATGATCACGATAAAGTTTACTATGCTAACAAAATTACAAAACTTAGATATCCAAATGAAGCAACAAGACATAAAATTTTAGATTTAATAGGTGATTTAATGAGTACAGGAAACTTTTTTTGTGCTGAATTTATATGCTATAAATCTGGTCATAAAATGAACAGAAAGATCGTTAATCTAATTAATAATTAAAAAATACTTGCATTTTAAATAAAGTACTATTTATGTTATGTTGTAAATATGATTTCTGAATATAATGTTGATTTTACAATTCAAGATTTAATCGATTTAAAGGCGCATTTTGGTCATAAGGTTAGCGCATTAAATCCAAAAATGAGAGATTATGTTTTTGGTACAAAAAATGGAATGAGTATTATTGATGTTCGTAAAACATACAATACTGCCCTAAAAGCTATAGATTTATGTTACAATTTTAGCAAAACAAATAAAAAAATTTTATTTGTTGGTACATCTCCACAAATATCATCAATCGTTAAAGAATACGCAGAAAAATGTAATCAATTTTATGTTACCGATAGATGGTTAGGTGGTATTTTAACAAATTGGTATACAGTTTCAAAATCAATTAAAACATTACTTTCATATAATAAAATTTTAGAAAGTAATGAAAATAATTTATCAAAGAAAGAAATATTAACAATAACAAAAGATCGTGATAAATTAATGGCAAGTTTCGGTGGATTAATGAATTTACGCGGTCGTCCTGATTTAGTTATTGTATTTAATACGAAAGTTGATTATCTTGCTGTAAAAGAAGCTTTATCAATAGGTATACCTACAATTGCTTTATTAGATACAAATTCAAGCATCAGTGATGTAAATTATCCTATAGTTGCAAATGATAGCAATGCTAATGTAACGAAATTTTTCTGTGAAGAATTTTACAAAGCAATCATAAAAGGTGCACAAGAAAATATAAAGAAAAGTGGCATAGATGTAACAAATCTTATAAAAAAAGAAGATAAAAAGAGTGATAAATAGTTGTTATTGATATGAGTAATTTAGAATTATTAAAAAAACTCCGTGAAGAAACTGGTGTTGGTTTTTCATCATGTAAAAAAGCATTAGAAGAAACAAACGATGATTATGATAAAGCCATTGATTTATTAAGAAAACAAGGGGAAATTAAAGCAATGTCAAAATCAGATAGAGCTACAACGGAAGGTTTATGTGGTATCTTTAAAGATAATACTGGCGTTTCATGTGTTAAATTAAGCTGTGAAACTGATTTTGTCGCTAGAAATGAAAAATTTCAAAAATTAGCATCATCTATAGCAGAAATTGCATTAAAAACAAAAAGCTCATCTGTTGAAGAATTATTAGACCAAAAAAATAACGATGGAAGAAGCGTTAAAGAAATGATAACAGAAAATATTGCCGCTATTGGTGAAAATATTGTTCTAAGTGATGTAAAAGTTTATACATTAAATCCTGGTGAAAATGTGAGCTACTATGTACATAATTGCGTTGACGGAAATAGTGATTTAGGCAAAATTATATCATTTACTATATCAAAAGGAGAAAATAATGATAAAACAGCTTTGTTATTAAAACAAATAAATATGCATATAGTAGCTATGTCGCCAATGGCATTAAATGAAAACGATATCCCTAGCGATGTTATCGCAAAAGAAAAAGCTATATATGAGGAACAAGTTTTAAAACTCAACAAACCAGCAGAAATAGCTGCAAAAATGGTTGAAGGAAAAATAAAAAAATTTTATGAAGAAAATGTATTGCTAAAACAAATTTTTGTAATTGATAATAAAAATCCTATTGCAAGCGTTATTGCTAACTTCAATAAAGAAAATAATACAAATATAGAAATTGTTTCATACACAAGAATTGCTGTATAAAATTGGTTTTAATTGAATAAGCTTTTTTGTTCAAGTTTCTTCTCCTCTAATTCTTTTTTATTACTATCGTTGGCGTTGTTCTTTTTACTGGAATTAAAATTATTTTTCCTTTGAAAAGAATCAAAGAGTTTAAAATCATATTTTTCTATAAAATTTCTTAAACCATCGCTGTTAATATTTAATTTATATTGTTCAAAATCATCTATTTTAATTGCATCATTGCAAAGATTTATTAATTTATAAGCCAATCCTAATACATCTTTGCTTGCTAAAAATTTTTGTCTTATTTTCTCTTCTAATTCATTAATATGAAGTAAAATATTTTCAAGATGTTCATACTTTTCTAACAATTTAGCTGCTCCTTTTGGGCCAATTCCATTAACGCCAAAAACATTATCACAATGATCACCTGTAATAGATAAAAAATCGCAAACTTGATCAGCTCTAACACCAAAACGTTCTATAACGGCCTTTTCATTTAAAAAATGTTTTTTTACAGGATCATAAATAGATACTTGATCATCTTTTACTAATTGACAAAGATCTTTATCGGCTGATACAATTATCGTTTTATAACCATTATCAACGGCTTGTTTTGTTATTGTACTAATTATATCATCTGCTTCAAAACCAACCTTACTTTCTGTTTTTATTCCCATTGAATCAATTAATTCACGAATAATTTTAAACTGACATTTTAAATCATCGGGGGTTTCTTTTCTATTTGACTTATATTGCGTTTTACAATTTTCAATTTTTAAATCATCAACTAAACCTAAAAATATTAAAATAACAAGCATTTTTGAAATACAATTAGAATCTAAATTATATTTGTTACAAACTTCTAAAATCTCATCATTAGAAACAAATAATTCCTTTGCTAATTCATCAACAGTTAGTTTATTGATTTTATCTAAATCTAAATTAATCGAGTTAAATCTTTCCTTATATTCATCATTTGCAAATATATCTTTCAAAGCTTTTTCTTCTAAAAAACTATCATAAATATCATTTCTAAATGTACGTTTGCCAGTATCTAGCGCGACAACTACATATTCCGGTTTTGCAAAATTTATTAAACTTATCAACATTTTGAAAAAACCATAAACGGCACCAACCGGAATATTATCTTTTGTCTTAAAATTGGGAACAGCATAGAATGCTCTAAAGATAAATCCATATCCATCGATAATATATATAGTTTTATCATCCATCTTGAATGATTTAAAATAAAAAATTAAAATTGCAAGTTATTATCGTTATAATGATACAAAAAATATAACAATTTTTGAAAAAAATTATAAGATTTTTTTAAAAAAACAAACTAAAACTAAATTGACAATTAAATAAAAAGTTTTTTCATTCGCCTCATATGGAAGTTGATATTTCAGGAAAGATAATAAAAATACCAGATAATTATGACCCAAGAAATGACAAAGGTGAATATATGAATGAAAAACAAAAAGCATATTTTAAAATAAAATTGCAAGATCAACTCAATGATATTAAAAAAAGACTAGCAGCAGAAAATATAAATGATGTAAATGCCGATTATCGTTCTACAGATGAAAGTGATCAAATAGCAATGGAAACTAATATAATAACAGAACTCAGAATGAAAGATAGACTCCGTAAACTTGCTAAAAAAATAGAAGAATTTATTCGTAAAATCGATGCCGATACTTATGGTTTTTGTGAAGAAACAGGAAATGAAATAGGTATAAATCGTTTAATACTTAATCCAACAGCACGTTTTTGTATTGAAGTGCAAGAAAGAAAAGATCGTGAGGAAAAAGAAAAAGAATTTTTAGACAAAAATCAAGAAGAACAAATAAATAGAATTCCTCAAGAAGACGATTTTTATAAAAAAAATTAAATAAAAAATTAATTATTTTTGAGCTTTTTATACTCTTTATCTATTAAATAAAATATACTTTTATTTGCTGCGGTTGGCATTTTATTTACAAAAACATGTGGGGTTTGATGAATATTTAAAGGTTTTATTGTTTTTTTATACATTTTTTTTAAATTATCTTTTACTTCCTCTGAATTAACGCAATCTGTAAAATATTCAATAGTGCACCACCCTTCTTTTTTAACAAGTTTCGCAAGGGCATTTATACTCAGACGGCCTAGAAGGCCAACGAGCAATCA
>CAMKKS010000036.1 GCA_946413485.1 uncultured Rickettsiales bacterium | reverse complement strand
AGTTACATATTTCTTTTATACCATCTCTACAATCTAAAAAAAATATTTTATCATCATTATTATTTAAATTATCAATAACTAACGAAAAGTCATCATTACAACAATTAGCTAATGCTGAAATATCTCTATTTTTTTGAAAAAAAACTAAAAATTTATGTGTAATTTTTAACATTATTTCAACAATATTAATTTGCTGCCTTTGTAATGAAAATACTAACTCATCGCTAAGACCATATTTTATATTATCAAAATAAATTATTTCATCTTCATCGACAACTAATGTCAGTGCATAAGGATATTTTTTTATCTTTAAAAATTTACCAAAATTATAAACAAGATTGTTAATTTTTTTTTCACAATCGACACTAATTAAAATCTCACTACAATAAACAATTTTATTACCTAATGCTGTTTTTTCAAAACTATCTAAAATTATTTGATTATCAAATTCGTCTTTTATAGCTACAAAACTAATAACATGTTTCTTCTTTATTTTTTTATTTTTCTCTTCAAAACCTACTTTTTTTGCTATTTTTAAAAAATCATGTTTATCGTAATTATTATAAAATGATGAAAAAAAATTATCAATTTTTTTATGTTTTAAAACTAAAGATTTAATTAAATTAAAATCACAATCTATTGGAATTATTTTATCTATATTTTCTTCTTTTAAGATATGTAATATATTCTTTTCTGTTAAACTATTAAAAATAACTTTTGCATAATCAAAATCAACTAACATTAATGTATCTTTTGTTGTTAAAATTAAAATATCATACTTATGTTTAAATTCTTCAATAAATTGATTAATAAAAACAATATTTTGTTGCAAGAAAATATTCTTTTGATCGCAAGAATAAATAATTAAAATTTTATCTTTTTTTACTTTTGAAGTTGTATTATTATAAATTTTTACATTTTTTTTTATTTTCATAAACGTTACAAACTTTTTTGTCCGTTCATTTTTAAAAAGAAATCTTGATTATCTTTAGAATTTTTTACTTTATCTATCAAAAATTCCAATGCATCAGCAGTATTTATTGAATTTGCACCGGCCATTTGAATTAAAATTCTTCTCAAAAACTCCATTTTTTGTAAATCTTCTTTTGAAACCATTTCTTCTTCTCTTCTTGTACCAGATTTTAATACATCTATTGCTGGAAATAATCTTTTATCAGCAAGTTTTCTATCAAGAACAATTTCAGAATTACCAGTTCCTTTAAATTCTTCAAAAATTACTTCATCCATTTTTGAACCCGTTTCAACAAGAGCGGTAGCGATTATTGTTAAAGAACCACCATTTTCTATGTTTCTTGCTGTACCAAAAAATCTTTTTGGTCTTTGCAATGCATTTGAGTCAACGCCACCAGTTAAAACTTTACCAGACGAAGGTGCAATAGCATTGTAAGCTCTAGCGAGACGTGTAATAGAATCAAGCAAAATAATAACATCTTTTCCGTCTTCAACCATTCTACGTGCCTTTTCGATTACAATCTCCGCTAAATCAACATGTCTTTTTGCAGGTTCGTCAAATGTTGAACTAATAACTTCACCTTTTACCGTTCTTTGCATATCAGTAACCTCTTCTGGTCTTTCATCTATAAGTAAAACAATCAACTCAGCTTCAGGATGATTTTCATTTATAGCATGTGCTATTGATTGCATTAAAAATGTTTTTCCAGCTCTTGGCGGCGCAACAATTAATGCTCTTTGCCCTTTTCCTATAGGCGCTATAAGATCTATAACTCTTGTAGAAATAGATTCTTTTTGATTATGAACTTTATCAAATTTAAGTTTTTCTTTTGGATAAAGTGGAATTAAATTATCAAAATTTATTTTATTTTTTATCTCATCAATTTTTTTTCCATTTATAGTTTCTAAACGTGCAACTGAAAAATATCTGTCATTAATTCTGCGTGGTTCTCTAATATAACACCCAATGCAATCACCTGTACGTAAACCAAAATGTTTTATTTGATTTTGTGAAATATACACATCGTAAGAAGATGATTTATAATTATTTTTACTATCTCGTAAGAAACCAAAACCATCATCCATAATTTCTAAACAACCATCACAATAAAGTCCCTCGCCTTTTGCGGCTGCTTGTTTTAAAATTGCTGTAACTATATCTTGTCTCAACATTCTATTAAGATTTTGAACTTCATATTTTTCGGCAATTTTTAATAATTCTTCAAACTCCTTTTCTCTCAAATCTTTAACATTCATTACAGTTTCTGTATTTATTACATAGTCATCTTGTCTTTGAACATTATTTTTTTCACAATTAATATTCCAAGGTTTTCTATAAAAACTACCTTGATTTAATCTTTGATTATTATCATCAAAATCAGTTAAATTAGATGTATCTTCACTTAAAACTTGCTTGTCCTCGCTATTTTCGTTGTTCAAGTTTTGTTTTTTAATGTTACTACTTCTTCTCTTGGAAAAACCAAGATTTTTTAATCCTAGTTCATCGCTTATGTTACTTGATGTTTTCAAGCACATACTATCTTCCTTACCTTCAATTATTTCTTTTTCATTCTCATCAGTCTTATTTAAGATAAGATTGGCTTTTTCAGACATATATAAAGATTTTAATTTGTAATATACTTATAAAAGTTATAAAAGTGTAAAATTATAAAAAATAAATTGCAAGCAAAATATTTAAAATCCTGCAAAAGCAATTTTAATTCTTATTATAGTATCGCTTGGAGTATTTGATATAACAAAATTTGTTCTTGAAATTGTAAACCCAATCGTCAAGCAACTTATTGTATAATAAGCACCAACATTATACATTATAAAACCAGCTTTTCTTTTACTATCATCAATTTGTAAACTTTTAAAGTTATACATCGTTGTTGCAATTATTTTAAATTTATTTGTCGGAGCAATTTTTGCATTTAAGGTTAACAACTGCATTGGATAATTTAAAAAAGTAGCATTTTTAGAAAGAGAACTATATTGTACTGATACAAAAGAATATCTATCACTATATTCAACATTAACACCGAGTATTCTTGGTTCTTTAGAATGTTGATCGTAATTTACAAAACCATTTGTAGAAAAATTATAAGCTTTAGCGCCAAAATGTGCAAATATATCAGACATTGTTCTACGAAAACCTGTATATTCAGCTAATACTTCTTCCTGTAATGCACGTTCAAGTCGCATATTCTGAGATACACCTCCAAAAAATTCAATGTTTTTAGTAAATTGATGTTTAAAATCTAAACCATAAACTACTGATTCTCCTTTATCATAAATACTAAGACCGCTACTCTGTACTAAGTCAAATGCATTATAATAATTCATTTGCAATGCTATATTATCTTCAGCTGGAAATTGCGTTTTTCTTCCATTATTGCCAGAAAACCTAAATGCTAATTTAGGATTAAAAATTGTTTTACCGAATAAAGATCTTATAATAACCGGATGTTCGGCTTGAAGCTTGCTAAAACCTAACAAATTATAACCAAACTTTGATGTATGAGTATTGTTTTCAAGATATTTAGATGGCGCATAATAATTACCATTAATTATACCGCCGTAATTATCATTTTGAACATTAGAATTATACTGAGTATAGTTAAAATAGTTTCCTAAACCACGTGCCATGGTGTCAAAAGTTATTTTTGTACCAAATTTTGTTGCATATGGTAAATGATAACCAAAATCAATTCCAAGTGCCGATGAATCAAAACCTTCTCTCCTATCTACAAAATAAGACTTACTTTTAAAATAAAAATTACCTCCTAATCTATCTTTTTTGAAATCAAATTCACCTCGAAGAACAGGAAAAGCAGTAGGATTTGTTTTTGTGTCTAAATAAAACAACCTCGATTGATAACCTAAAATTTCAGCAGAAAAATAACGATTTTCAGCAACATCATAAAGATGTATTTTGTTCTCCTGTATTTGACGAGGATCAAACTTATAATAATACATCAAGTTTTTGTCAGACGTTAAATTAATATCAACTTTAAAAAAAGTTGTTTTTGTAAGTTTTAATCTTGTCCTAAAATCAATCATCCAACGATAACCCATCATTTTGTTTCCATTGCTATCTACTTTTCCAAGAGCAGTAGTATTATCTACAAGTTGCGTCCTGTCTGTCATCATTCCTTCAATACGATAAAAATTTTCATAACCATATTTTGTAGACATTAAATGCCTAAATCTAAACTGTGTTGAGCTTTCACGATATCTTGAAAGATCTTTTAATTTATGTGCATTATCATTTATTAAACCTTCATTTTTCATCGGTACTAAATCAAAATATTGCGTTCTGCTTAATAAAATATCTATATTATTGCGAATTTTGTAATAAAATGGTAATTCAATACCAATCTGTCTTGTGCCAATAGGAATGATTTGTGGCATCAAAAAACCACTATCGCCACTATCATTTGTATGCAAAGAATATGAAGGTAAATAAAATACTGGTAAACCAAATAATCTTAAATAAAAACGTTTAAATGTTACTAAACTTTCATTTCTATCATATATCATCTGATTCATGTTAAGTGATAAAAAAGTATTTTTTATTTTATTATGCATCTCCTTATCGGTATTATCTATTGAATTCTTCTCTATTGGTTTTTCTAATAATTCATCTTCATAATCAATTTTTTCAAACGGCGTTCTTCTATTACTATCTACATTACTATCTTTAAATATTTTACATGGACAAAGACTAACATTATTCATTATAAAAATGTCATCTCGTTTTTCTAATGTTGTAGCATATACTTCTCTATGTTCATTTTGCGATGGATATATCTGTGCATTTTTAATAAAACCATTTTTATTTTCCTCATCGTAAAACATTGATTTTGCAAATAAAATATTATCGCTATCAGTTCTTAGTTTTACCCAATTTTTAATATAAAATTTATAATTCTCTTTGTTTGTTTTTGTTTTTTTCTTATCTATAAAAATTTCATCGGCATTGAATAACATCGTTGGACGTCTTAATATTACATGTCCGTTAGCAAAAAAATTATTTTCATTTTTTTTTACATAATCAGCTTCTAGAAAAGTTTGATTTTCTTGTTTTTCATCAGCTTTTAATATATAAAATTGATTGATGAAAAAAACAAAAATTAACAAATAAAAACTAACTATTTTTTTAAAACTATTTTTTTTAAAATGAGACATTTATATTGTAAAAATATTATTATTTTTGTTAAAAACAAAAACAATTCTTGTTATAATACATAATATTAATGTCAATTTATAATTAAATTTTTTAAAAAACTTGCAAATTATAATAGCACAACTAAAAGTTCTTGTTTCAATTATGAATATAGAAAATGTATCTCTTGGTGATAATGTGCCTGAAAATATAAATGTTATTATAGAAGTGGCTGCAAATAGCAATGTAAAATACGAAATGGATAAAAAAAGTGGTGCTTTGTTTGTTGATAGATTTTTGCATACATCTATGTTCTATCCAGCGAACTACGGCTTCTTACCTCATACATTAGCTAAAGATGGTGATCCTCTTGATGCTCTTGTATTAACAAGATGGGGTTTAAAAGAAGGTTGTGTTATTAAATCTAAACCAGTTGGTGTTTTAAAAATGGAGGATGAAAAAGGTATGGATGAAAAAATAATATGCGTACCAACAGGAAAATTAGATAAATCTTACAGCAATATAAATGATATAAATGATTTACCTGAACAAGTGTTAAATGAAATTAAACATTTTTTTGAACACTATAAAGATTTAGAAAGCGGAAAATGGGTTAAAGTTACTGGTTTTGGTAATGCTGAGGAAGCGAAAAAAATTATTAAAGATAATTTATGCTAAAACAAGTTTTTTCACAAGACATTTTAAAAATGTCAAAATCAAAAAAGAATGTCATAAGCCCAACAGAGATTTTTAATAAGTATGGTGCTGATAGTGCAAGAATGTTTATATTAAGTGATACACCATATGAAAAGGAATTTGAATGGACAGATTTAGGTGTAAAAGGTGTTCATAAATATTTGCAAAAAATATGGTCTATAACATGTATTGTAAAAGAAAAAGATGGTGTAGAAAATAAGGAAATTATAAAACAAATGCATCGTTTTTTAAATTCTTACATTGGTTGTTTTAATAGATTTGAATTTAATGTTGCAATTGCAAAATTAAGAGAATTTACAAACTACCTTTCAACAATCAATTTTGATGATAAAAATAATAATTATACTCTTGGTATTGCAATGAAAAATGTTGCAATTTGTTTATCGCCAATTTGTCCACATTTATGTGAAGCAATGTGGCAACAATTAGGCGGTAAAGGACTCTGCTGTCAACAAAAAATACCAAATATTGATACAAATTATCTCATAGAAACAACAATGCAAGTTAGCATAGCAGTTAATGGAAAATTTAAAATATGTTTAACATTAGATAAAAACCTAGAAGAAAAAGCAATTATCGAAGAAGCAAAAAAACAAAACAAAATCGCAAATTTAATTGATAAAAAAGAAATAAAAAAAATTATTGTTGCAAACTCTAAAACCGGTAAAATGATTAATTTTGTCGTAGATTAATTTTACTTATTTTTTATGAATAAAAAAATGCTCTTAATATCTACATTGTTAATATTGTTAATTCTATATTTTTGCGGGAGACAAATTATAACAAGTATTTCAATTTTAGCTATAAATATTTTTATTGGATATTATGTTTTATTTTTATTATGTTCTTATTTAATGGAACGTAAAAAATTTGTTAATCAAAAAGAGCTATTTGATTACTATAAACTAACCGGAATACCAATGATAATTTTATCTTCTTTTAAAGAATTTGGCAAAAATATACTTGATGTACAAAATAAAATTTTCTTCTTTAAACGAAAAAGATCTTACAAAGATGATAGAAAAAAGATTTTCTTAAAACTTATCAATATACTTAATTCGGAAAAGAGTTCTAATGGTATATCTTATGATAATCTTGTTATAGATTGCTTTAATGAAAAATGGAATTATTACTATCATTCACGTTATATTGGCAATATTCTCGACGATATAAATAATTTATGCAAAGACAATAACCTTTCACCTATAAGTATCATAGTAACACATCCAGATGGTAAAATAAGTGAAAATTTTGTTAAATACAATAAAGACTATATAAAATGTTTTAATATAAAAGGTAATGACAATATATCAGATAACAATGTTCAAAATTATATTAATGACATTAGAAACGCAATCATGAAATATACTAATTTAGTAGAAAAAATTTAAACGAAAACTGATTTTACACTCTTTTATATAACTTGACTATTATATGATAAGTTTTTATAAACAATTATCATGAAATCAAAAAAATTATTATGCATAACAGCTATTATAGCTGTTCCTTTATGGATTTTATTATATATTTGTTGTTGTTTTATTCAGACTACGCAATATTGTAGATCTACAATATACGACGAAGGTAAATGTATAAAAAGAACTAATCAATTTTTAGCAATATTGGAATATAATCCATTAATTAGATTATATACAAAACATAAAGTTATGAAAATTGATCTTTTAGATCAAAAATATGTAAATCAAATTTATGAAACTTTATCATTTATTGATTTTGTTTTTAAAAAACACAATATAAAATATGTAATAGATGGCGGAACAGAAATTGGTGCAATTAGACATGGTGGTTTTATTCCTTGGGATGATGATGGTGACATTATTGCCTTTTATGATAAAAATGAACTTATGAAAATATTTCAAAATGAAATAAAATTACAAAAAAAACAAGAAAGATTTTCTGTTATTAAACATAGAACATTTTTTAAATTAAAAATTAAAGATGGTATCTTTATAGATATTTTTGACGCAACAAAAGAATATGATCCTATTTCAGGAAAACAAAAATATTTTTCAGGTTTTTCACATTGTTGTCAAGATTATAGTTTTTATGAAAATGAAATTTTTCCTATAAAAAAATGTAATTTTGGACCACTTAAATTATCTTGTAAAAATAACCCTACAATATCATACAATGAATATTATGGTAATGATTGGATGGATGTTGCTTATACATTTAATCATACTACATGTAGAAACCGAAAAGGTAAAAAAATAAAATTAACAAAAGAACTATTAAAACCAGCACTCCCTAATGATAATGCTTGGAAAGAATGGGTAAATAAAAAAAATAAATTATAATAAATTATAATTTCCTTTATATAGAGTTCTAAAAAACTAACTGGAATACCAATGATAATTTTATCTTCTTTTAAAGAATTTGGCAAAAATATACTTGATGTACAAAATAAAATTTTCTTCTTTAAACGAAAACTGATTTTACACTCTTTTATATAACTTGACTATTATATGATAA
>CAMKKS010000035.1 GCA_946413485.1 uncultured Rickettsiales bacterium | reverse complement strand
AAGTTCTAGAACTCTCAAATCGAAAACTAGAACTCATTCAAAAAGTTCTAGAACTAGAAAAAACTAGAACTCTCAAATCGAAAACTAGAACTTAATTAAAAGTATTTTATAATATTCTTTATATAAAGAATATCAAAAAAATTTTTTTATAACGTATTAGACTTTTATGAAAAGCTCAATACGTTATTTTTGACTTCAAAAAGCTCTTAAAAAACCTCAAAAAATCTTCAATTTTTTATCATAGGTTAATAAAATTAACTTTATTGATTTTAAAGTTAATTATTTTAATTAAAATAGCTTAAAAAGTTAATTATTTTAACTTATTTTAAAATAAAGTTAATAAAATTAACCTAGATAAAAATCAATATAATTATATAGGATTTTTATCAAAAAATTGAGATTTTTCTAAAAATAACTATTTACAAATCTTAAAAATACGTTATAATATAATCATAGTCAAGAATGATTAAAACAAAAGGAAATGTAAAATGGAAGATCAAAAAAATGACTGTTAGAGAATTGATTAAGAAAATTGCGGGTTTTGATGGAATTGAAATTCGAGATTTTGAGACAAATAAACGTTTAGCTAAAAGTTTCAAAAATGTTGAAAAATATTTTGATTGTGAAGTTAAAGACTACGATTATTATGATATTTTAGAAAATGAAACTGCAACTACTGAATATTATCTTTTAAAGATTTTTATCTAGGGAAATGAAAAATGAACGTTAGAGAATTGATAAAGAAAATTAAGGATTTTGATGGAATTGAAATCCGAGATTTTGAGACAAATAAACGTTTAGTTAAATCTTTTAGTATCAAAAATGCCCAAAAATATTTGGATTGTGAAGTTAAAGACTATGATTATTATGATACTTTAGAAGATTACGCATTTTCTGAATATTCTTTTTTAAAGATTTTTATCTAGGAAATGAAAAATGACTGTTAAAGAATTGCTTAAACAAATTTTATATTACGAAGTTGCTGAAATTCGTGATTTTGAAGGTAAAAATCTCATTGCTATTGAAGATCTTGATAGATTTTATGATTGTGAAGTTAAAGAATATGATTATTATCCTCTTAATGATGATTTTTATGTTTTAAAGATTTTTATCTAGGAGAGAAAAATGGATTTTGAGAATTATTTAAAATTATTTTCTTTAAGAAAATATATTCAAAATTTTGATAAAAATATCACAGTTGATGATTTGTTGTATGTTCTTCAAAGAGAAGTTAAAGAATATTTTGAAAATATTTCAAAAAAAGACGAAACACCTTTAGTTCTTAAGATTGATTATTATCTCGAGAAAAAGTGTGCGTATGACGCGTTGAAAATGATTACAACGGATTATGCTTACGAAGATTTTGTTTTAGATTTAGATTTAAATAAATTTATAAAAATTTTAGATGAGTATATTCTCTCATTTAATGGAATTTTAACTGATGATTTTTTGAAATTTTATGAGTAATTTAACAAAAGCACAAACCGATTTATCGTTCCTCGAAAATAGGATAAATGAAGTTGAAAAATACGGATTTTATCCTTCCACAGAATTTTCAAAAAGAGATTTTGAAGCTTTAAAACGATTAAAAAAGTATTGTTTGCTATATATAAAACTTAAAAAATTGAAAAAATTTCAAAAATAATTGTTTACAAATCCTAAAAATACGTTATAATATAATCATAGTCAAGAATGATTTAAACAAAAGGATTTTAAAAATGACTTTAAACGAACTTATTGAAATTTTGAATGAAATGAAAGAAGAAAACGGCGAAAAGGAAGTAAAAGTTCAATATCGTGACGATGGTGGAGACTATTTCGGAGAAGATTCTGAAATTCGTTTAGAAGTTACTGAAGACTCTATTATTTTATAAAAGGGTAAAGAATGACGTTTAAAGAGTTAGCTGAACTCAAATTGAAAGATTTTCCTGAGGGAATTTGGGTTCATTTTAAAAATAATATTGATGATTATCGTTATTATAACGAAAAATACCTTGATGATACTTATTTAGAAGATTTAGATTTTGAAGGTTATTTAAATAGAGAAGTTAAAAATTATTATATTGACGAATGTGGATATGATGTTCTTGAAGTAGAACTTAAATATTAAATAAAGGTGAAAAATGTTTGAAAGTAGATTTGAAACAATTAAATTTGACGAAAGAATAGACAAAGATTTAATTGATGTTTATACAGTATTTAATCGTTTTAGTAGTGATTTAATAGGTACAACAGTTTACGCATCAAATTCTATCGAAAATTTTCAAGATTTAGATAGATGTAAAAAAGGAATAGTTGATCACATAAACTCACCACATGGGTTTGCTGTTGCTCTCGAAAATGGTGAAACATTTTTCTTTGATTTTGTTATTCCCGCTTTTTCTGTTAAAGTAGAAAAAACTTTAAAACCTTATACAGTTATTGAATTTGAGAATAATCTTGATAAAATGATTTTGCCTGATGGGTTAATTCATTTTAGAGCAAAAGGTTGTGAGACTCGACATTATGCTTTAAGATATAATGGTTACATTTCAATCAACAGAGTTACGGTTATTTGTTTAGGTTCAAGAGAGTACTCTGTAGAAGATCTTTTCAAAAATTTTGAGTATCTTGATAAAGATGGCAATTGGAATGTGTTTGGAGCTTAAAATGAAACTAGACGCAAGAATATTAAAAAATCCTTTAAGTGGTTTTGAATTTAAATTAGCTGAACAGTTTATCGGTAAATCCGGTTATTTTGGTCACATGGTTGAAGATTTTTTCCACCTTGATAAATTAAGGCATGGTGAATTACTTCGTATAGGCGAATATAACGGTGATTTTTATTATGGTGAAAATACTTTCGATTTTTGTGAGTATTTTTTACCTGACGAATATGTAAATCAAGTTGAACCTATCAAAGAAGATATAACGCTTGCTCAACTTTTAAGTAAGTTAGAAGTTATTCCAAATAATAGAGTTGTTATATATGACAAGTCTGAAGATATGGTTTTTGATTCTGATGATTCAGATGCGCTTAGTTTTTACGAATATTGGAAATTGCTTGAAGAAAAAGTTTGCCGATTTTCAGATATAACAAGAAACTCAAAAAGAAGTATTTATATTTTTATGAGCTAAAAATGGGAATAAAAAATAAGAAAAAATATAAAGGCAAATGGATGAAGTTGAAAAACGGATATTATTGCCGATGGAGTGAAAAAGACGGGAATATGATAATTTTTAAAAAAGGTAAACCTGTAAAGTTTAAAGAAGAACCTTATGACCCGAGAATTTGAAAAATTTTAAGGATTTTTAAAATGTTAAAATCAAAAATAACTAGAGAAAATTTAAAAGATATCGGCGCAGAATTTTTGTTTGAAAACAAGTGTCAGCCTTATGCTGAAGGTGTAAATTCAGCTTTAGATATGTTTAATTCAGTAGTTGAAACTGAAGATGCTGAATTAAAAATTTTAAGAAAGCTTGTTAAATCTTATTCAAATAAAGAGAAAGCTCCAAATAATGCTGCAGATCTTTTTGAAAAAGGAATTATTGATTTTTATCAGTTTGTTTTAAATTATGAAGATGTCGAAGATTTGAAAAAAGAAAATGAAGCTTTAAAGGAGCAAGTTAAATATTTAAAAGAAAATATAAAATTTTGGGAAAATAGTTCTGTAAAAAGTCAAATACGTTGTTTTAGATTTTAAAGGATAGAGAATGAAATTAGACAGTAGAATTAAATCGCTTTCAGATATTTTGACTTGTTTTGATACCGAAAAAGTAAAACCCTTTATATTAGGACAAAAAGGTTATTTTGCGAACGACTTATATTGTTTTAGTGTTGTAGAAACATGCTATTATGATATTTTAACAGAAGTCTCTAAAGACGGAACTTCACCGTTTAAGGACGACGATGGTTGCTATTGGAATTTATTTATCCCTGAGAGTGTTTTAAAACCAAAACCAAAAGAAAAGAAGTACAGACCTTTTAAAGATATAAACGAATTTTTTATTAAAACTAATTTTGATGCTGGTGATATAATACGTGTATATTCTAAAATACAGAATAGTGAATTACATCTCATGCTTGTTGGGTGGTCCGATAATGAGCTAATACTCGGAAGTTTACAAAGGTCTTTTAAAAAATTATTTGAAAATTTTGAATTATGGGACGGAGAAGAAAAATTTATCCCATTTGGAGTTGAAGAATGATTTTTATTGGTACATTTTAGATTATGAGTAGATTGTTTGTTGCATACGCCATTGGTCGCATCTATGGCGGTGTTATAGGTGGTGTTATAGGGGTTGTGTTTCTAACTTGGTTGGTACAAACATTAAATCAACAAGGTGTTGGAGCTCAGAATATAGCATGCACCATAGCTGAATTGTTTGTAACAGTCTTATTCACCGCAAAATCAATAGTGAAATGGGCAGCTAACAGACCATACCATTTACTGGTATGCTACTATATATGTATGTTTGTTGACATCACTATTATTTTTACTTGTCAGAATCTACCATGGTTAATACTCGGAAGTTCTACGATTACGGTTATCGGTCCTAACGTGTTCTATCAAGCTCGTTCTATCATGCTGAATAGGGTAATGGCTAGTGATGACTTAACATTGTTTAGGAACCGACTAGACACGATAGGTATTATAAGTGCACTCGCAGGAAGTGGACTGGGAATGATTGCCCCAGTTTCTTTAAACACTGTAGGTTGGTTGAGTATAATATTATCAATTCTGTTACTTCAAGCTAATATATGGCAGGTGAAAGAATTAGAAAAAATGCCATTGTTGAAATTGGAATAATAAAAATGACTAAAGAAGAACTTGAAAAAGAAAATGAAGAGCTGAAAAAACTAATAGAAGATTTAAAAAAGAAAATAGATATTTAGAACTAAAAAAATAATCTATTAAAGATTGAATTAGAATTAAGATATCGCGATTTATCACAAATTACTAAACAAGGATAATAAAATTTTTTTTTTTGATATTCTTTATATAAAGATATTTAAAAAATATTTTAAAATAACGTAATAGACTTTTCAATAAAACTCATTACGTTGTTTTTGATTGAGATTAACCATTTGGAGTAAGAATGAATTTAGATAATAGAATAAAATCAAAATCAGATATTTTGACATCTTTTGACGTTGAAGACGCAAAATCTTTTTTAGGTCAAAAAGGATATTTTGAAGATTATCTAGATAAGTATGAGTCTTTAGAAACCAGCGAATATGGAATTTTAACTGAAGTTTTAGATAATGGAGTTCCATTTAAATCTGATGATAGATGCCATTGGAGATTTTTTATACCTGAAAACAGGCTTAAGCCAGTTGAGCCAGCTGAAAAAATTGATGAGATAAGCATTCTTAAATATAAAATTGAAAAATTAGAAAAAAATTTAATTGAATTAAAACGTGAATTAAATAATCAAAAAACTATTTATAATCCATTTGCTCCATGGACAAATTGTTGTGCTTCAATTAGTTATTCGGATGGGTTTAATCCTCAAGCTAATTGCTGTTCTAATAAATAACGTTGTTTTTAAAACTTTTAAAATTTTATTTTAGTGATATAATAAAAATATATGATTGATTGTACATTTTCCTATATTCCGATTTGTTTGATTTTATGTGTTATATTTTGTGTTATTGGAATTTATGAATTTAAATATGTAATTATAACAATTCTTATTTTGCTTTATATTCCTATCAAATTTATTCTTGATAGTGAAAGTTATGAACAATGTAAAATACAGCAAGAGAAAGAAAGGATTGAAAACGATAAACAGTTTTTGAAGGAAAATCTTGAGAACGGACAATGTGGTGATGTTTGTATCAAAGAGTCAAACAGTAAACATTCTACAAAATTTTCACATTACACAATGTGTGATGTAAGCATTAGGATTTGTAAAAAATGAAAATATCTATTTGTATCACTTTATTTATGGTTTTTCTTGTCCTTGTGGGAATAAATTTTAAAAAAGATCCAAAAGATTCAGAAAAATCAAAAACAGATTATATTTTAATCTGTGATAATTTTTCAGATGGAATAATTAACAGTACAGTTTGCTCGAATAATTCAACTTTTAAATTAGTACCTTTAGAGAATAAAAATGAAAGATAAAATTTCGACTTTTGAAGCTCTTGATATTTTAAATTGCCATTTAAAATGGATTAACTATAGTATAGAATATATTAAAGAGCATCAAAAATCACTTGAGCTCTTGATAGAAAAATACGAAATTGAACGAGACTATGATACAGATGGAGAATTTTTAATTAAAGATTATTTATTCTTTTTGAAAAAATTTATTTTCGAAACTGAAAATCTGACTAAAATTGCCGAAGAATATTTAAATGGTAGAGGAATTTCAAATGCCAAAAACACAGGTCCAAGATACATTGTTTCAAATGACAACAATTCAGAAAATGAACAATGATGGTTTAACAAAATTAATAAAAGATTTAAACGATGATTTAGAATATCTTGATAATCAGTATGGATATAAAACACAAATTTGTACAAAAGAAGAATTAGAAAGAGACACAAGATTTTTCGCTTATTGTAGGCTGCTTTTAGAGATGGTTCAAAAAGAAAGAGAAAATCGTAAATCTTAAGGATTTTAAGGAGTATTTAAAATGGATGCTTTTAAAAATGAAAATTCTTTAACTAAACTCGCTTCAATTCGAAATCAACTTGAAGATTATTTTAAGAAAGTCAATTTAAATACTCAAGATTATAACGAACAGTTTGCGTTTAATTTAATGTTTAATTTTTATAATACTATCGATAATTTTTTAAATTTGTATATAAATGAAGATTATTTGGATTTGAAAAAATGAGACAATCACAATTACCATTGTTATTTTTAATAGCTTTTGTTTTACTTTTCGTTTTCTACTATGCGTTTGATAAGGAAAAGGAAGAGATGAGATCAGATCCTACTTTAGAAAGGACAAATTATGTCGCTAAATGTACAGAATGGATTCTTGGTTCAGGTTGTAAGGAATTTGAAATTTATAAATCTAAAGATTTTAAGGAGTTAAAATGAATTTTAATGATTTTAAATATCAGCACATCGAAAGATGGGACACTGACGAAGTTCAATATCTGAAAGATTCAGGCGAATTATATTTAGAACCGAAAATTGATGGAACAAACGGTGTTATTGCGTTTGAAGACGGTAAAATTATAACTTGTTCAAGAAACAGATTTATTGACGAGTCCGACGACAACCAGGGGTTTGCTAAATATATAAACTCTTTAGATACTTTTAAAGAATTTTTCTCTAAAGAAGAAAATCAAAAATATATTATCTACGGTGAATATACAGTTAAAACAACTTACACTGTTGAAGATGTTTATTTTAAAAAATTTTTTATCTTCGATGTTTATAATAGAGAAACTAAAAAATATTTAAGCCCTGAAGAATATCAAAAGATTTTGCCTGATTTTCCTTTAGTTCCGTTTATTAAGATAATTCCTTCAGAAGTTGAAAATATAAAAACTGAATATGTTAAATTTTCAAAATTTTTACTTTCTGATAAATTTGAACACGGTGAAGGATTTGTTATTAAAGATTTTTCTGACAGAAAAAATCAATACGGAAGAAAAACATGGGCTAAAGTTCTTTTTGAAAAGCCTTTAAAAGAAAAGAAAGATGTAATGGAAATTATTTTTGAAAAATTTTTTACAGATGCTTTTATTAAAAAAGAATATTTAAAATACAAAGAACAAAGACCTGAGGATTTTGAAGACGGTAAAATTAAAGATAAATTGAAATTTAAATTATGTTCGATTATTTCAAATGAGTTTATAAAAGAGGAAGCTGCTAATATAATTTTTAAATGCAAGTTTCCAATTATAAACTGGACTGAATTACGTGAAAATTTAATTAAAACAATAGAAGAATATTTAAATACACATTTATAAATAAATTTGTGTATAATTTAAAACCGAATGATTTTGTTCAGATATTTGATTTAAAGAATAAAATCATTTTCAAAGGAATATTTTCTGATTTAAATATTCCTTTAAATAATTTTAAAATTTTGGGAATAGCTGTTTTCAAAGAAAACGATATTTCCTATATATCTTTTATTGTCAAAAATTAAGGAAAAATAAAATGGAATTTGATTTTGATCTTGAAGATCCGGCATACGAAACTGTTAAAGAAGTAACAGAAAAAGTTGAAAAGAAAGAAGTAAAGAAGGTTGTTGAAGTAGTTAAAGACGAACCTAAAAAGAAAATTGTTTCTAAAGAAGCAAAAGTTGAAGAAAAAGTTGAGGTAGAACCGAAAGAAGTAAATAAAGATACGAAACCCAAGAAAAATCTTTTAAACATCGTAGTAAAAACAGAAACCCATAAGGATTAAAAAATGAGGCTCTTAAAAAGAGCCTTTAAAGTCTTAAG
>CAMKKS010000034.1 GCA_946413485.1 uncultured Rickettsiales bacterium | reverse complement strand
TTCCATAATTTTATCACTATTATCATTAGTCTTATTTTTAGAAGCTTTTGTATTTGTTGGTAAATTCAATGTATTGCCACCTTCTACACCAACTAAAGAATTAGCGGCATGACTATTAATTAGTAAGCAAAAAAAAACTAAAAACAATTTTAAGTAAATCATTAAATGATTAAATTTAAATAAAAAATAAAAAACAATAAAAACATAATAAATTACGACAAATAACGCTTGCAATTTATTTTTTAAAAACCGATAATACTTTGCATTCCATGGTAGCTCAGTTGGTAGAGCACCCGGCTGTTAACCAGGTGGTCGTGGGTTCGAGCCCCTCCCATGGAGCTTTTATTTAATGAAAAAAAAAGATAAAATATATTCAAAATTTGATGATTTTTGCACTAGATTTAAGATTGAAAGTATAAAAGAAACATCTTCTTTTAAAAAAGCAGTAACTCACTCATCTATATCTAAAAAAAATAATTACGAAAGAATGGAATTTTTAGGTGATGCTATTTTAAATTTTTGTATCTCACGTATACTTTTCGAAAAAGAAGAAAACAAAACTGAAGGTAAATTAAGTAAAAAAAAATCTTTTCTATGTTCAAGACAAGTATGTAGATTTGTAGCAAAAGACATAGGACTTGATAGTGAGATTATAAAATCAAAAAATGTAAACATAGACTATATCATTGCCGATGTATTGGAAAGTTTATTATGTTCTATATACTATGAATTTAATTTTGAAAAAGTATTTGAAATAGTTAAAGTTATCTTCGAAAAATATTCAAACTATTCACAAGAATTAGATCCAAAAACAAAATTACAAGAAATTGCACAAAAAAACTATAAAAAATTACCGACATACTCATTAATTTCACAAACTGGCGAAAAACATAATCCTGTTTTTAAAATATCAATATCATGTGGCGATTTATACGTTGAAGGAATTGGAAATAGTAAAAAAAAAGCAGAAATAAAAGCAGCAGAAAAAATGCTATCATTATTATCAGAAAAAAATGACGAAGACGATTGGGTTATCTTAGACCATTAATATAATCTTTCAAAAGCATTGCTTTCTTTCCTTCTTTTTGAATCAAAATTGGTATTATTGTGCCATTTTTAAAAAATAAAAATCCTTTTTTTTCATCAAAACCAACTTTTGAATTATTACATTTTTCCATTTTACAAGAAATTATTTTTATACGTTGACCATTGAATATAAAATAACAACAACCGCAATTGTTAAAAGCACGAATTTTATTAAAAATAACTTCAACATCATTGTCTTTATTAAAATCTATTAAAAGTTCAATTTTATCTATTTTTTCAGCATATGTATATTCACCTTCTTGTGGCATAAAATCAACTCCATTTTTTACACATTTTTTCATTACATCAATCATTAATTTACCACCTATATTTGCTATGTCTGGTATTATTTCATTGGCACCTTTGTTTTTATCTAACACATATTTAACGCGAGCACCAACATCGCCGGTATCAAGACCAACATCAACTTTCATTACACAAATATCAATTTCATCATCACCATTTTCTATTGCTCTCTCTATTGGCGCTGCGCCACGATATTTAGGTAAACTTGAAGGATGTAAATTTAGTATTTCAAATTTAGGTAAATCAATAATTTCTTTTGTGATGATTTTTCCATAAGCAACAACAACTATAAAATCAAGATCCTGTTGCTTTAAAAAAGAAACAACATTTTCATTTTTTCGCAATGTTTCAGGCGTTAATATCATATTAATCGGAAAATTGTAACTTAATGCAAAATCAAAAACAACATTATTTGATAATTTCTTGCCTCTGTTTTTTACAGCTTGCGGTAAAGTTATAATTGCTTTTAAATCAATATCTTCATCTTCAAGTAAAAATTTTAATGTTGGTATTGAAAATTCACTCGAACCAAAAAAAGCAACATTTATTTTTTTATTCATAAATAAAATATTTTACTGTTTTACAAAAATCTTTAAATTAACTTTTTTTTTAAGTAATTCCTCAAGATTCATAGATGCCTTACGAATTATTTTTTTTAAATTACAACCATTTACACCAAGAATGATTTTTTTATGATTTGATTTTCCTACTTTTACAACAACAGAAACTGTTATATTTTCACCATTATCTTCAAAAAAATCTGTTTCGCACGATAACATATATGGAATTTCTTTAGATAAAATAATAAATAATTGTTCACGAACAAATTCAGATGCAATAAAATTGCAATCTTTATCCGTAATCGCATCTTCATCGAATTTCCATTCTCCATAATTAGCTGTTTCAAATAAATAATTCAAAAACTTATCACAACCACGACCAGTTTTTGCTGATAATGAAAAAATATCAACAAAATGTCCTGTTTTGAAAAGCTTTTCGGTAAGTAAAATTTTTTCATCCATTGATAATAAATCTGATTTATTAATTACGGCTATTATTTTAATTTTGTTAATTGCTATTTTTTTAAGTATTTCTTTAACCGAATTATTAAAACCTTTTTGTCCATCTATAATTAAACAAATTAATTCTGCCTCACAAAAACCTCTCCAAGCTTCTTTAACTATCTGTCTTTCTAATTCCGAATTTCTAGGACGAAAAATACCAGGTGTATCTATAAAAACAAGCTGCACGTCTTTTTTTGTTAAAACACCTTTGATATTAAATCTTGTTGTCTGTGGTTTAGGAGAGCAAATTGCTAACTTACAATCTATAAGCTTATTTAAAAGTGTCGATTTTCCAACATTTGGTGCACCGCAAAATATTATTGTGAGCGTTTTTCTTCTATTTTTTTCTTGCATAAATTATTAATTATATTGAAAAATACAACTTTATTTTTTGAAACATCTTTATTATATTCTTCTTCTAATGAAAAATTTTTCTCATCTGCGATATCTGATAAAGATTTGTCATAATTATTTAAACAACTAACATGTTGATTAAATATTTTCTTAGCATGTACTTTGCTTGCATTCATTAATAAATTTGCAAATTTACGATCAGAAACTTGGAAATGTTGATAATCTATTGGATAATCCCAATTGCCACCCCAGACATCAAAGCCATGTTTTCTAAATATACTAATAACCTTATCATTAACTTTTCCAAAACCATATGGTTTATTTGGTCTTTTTATTTTTCTATTCAAATAAAGAACTCCTTCTTTTGGAACAACATTAATAATTTTTTTCTTTTTATCGTCTATAAAAATACATGGATTTTGTAATATATTAATATCTATTGCCGTTCCATAAGAATGTAATGATAATCTATCTGTATGTTCTATTTTTCTGCAAGATAACGAACCTGTAAAATTATCAGCAAATTCTTCATTCGTCTCAACTCTATTAAAACCAAAGAAACCGAAAAATTTTCTTGGAACAATTTTTCTTCCCATTTTTGGATCTATTGTTGCTACAGGAAATTTTATTTTTTTTAAATCGTTAAAAATTTTTACAACACTATTAGCTAATGCATCTTGAACAACAATTACGCCATTATTTTGCAATAAACCATTAAAATCATAATACTCTATATTTTTAATAACTACATATCTATCTATATATTTATCACAACATTTTCTATAAACCTTATATTTCTCAAGATTCTGCAAAAGCTGTTTATCATCTTTTAAAGGTAAAACAACAACATTTGCATTTGAACAATTTTCAAGAACAAATACAAATAATACTAACAATATAACAAAATACTTTTTAATACTCATAACTATCTAATTTTTAAACTCGATAAACCAACACAAGCAAATAGCAATGCAATTATCCAAAATCGCACAACAATCTGTGTCTCTTGCCAACCAATTTTCTCAAAATGATGATGCAATGGTGCCATTTTAAATATTCTTTTCTTTCCATGTGTAATTTTATAAGACATAACTTGCAATATAACTGATAAAGTTTCAATCACAAACAAACCACCAACAATAGCAAGTAAAAATTCACACTTCATCATAACAGCAATGACACCAATTACGCCACCAAGAGAAAGACTTCCTGTATCGCCCATAAAAATCTGAGCTGGTTTAACATTATACCATAAAAATCCCATTGAAGCTCCTATTGTTGCAAAAATAAAAACACAAATTTCATGAATACCTGGTTGATAATCTAATAATAAATATTTTGAATATATAGCATTCCCTATAACATAAGCAAATATAGCAAATACAAAATTTACTATTATAATTGGAACTATAACTAAACCATCGAGACCATCGGTAATATTAACAGCATTACTCGTACCAATAATAACAAAAATACGAAATAATGTATAAAATATTCCTATATTAAATAATACTTTACGGAAAAAAGGAAACGTAATAGTTTTTGAATAAAAATCATTTCCAACAAAATTATTTAATGATACTATAACGAATATTGAAATTAAACATTGTGTAATAAGTTTTGTTTTCCCGTGAATACCGTTTGTATTTTTTTTATGTACTTTTTTATAATCATCCCAAAAACCAACTAAACCAAATAAAATTATTGATGCAACAAGAATTAAAATATAATTATTTTTTAAATCAGAAAACAATAAATTAGATAAAACTATAGTTAGTATTATCATAACGCCACCGGCTGTTGGTGTGCCTTTTTTTAAGATATGAGAAGGTAAATATTTCTCACGAATTGGTTGTCCAGCACATTGCCATTTATGGCTAAAAGAAATATATTTTGGCATCAATAAAAACATAAAACAAAAAGCAAACATCATTGCAAAACCGCAACGAAATGTCGTGTAGCTAAACAAATGCAAAAAACCATTTACGCTAGAAAAATAATCACTTAACAATGTAAACATACTTTTTTTTTATTAAAAAAATCTTTTATAAAACCAATACTCATTAGTAATGCAATTAAAACACTACATAATATAACGGAAAATACATACCAAAATGAATCTATATTTCTTTTAAAGAAAATATCATTTACAATCCCTATACTCATTAATAACGTAATACATATACCACCTGATATAACAAAAACTATATAGCAAAAATTTGAGAATCTTCTTCTTGTTATAAATTCAATTAAATTAACAAATATATGTCCTCCATCTAATAGTGGAATTGGAAATAAATTTATAACACCTAAACTAATAGAAATTGTAGCAATAAAAAATAAAAATGTCCAAAAACCTCCATTAACAGCATTCATACTTTCTCTTGCTATACCAATTGGCCCACTAATACTCTTAACACCATTTTGATAAATTATCATATTCCATATTGCTTGAGTTGTTTTTTTTGTTATATCAAAAGTAATATAAAAACTATCCTTTATAACATCTAAAAATGATACTTTTTCATATTTTATCTTATCACCACTAATACCAAAAATTTCTCCTTTTTTGTATTTAACATCTAATGTTAAATGTTTGTTATTTCGCAATAATTCTACCTTAATAGAACTATCGTCATGATGTTGGGATATATAAAAACGAACATCATTAAATGATAAAATTTTATTTCCATTTATAAAAAGAATTTTATCACCACTTATTATACCAGCTTTGTCAGCATAACTACCTTTTAAAACATTACCAATCACTGGTTCAGGTGTTGGTCTACCATGAAAGCTAAAAATGGCAAAAAATAAAACTAAAGCTAAAACAAAATTCATAAAAGGTCCTGCAAAAGCAACAGCAACTTTTTTTAGAGGATGCTTATAAATTAATGCATATTTTAATTCATCTTCACTTGGATTATCACTATAACCCCCAAGACTCGATACATTATCATCACTAAACATTTTAACATAACCACCGACAGGAAAGCAGCAAAACTTCCATAAAACACCATCTTTATCTTTGAAACCAAATATTTTTTTTCCCATTCCTATGGCAAATTCTTCGATTTTAACACCACATTTTTTAGCAACATAAAAATGTCCATACTCATGAATGAAAACAACAATTGTAAGTAAAATTATGAAACAAATTGTTGCTTGCAATATTTGCATAAAAGAGCAAAACTTTATTTTATATTTATTTTATAAATCAAGATATTTTTTAAATAAAACTTGAATATTATTATAAATATTTTTTTTTGAAAAAATGTTTTTTAAAAGGTTTTTTGTTTCAAATGAAAAAGAAAGACATGAAGAGAATTTAAGAAAATCTTTTCATTTATGCGGTATCATTATACCATTCATGATTCTTTATTTTACACAAACAAGTGCAATTATATTAACAATATCTATACTTATTCCTGTATTAATAGCCGATTATAACAATTTTGCATTAATTTTAAAAAAAACCAACTATTTAAATAAAATCTTAAAACTTTTTAGACAAAATGAATTAATAAAAGGAAGACTCAGTGGTTTTTCATGGTTATTAATAGGAATATTAATAATAGTTACGCTATTTGACAAACAAATTGCCGCATTATCCGTTTCTATTTTAATTATCAGCGATGCTTGTGCGGCATTAATAGGAAAAAATTTTGGAAAAATAAAACTATGTGGAACAAAAACTCTTGAAGGAACAATAGCCTTTATTGTATCAGGTTTAGCTACTTCTTTTTTGTTTATAAAATATATTTTAAAATCACAATTTGTGTTGCAAATGTTAGTAAATACAAAAACAATTACAATTATATTCGTTCCAGAATATGTTTGTATAGCAATCTTATTGTCTGCAATAGTTGAACTTGTTGCAAAAAACATAGAAATAAATGATAATTTTGCTGTACCTTTATCATTTTGCCTAACATATAAAATATTAACAATTTTGTTCTAACAAAATCCATTTTTATTATAAAAAAAATTTATTATTTTACTTTACAATAAAAAAATACATATATTATACATTATAATAATGGCTATTAAATCAGAAAAAAAAACATCTCCTAAAGAAACAAATTTTAAAAACTATTTAGATTATATTGAAATTCGTGGCGCAAGAGAAAATAATTTAAAAAATATAGATATCGATATTCCAAAGAATAAATTTATTGTAATTACAGGGCCAAGTGGAAGCGGTAAATCTTCCCTTGCGTTTGATACAATACATGCGGAAGGACAAAGAAGATACATAGAATGTTTATCAAGTTATGCTAGTTATTTTTTAGGAATTCAAAATAAACCACAAGTAGATAGTATTAAAGGTTTAACGCCATCCATAGCAATCGATCAAAAAACAACATCAAAAAATCCACGCTCTACGGTCGGCACAATAACAGAAACATATGATTTATTACGTCTAATTTTTTCACGTATTGGAAAAGTATATTCACCAAAAACAGGAAAACAATTAATACAATATTCTAAACAACAAATAATATCATTAATATCACTTTTACCAATAGAGACAAAACTAAGATTATTGACACCAATTATAAAATCAGAAAAAGGAAATTTCTTAAATGAATTAAAGCAGCTAAAAAGTAAAGGTCATAATAAAGTTAGAATTGATGGTAAAATGGTAGACATCAGTAATGAAATACCAGATCTTGAAGTAAATCAAAAACATACAATAGAAATTATAATCGATAGAATAATAATAAAACAAAACATGGAAACAAGAATACATGATGCAGTTGAAAAATGTCTTAAAAGTTCAAAAAATATTGTTATTTTGAATATCTTAGAATTGCCTGATAAAAAAGAATCATTCAAATTAAGTGATAAAAAAACAATAAAAGTTGGTGATTATGAAGAATTATCAACACAATATACTTGTTTAAGCGAAGATTTTGTTCTCGAAACACTAGAGCCAAAAATATTTTCTTTCAATAGCCCATTTGGTGCATGTAAAGATTGTCATGGTTTAGGAACAGAAATATTCTTTAAAGAAGATTTAGTAGTACCAGATGAAAATTTATCATTAATTGATGGCGCAATAGAGCCTTGGAATTACAATAACAGAAGATATCACAATCAAATTATGGCTTCACTTTCAAAAAAATATAATTTTTCATTAGATACTCCTTATAAAGATTTACCAGAAAATATTAAAAAAATATTAATGTATGGCGATAAAGAAGAAATTAATGTAGAAGTAGAAGAAAACATGATTAAAACGGTAAATAAAATACAATTTATTGGGGCTATAGGTGAATTAAACTCAAAAATACAAAGTGCAAACGATGATCCTATTATTTTAGCTGAATGTGAAAAATACCAAACATTAACAAAATGTCATAGTTGTAATGGACGTCGCTTAAAAAGTAATGTATTACAAGTAAAAATTAACAATCTAAATATAGGTGAATTATGTGAAAAATCAATAGATCAGTTAACAAAATGGTTAAAAGATTTACATAATCATATTAGTAAAGATGAATTTAAAATAGCCGAACAAGCAATATCAGAAATTATCGTTCGTTTAACTTATTTATCTGATGTTGGTTTAAGTTATTTAACTTTAATGAGATCAGCAAATACTTTATCCGGCGGTGAAGCGCAACGTATTCGTTTAGCAACTCAAATTGGTAGTGGTTTGTGCGAATTAACATATGTTTTAGATGAACCATCCATTGGTTTACATCAATCTGATAATGATAAATTAATATATACATTAAAAAAATTAAGAGACCAAGGTAATACCGTAATCGTAATAGAACATGACGAAGAAACAATGAAAAATGCAGATTATTTAATAGATATTGGCCCTGGTGCAGGTAAATATGGTGGACAAGTAATTGATAAAGGAAAACCGGAAGAAATTATTAAAAATAAAAAAGGAATGACTGGTTTATTTCTTTCTGGTGCAACGAAAATACCAGTTCCAAAAGCAAGAAGAAAATTTGGCAACAATGAATATATAGAAATTACAAATTGTTGTGAAAATAATTTAAAAAATTTAAATCTTAAAATTCCTCTTGGAAAATTCATTGCCGTTTCCGGCGTTTCAGGTGGGGGAAAGTCAACATTAATACTTGATACACTATATGTTGCAATTGCACAACGTATGAATAGATTAAAAACAAAACCTGGAAAATTCAAAGATCTAAAAGGTTTAGAAAACATAGATAAAATTATAAAAATTCAAA
>CAMKKS010000033.1 GCA_946413485.1 uncultured Rickettsiales bacterium | reverse complement strand
ACAGAATTAAATAAAGCAAGATGTTTAATGCTTAAAGACCAAGGTCTTATGACTGAATACGGCATTAAAACACAAAATTATGACGATAAATTTGAGATAGATACTGACATAATGAATTTAATAAAATCAGATAAAAAACTATTTGAAAATTTTATTAGTTTTCCTAATCTATATAAAAGAATAAGAATATGCAACATACAAGGAAAGAGAAAAAATGAATCAATTTTTAAAAGTGCACTAAATAACTTTATAACACAAACTTTAGCAAAAAAAATGTATGGAAATTGGGACGATTATGGTTTATTAAAAAAATACGAAAATTGTTTCAATTTTGATATAAAATAATCTTACTTAGTTTTTTTTAATAAAAATTAATAAAACAATTCTTGAAAAAGCGTTTTTTTTTACTATATTTATTAGTGAAGAGTTTTAAAGTTTTTTTTATGAAAACAAAAGTTTATTCATATTCTTCATCAAGTTATTATAGTAACTTAGATGGTAAAGAAAGTTTTGAAAGTTTTGAAACAGAAAATGATAATGGAAAAATAAAATCAAAACAAACCATTAAAAAAGATGGCGTTACAACAACAAAGTATTTTAATAATACACTAAAAAATAATAAGAAGAAAAAGCAAAATAAAATACTTCGTAATTCCTAATTAAAATATCTCAAAAATTAATATGTGGAGCTACTGGGACTTGAACCCAGGACCTCTTCCATGCCATGGAAGTGTTCTAGCCAACTAAACTATAACCCCTTCATTTTTTGAAAAACATTTTTTTTAATAAAAAGCAAGTTTTTTAACATAATAAAAATATTGACAAAATTAATTAGATTATTATTTTCTACAAAATGATTAAAAAAAAAATAAAGAAAAATAATCTAAAAAATATTCAAGTTGGTATTGAGGCAATTGGTTTTTATACAACAAACACATGTTTTGAATTATCAACTTTAGCAAAATCAAACAACATACAACCAGAAAAATATACTCAAGGTTTAGGACAAAAAATAATGTCCATTATAACGCCAGAAGAAGATATCATAACAATGGCCTATAATGCATATATTGATTTAAATAATAAAATTTCAAAAAAAAATAAATGCGATATTTTGAATGAAAAAATTAATTTACTTTTATTTGCTACAGAAAGCCCTATTGATAATTCAAAATCCGCTGCAAGCGAACTATATAGTCATTTAAAACATAGTAAATATCATCAATGTAGATGTATTGATATTAAACATGCATGCTACGGCGGCACAGGTGCGATAATGATTGCCAAAGACCATGTTTTAGCAAATCCAGATAAAAAAGTATTAGTTATAATGAGCGATGTAGCTTTTTATGGTTTACGAACAAAAGGAGAACCAACACAAGGATGTGGCGCTGTTGCAATATTGTTATCATCAAAACCAAAAATAGCAGTTTTTAATAATGATAATGTGTTTTTTACTTTAAATGAAAATGATTTTTATCGACCAACTTATCAAACAAAACCAATATACGATGGTCATCTTTCTATAAAATCATATATTAAAATGTTTAAACAAACATTAAATATATATAACAATAGTTTTGATTTTTTCATATCACATATTCCTTACGTAAAAATGTTAAATAAATGTTGCGAAATAGCTAATATAGAT
Source organism: uncultured Rickettsiales bacterium (assembly GCA_946413485.1). Lineage (GTDB taxonomy): Bacteria > Pseudomonadota > Alphaproteobacteria > Rickettsiales > Deianiraeaceae > UBA4311. The sequence goes on along the minus strand of CAMKKS010000033.1, from coordinate 7,511 downwards.
GAAAATAAAAATGAAAATATATCTATATCTTACTATCCTGAAAACATTGGAAATATTTATACTGGTTCTTTATATATCGGTCTTATATCACTACTTACAATGTCAGATAAAAATCTTAAAAATAAAAAAATTGCCCTATTTTCCTATGGTTCTGGTGCTGAATGTGAATTATTTTCACTTACAATTCTACCAAAATATAAAAATTATTTAAATACAAAAAACCACTATATAAAAATTTTAGAAGATAGATTAAAAATAAATTATAAAGAATATTGTTCTCTTTTAAAGAATTTCGAGGAACGCGAAAAACAATTAAATTGGAAGTTAAAAAAATACAAAAATAAAAAACAAACAAAACAAAAATTAATTCTTTCACAAATCCTAAATGGTGCAAGAAAATATTCTTTAATTAATTAAAAAAAATCTTCTGCTATTGATAAGATATCATCTTTTGATTTACATTTTGAAATTTTATTTCTAAAATTTGCACCATCTTTTATGCCTTGTGAATAAAAGTATAGATTTTTAATAGCAAAACCAATTGCATTTGAAATTGGATAAAAATCAAAAATACGCTCAATATGTTCTTTTATACATTCATTCCATATATCATTTGGTTTATGTGTTTTTTTTTCACCTTTAAGAAAAGATATACAATCTGCTATTAACCATGGTTTTCCATATAATGCTCTACCTATCATAACACCATCGGCATCGGAAACAAGAAGAGCCTCATTTAAATTAGTTAAATTAATATCACCATTAACAATAATTGGTATTTTAATTTCTTTTTTTAAATTTTTAATAAAAGACCAATCTGCTTGTCCGCTATACATTTGCGCTCTCGTCCTACAATGTATAACCGCCATTTTAACTCCTTCATTTTCAGCCATTCTAGCTATATTTATAGCATTTTTATGTTGTTCATCCCAACCCATGCGCATTTTTATTGTTACTGGAATATTTAGTTTTTGTGCAACATTTGAAACAGATTTAATAATATCATATGCAAGTTTTTCATCTTTCATTAGTGCTGAACCAGCAAAATTATTAACAATTTTTTTAACAGGACAACCAAAATTCATATCAACTATATCAGCGCCTCTATCAAAAGCAATTTTTACAGCTTCGCTCATTATAAATGGATCACAGCCAGCTATCTGAACAACTAAAGGAACTTTATTTGTTTCTTTTAACATTGCTTGTTTTACATATTTTTGTCGACATTCTAAAATTGTAGCATGAGACGCAATCATTTCTGTATATAATAAAGGTGTACCAAATTTTAATAACATCGCACGAAAAGGTGCATCCATTACACCGCACATCGGAGCTGGAAAAACCGGATAATTAAAAACAAATTTCCCTATTTGAACAATGTTCATTTATAAAAAAAATACTATTTTTTTGCTTGTTTTGAATCTTTACTTTTTGTATCCTTCTTTGTAGTTTTTGATTCTTTTACAACTTTTTTGTTACTTTTTTTATCTTTTTTTTCTTCAACAGTAGCTAATTCCTTCTTTTCTTCTTCTTCTTTTTTTTCTTTCTTTTCTTTTTTTATTTTTTCTTCGTCTTTTTTATCAACACCATTTTTATCGCTAACAGCAGTATCTTCTTTTTGTTTTTCATTTTTGACTACCTCTTTATTTATATCTTTCTTTTCGAGAAGATTCTTTTCCTTCTTTTTGTCAAATTTAGCAACATCCTCTTCGAAATCTGCAGCCGCACGACAAACATTTAATCTTAACTTTCCAAGTACATCACCAAATATCTCAATACAAATAACATATTGTCCCAATGCTTTTACAGGTTCAGCAATCTTAATCCCACCAATATTAATTTGAAACGAAATATTATTCTTTTTTAGAATTTCATTTATAAAATTAAAAACATCTTTTACTCTTATAGAACCATAAATTGTATCATCATCGGCAGCTTGTCTAACAACATTAAATACAGTTTTATCAAGAATATCAGCTATCTGTTTTGCTAATGCTTCTAATTGTTTATTCTTTTCTTTTAATTCTTCTAATTTTCCTTCCAATTTAGAGATATTTTCCTTAGTAGCGGCAACAGCATATTTTTTTGATAACAAAAAATTACGACCATAGCCATCTTTTACAGTAATAACTTCGCCTACCTTACCTAAATTTCTAATATCACGACTTAAAATAACTTTCATATTAATATTTTACATAAGACAATAGACCGAGAAATCTTGCTCTTATAATAGCTAAACGTAACATTTTTTGTTTTTGCTTATTTTTAACATTAGAGTTTCTAACAGCAATTATTTTACCTCTAGGACTAATAAATTTTTTTAATAATTTTACATTCTTATAAGATATAAGATATGGCTTAACATCACTTAATGGACAACGAGATGATTTTTTAAAAAAAGAAGTAGAACCTTCTTTTTTAACTTTTAAAGCTATTGTTGAAACACCCTCTATTTTTGATAACTCTTCATATGAAATATCACCAGACATTGCATTTATTAATGTATCATCAACATTTTGCGTCGCTTTAATCTTCACCATATTTTTTTATTTTAAAAACAGAATCAACTATATTATAATATCTTTTATCAAAAACAATACCATCTTCGTTGCAATCACTACTTGAAACACAATTTGGTGTTTTAATTTTTAAACTTTCTTCATCAGCTAAAACTAATAAATATCTAATAAAAATATCACTATTTCTTAATTTTTCCTCCAAAAGACTATTTATCTCTTTATTTGAATTAATTTGTATCATATAAAAAATTGCATTATCATTTTTATTAATTCTGTATTCAAGTTGACGCATACCCCAATATTCAGCATAAATAATAGTTCCGCCATTTGATATTATAATATCTTTTAATGCCTGTAACGACATCTTTACATCTTCCTCAGAAATATCTGTTCTTGCAAGTAAAGTAAGTTCGTAATCTTTATTCATAAATCTTCTTAGAAGAAAAGAAAGTTTTTAATTTGCAAGCACTTTTTTTACTATAAAAGTTTAAATTTAGAAACAATATTTAATTTTGCATCAAAATTTGTTTTAAAAACTTTTCCATTTTCTTGCGTTACATGTATTATTTTGCCAACATTATTATCTGTTTCTTGACTATATATAGCAAAATGAATTGGAGAATTTTTACATCTAATTAATAATAAATCTGCATCTTCTAATTTATCAACTTTTTTAAAAAAAAATAATATTTCTTTTTCTAAAACATTAGGATTAATTAACGATAAATTTGTTCCATATAAAATTTTGTTAACACGATTATAATGTTGTTTTGACATTATTTTATTTTCATAAAGTACACCTATAATTAATCCTATACAATCGCAGCCATTTTTATCTCTTCCGTGCCAGCGAAAAGGAACATTTAACCATTTTTCTGCCATTTTAAATAAATCATTCATGTTTCTTTATCTAAAAAAAATAAATCGAATGGAAGAAACAAAAACATTTACTTTGTATTTTTAAGTTTTATTTTTAATTCTTTGCAATAGTCAATATCTTCATTTTTATCAAAAATAAAACCTTGTTCTCTTAATGTTTTAAAAACAGATCGTTCTTTTTTTTCACTATCATAATAACTTATCTCGCCATAATTTTTTAGAAATTTCTTTTCAAATTTTAATATATATTTACCATCTTCTGAACTTTTTAATAAATCACTTACTGCTTTTTTATATAAAACAAAAAAATCACGCTCACAATGTTTTGTATTTTTTATATCCTTAACATCATATTTTTTATTTTTACGACCTGATTTTGTTGGTAATTGAAAATTATACGGATAAATTGTTTCTTCATATTTTTTTGCATATACAAAAGTTAAACTACCATCATTATTTAATTTTACAAAATCAACGGGTGACATCTCGTACATAAATAATACTAAAAGCCAAAGAATAAACCTATATATAAGAGTTATTAGAATAAAAAGAAATATATATCTGTATTTTTTTTCAAAAAAAATACCAAAAATAAATGTTTTTACAAGATCAAACATATAAAATTACTCTTTATTAATTAATTTTAATATAACAATCTGTTGAAAAATAGTAAAAATATTGCTACATGTCCAATATAAAATTAATCCAGCCGGCATAGAAGCAAACATTACCGTAAAAATAACAGGAATCCATTTGATAATTTTTTGTTGCATAGGATCGATACTCATTGTCGCTGGTTGAATTTTTTGCTGCAACCACATTGTAATACCCATGCATATTGGTAATATACCAATTTGTAAAGATTCCGGAACATCAAAATTTAATATTCCAAATAAATTAAAAATAGAGGTAGTATCTCTACTTGAAAGATCTAACAACCAACCAAACGATGCATCTCTCATCTCTATTGAAATAGTTAATACCTTATACAAAGCTAAAAATATAGGAATCTGAAAAAAAAGTGGAATAATTGCCGACATAGGATTAATTTTTTCATCTCTATACAATTGATACGTAGCCATCTGTAATGCACGTTTATCGTCCTTATACTGCTCTTGTAGTTCTTTCATTCTTGGTGAAATCTTTTTCATCTTAGCCATTGCTTTATAAGATTTATTAGCAATTGGTAGAATTATTATTCTTACTAAGATTGTTAATAAGATTATTGAAATACCAAAATTTTCAGTTAAAGAAAATAATCTTTTTAATATTATTAATAATGGTTTTGAAATAAAATAAAATAAACCAAAATCTATAGCTTTATCTATTTTTTCAACGCTGTACATACTTCCAAAATCATGCAATGATTCTAACTTTTTTGGGCCAACAAAAGCAATTGTTTCCGTTTCAAGTATATTACCATTTAAAATAGTTTTTTGCTCCGCACTAGTATCAATCTGATATGAATTTTTATCCTTATTATAACGAACATTATAAGCGGTTTTTTCTTTGTTATTTTGTACTAATGCCGTTAACCAATATTGATCAGAAAAACCTACCCAACCACTATCATGTGTAATTTTTTCTATATTTTGTTTTTTTATTCTTTCGTATTTTATCTCTTCTATTTTCTTATCATTCATTAATAATACTCCTCGAAATGCATATGAACTTTCAACTCTATCAGAAGTGTCCTTTAAAAATGCCCTACTATAATTTGATACAAAAATATCATGACCACTATTGTTTACAATTTTTTGCTTCATTTTAATACCATAGTTATCATCGATTTTATAAATATTTTCAAAACTTAAACCATTTCTTTCTCCAACAATACTAACAGTATCATTTGTTTTTTTACCAAGTCTCCAGTTTATATCACTATTTTTATACACTCCAAGCCAACCATTTTCAATAAAATGTTCATCGTCAAGAAGCACAACATTTTTTACACTTTTTTCATGTTGTTTATAATTTTTTAAAGCTAGAAAAGTAATTCTATTGTTTGCTACATCAAAACCTATATGCACATTTTTATTTTTTAAAAAAACTTCATTTTTTTTTCTTAAACTTTTTTGTTCTTTTTGCTCTTTTAGTTCTTTTAACTCTTTCTTTTCTACTTTTTCAATTTTTGCTTTTTCATATTTTTTTAGTTCTTCTTCACCTGGAAAAGTAAAAAAATTCCAAACCGTAAGAAACATCATTGATAAAGCAATCATTAACAATAATCTTTTATTCTCATTATCGTTATTTCTTAAATTTGAAAAATTGTAATCAGACACATTAACGTGTGATATAAATTAAAATAATAATCAAGAAATATTTGTTTTAGCGCTTCATATTCAGGCACTATAAATAACTTTTAAAAAATATTTGACTTTTATGTAAAAATATGTTATATATATAATTGCGTATAGAAATATGATGCTTTGTCTTAAAAAAGAAATTTTGGAAACTCGCAAAAAGACAATGTGTTATATTTGGACAATTAATTTTAAACATACTAAAGCAGTTCTTACCCGATAATGTAAGAATTGCGACAACCCCCTATTTTATTTATCCTTATTATCAAAATTACATTTGTTTTGTGCTTATAGTTTATGTCTAAAATTTTAAAACAACCGAAAGGTTTATACACTGTTTCATTTATTGAAATGTGGGAAAGATTCTCATTCTACGGAATGAGGTTCTGTCTTGTGCTTTTCATGATAAAAGAATTGATGTTTTCTCAACAAAAATCATCTTATGTCTATGGTTTATATTGTAGTTGTGCATACCTAATGCCACTAATTTGTGGCTATTTAGTTGATAGATATGTAGGCCTTAGAAAGGCCATCACAATAGGTTCTTTTTCTCGATGTTTCGGTTTATTAATGTTATCAACTGGTAAGATTGAATTGTTTGTTCCAAGTCTTATTTTAATTGCTACGGCAACCGGTTTTATGAGAGCTGGGATGAATCCATTAGTTGGTTTACTATATGAAAAAGATAATGATATTGCAAGAGATTCTGGTTTTAGATGTTTTTATATATTTGCTAATGTAGGTGCTTTTTTTTCAACTATTATTTGTGGTTATGTTGGATCTCAATATGGTTATAGATATGCTTTTTTAGTAGCTGGATTAAGTATTTTAATTGGACAAGTTGGATATTTTTTAACCGCTGAAAAAACTCTGGGAGAATTAGGAAAAATACCAATTAAAAAGATAGAAAATACAGTAAAAGAAAATATGCTTTTAACACAAGTAGAAAAAGTGCGATTGGCTGCTATGTTTATAATGTTTTTTATATTTGTAGTTGTTTATGATATTTGTGCAGAACAGCAAGGAAATACAATAACAATTTTTGCAGAAAATAATACAAATAGAACAATTGGTAATTTTGTTGTTCCTACGCCTTGGTTTCAAGCTATCAATCCAATTGTTGTTTGGCTTTTTACACCTTTAATAGGAATATTAATGGAAAAAAAAGCATTGAAAAATGGTAACACTAATTATGTTGAAAAATTTGTCTTTGCACTAATACTCATGGGTTTTTCTTATATGATATTAATGCTAGCCGGATATTATGTAGATATACAAAATAAAATATCTATGTTATGGGTTATTGCACTTGTTTTCGTACAAACAATTGGTGAAATATACATATTTCCAACACAAAATTCATTAGTTGTAAAACTTTCACCAAAAAGATTTTTATCACTATGTTTTGGACTTTTGTCTTTGCAAATATGTATCTCTAATTTTCTATCAGGATTTATTGGTGGATTATATTCTTGCATGAGTAAAGCATCATTTTTTTCAATTTTTACGTTAATGTCGTTTTGCTTTGCTTTATTATTATTCTTGCTAAGAAAACCATTAACAAAAATGATAGAAATAAAAGATAAATAAAACTAATGCAAAATGGTTTTGTATATTTTTTGTGCTGTTTTTATTTATTCTTAACGGCGCAAAAAATAAAATTTGCTTATTTTTTAATTCTTATTTTTTATTTTTTCTAAAATAGCAAATACGCTTGTTGGAGTGATACCAGCTATTCTGCTTAACTGATGCATTGTTTCCGGCATCGTTCTTTCTAGTTTTTCAACTTCTTCATTAGATAAACATTTAA
>CAMKKS010000032.1 GCA_946413485.1 uncultured Rickettsiales bacterium | reverse complement strand
AATATTATTTTACAGAAGAAATAATTGAAAATCCATTTAATGTTTTTTTTGCTATATTTGATAATTTATATCCAATAAAACCAAATGTAATTATAAAACAAATTGTTAAAATTATTATTTCTGTCATATTATGAATGGAATTTATTATACAATTCTAATACTTTTTTTTCATCTGGTTTTATTAAATAAATTTTTTCTAGAATATATTTTATAGTAGAGATAATTTCGGCATCTAATTCTTTACTAATTTTTTGTATATTTTGTTTTATTTGGAGATTGTTTTTATTTTCTTTTTCATTAATTTTTTTTTTAAAAATATTTATCTCTGTATTATTAAAATTTTTTAATTGTTCTATTTCTAACAACATTTTTTCATTCATTTTTTTATTATTTTTTTTTATATCTTCGTCGCAATCTTGATTAATTTTTTTTGTTTTATTTATTATTTCTTGTGCAAAATTTATATTTGTTTCAATAAAATTGCTTCTTGCATTTAGTATTCTATTCAATTGTGGTAAAATTAAAAATTTTGAAATACAAAAAAAACACAAAAAGGTTAAAGCCAGCCATGTAATTTGTGAAATATAATAAGAAAAATCTAGTTGTGGCATATGCTCGTATATAAGAGTATTATAAAATTAATTTGCAAGTGTTTTGCTTTACTCTATAAAATACACTATTGATAAAACTTGACTATTACAATTAAAAAAAATATTTGATAAATATCTTGCAAAACTATGATAAAAGATAAAACCTCCATGAATTGCGGGGGGGGGACGATTGGTACTCCATCGGTAAATAATAATAAGTATTCCAGTGAGTTAGAAGGGCAACAAGATTTTTATAAAAATTTCAAGAATTATATTCCAGAGTTCAAAGATTTATCAGTTGATGAGATAATGGATAAGGTTTGTATTTTATCAACAGACGGCACTTGGGATTGTAATATATTAGAGTTCAAGTTGAAAATCAACGACATAAATGCAACATTGTTTCAAGTTATTAAATATCTATCAAAGTTTAGAATTGTAGGACATGAGATACCAAGAAATATTATTTTAATTGATTGCAATGGTGGAAAGGCATATTTATTTGATAGCAAAGATTATCTTGAAGATATTGAAAAAGTTTATCTTGGCGGTGCAAGTAGAGATAATGAAGGACAATTTAATATTCATAATTGTTTAGAAACGATATATTACAATTCAATAGAAGGTTCAAATGAAATGATAAAGATATTGAGAGGTGAGAATGATAATTTGAAAACCGCCGATAATAAAGTTGAGAAATATACAAAAATAAACATTGATGAGAGTTGTGTTGTTGGTTGGGCGGAGAGATTTTATAAAGAAAATCCAAATGCAGATAAAGGTGCTTTTCTTGGTTCAAGAAATCAATTATATTCAGCAACAGATGGTGAGATTTACCAACCAAGTTATTTTAAACAATACATAAATCCATTACAAAAAAGCAAAGAAGAAACAAATGAAAGATTTAAGTTTTTAATGGATAAACTTAATGACAGAGTTAAAAAGAAAGAATTAGGCGCATTCTACACACCAAAACCATATTGTAAGTTAGGGGCTGAGTTAGTAATGGAGGCAATTAAAAAAGTTCCAGAAGGAAATGATTATATTATTCTTGATAGATGTGCTGGCACTGGCAACCTTGAAGAAGCGTTGATTGAATTGATGGGCGAGGAAGAAGCAAGAAAACACATTATAGTTTCAACCATTGAATACTATGAATATAAAGTGATGCAAGCAAGAATTGGTGATAAAGTAAAATGTATTATTCCACCAAATGAAGAACAAGGACAATTTGACCCAGCAACTGGTTATTTGAAAATTAATGATGCTTTGAGTTTTGAATATGTAAATATGTCATATTTGAAAGAGTTTATAAATAACGACAAAATGACAATCATATTGTTTGAAAATCCGCCTTATAGAGATATTACAGCAGGAAATAGCGAGCAACAAGGAAGCGATAGACAAAGAAATAATACCGATAGATGGTTAGTAAATCAAATGAACGATGTAAAAGGAGCAACGAAAAACGACATTGCAAATCAATTTATATGGAGTGCTTTTAAGTATTATTTAAGACAATCAACAGATAGTTATATTATTTATTCACCAGTCAAATACTTCAAAAGTTGTGGATTAGCAAATAAGCAATTTAACAAGGGATATTTATTGAATAGACAACATTTTCATGCAGGAGCAAGTGCAGTAAGTTTAATGTGGTGGCAAAATATAGATGAGGACAAACAAGAATATAAACTTGATGCAATGAATATAAAATTAAAAGAAGAACAAGGTTTAGATATTCAAGAACAAACAAATCAAGGTGAGATTATAAAAGAAAGTGAGGTTGAAGTGAAAAAGGTTTCAAAAAGATTTAGTGATGTTTATTATGACAAAAGAAAATTTGATGATGATGTTGAGACAAATATACATCTTGGAGGTGATGGATATTTAGCAAAAGAGAATTGTAAAAAAAGAGTAAAAAGTATTTATAATCAAAACATTATTGGATATTTAGATGCACACAGTAACGGATTAGATTTGAAAACATTATCACTTTTAAGGCAAACCACATACCACGGAGACGGCTTTTATCTCCGTCAAGACAACTTCATTGAAAAGTTGCCAATGTTTTGTGCGAAACTTTATCCACAAAAGAATTGGTATGAGCGAGATGTTTATTTCACAACAGCAGACGGAGGAATGAAGTTTGTAGAAGATAAAGAGTTTTTGAAATGTTGTTTGATTTTTACTTGCTTATCACAAAGAAATCATTGTCGTTCATTTCAAGGCACAGATGGAAGGTTTTACAAAAACGAATTATGTTTTGATAACACCAATGGCGACACAGAAGCAACAAAACAATTAAAGCAATTTGAAAAAGCAGGCTTATTAAATGAAGATGATAACAAGTTGCTTGAAATGTTTAATCAAGTCCTTCTACAAGCAAAAGACATAACACAATCAATGGCACAAGACAACGATGACAACTGGAAAACAAGAGGAAAATATAATTCAATTTTAACTTATGGCACCTATCAAATTGAAAAAGAAATAAATACATTCTATCAAGAAGGAACAAGTAGAAATAAGAAAAATGTTTATCACTATCCAGAGCTGAATGGCAACATCAAAACCCTAAAAACAATGTTAAATGAGTATTATGAGAAACACATTCAACCGAAGTTGTTTGAATATGAGTTGTTGAAATAGTTTGAAAATTTTTTTAAAAAATTCCAATTTAGTTTTATTGCAAAAATTAAGAATCAACAGAGCAATTTACTTTATTCAACATCAAAATTAAAATACGTTTCTGGATAAGGCTCTTTTTTTAATCTAAAATGCCACCATTCTGATGGTAGTGGTTCAAAACCAGCATCAACCATTGCATCTTCTAGTATTTTTCTATTTTTCATTTGTTTTTTTGTTAATTTTTTATAATCTCTATTGCTTTTTTTGTCAAATAAATCAAAAGTTCCACCCATATCAACACTTGTACCATCAAGATGTACAATACTCATATCAACAACACTACCTCTCGTGTGTCCTGATTTAACGGCAACAAAATCACCACTTATAAGTTCTTTTTTATCTTTAATATTTGGATAAAAACTTTTATTTCCTTCATCTTTTACATTAGCCATCCATTTTACAAACATATCAACTGCTTTTTGTGGTCTGTAAGCATCATAAATAACAATTCTATAACCTTGTTTTCTTAAAGTATTACTTGCTTTTTTTAAAGCTTTTGCAGCTTTTTTTGTTAAAAAAGCGCGATTTGCTTTATATCCATTAACTCTTTTACCGGTAAAATTATATTTTGAATAATATCTTATATCATATACAACATCTGGTATAACTTTACTTACTTCAATAAAATCACTTTTATCATAAGATATTGTATCTTTACACTCAGCTTTATTTATAAAAACCGTAAATAATAATGTTAAAACTAATAAATAAATTCTCATAGAAAAAAACATGGATTACTTAGAGCGTTAACATTAATTGTCAATATTTAGATAAAAAATTATTAATATGAATCAAATATGTAGAAAAAAAATAAAAGAATATCACAAAACTTGAAAATAAAATTGTTTTAATAATCGTGATGATAGCTATGGCGATTGAAATAAAATATAATCTTCAAGAAGATGAAAAAAAAGAACAAGAAAAATGGTTCAATAGTGATGTATATTATTGGGATAAAACACTACCGGAGAATCTAGATTTTGTAATTGATACTCCGCCACCAACTGTTAGTGGTTATTTACATATGGGACATGTGTTTTCATATTGTCAGACTGATTTTGTAGCTCGTTATCATAGAATGTGCGGAAAAAATGTATTTTATCCAATTGGTTTTGATGATAATGGTTTACCAACTGAAAGACTTGTTGAAAAAGTAAATCAAGTAAAAGGTTCATGGATGAATAAACAGGGTAAAAAACAAGATTTTATAAATATGTGCTATAATGTTGTTGATGACGCAGAAAAGGAGTTTGAAAAATTATTTAAAACACTTGGTTTATCTTATGACTGGCGACAAAAATATCAAACAATATCAAAGAGCACACAAGAATTAGTTATTGACACATTTAATAAACTAAAAAAAGCTGGTTTAGCATATCAAAAAGAAGGACCTGTATATTGGGATATTGTGGATCAAACGGCATTAGCACAATCTATTATTGAAGATAAAGAAATTGAAAGCGCAGAACATTATTTAATATGGGATGTTTTTGACGAAGATGGAAATAAAATTGAAGGTGAACAAGGTAAAACAGTAATTATGACAACAAGACCAGAACTTTTACCAGCTTGCGTCGCTGTGTTTTATAATCCTGAAGATGAAAGATTTAAATATTTAGAAGGAAAATATATGAAATTTTCGAATATTACTGAAAAAGTTAAATGTTTAGCCGATGAATCTGTAAGGATTGATAAAGGAACAGGTCTTGTTATGTGTTGTACTTATGGCGATTGGCAAGACGTTGAGTGGTGCAGAAAATATAATTTACCACATAAGATAATAATAGACAAAGAAGGAAGGTTTAATAACACGAATGTTCATTTTTTACAATTTGATAATAAGCAAATTGAATATTCGATTTTAAATCCATCTGGTAACATCACGGCACTTGTAACAAATACAGACATTTCTATTGAGAATTATGCAAGTATAGCTAAGGAAATTTTACAAGAAAATAAAGATATTGAACAAGTTGGTTTTTTAACAAAATTTTTTACAAAAGATAATAAAATTATATGGAAAATTTACATGTCTGGAGGTGAATTTTGTGGAAACGCAACACGTGCTTTTGCGAGTTATATTTATAATTTAAATTTAACTCATGAAAAAGTATTTGAAGTAATGTGTTCTGGTTATGATGGTATAATTAAAGCAACAATCGGTAAAACGAATAAAAATGATAATATTTTTGATACAAATAATTCTTTTATAGAATTGCCTATTGAAAAAAAAATCTCAGATTTTGTTAATGAAAAAAGTATTTGCACAGATGAAAACAATATTGAAAGTTTTGTTGTAAAGCTTAGTGGAATTACACATATTTTAGTTGATAAGAAATATCAAAATATTCTTCTTAAAGAAGCAAAAAGTGAACAAATAAAAAATGCAGTTATAAAGATAATCTCATCGTTAGAACTTGAAAATCAAAGCGCCGTTGGTGTTGTGTTTTACGATGATGAATCACAACAAATAGATCCTTTTGTGTGGGTAAGAGATATAGATACAATTTATAATGAAAATGCGTGTGGCTCTGGAAGTTTAGCCTATGGAATTAGACTTGCTATAACTAATGGCAATATAAATAACATTTTAGTTAAACAGAAAAACAATCAAATAATAAATATACAAGTAGATATAAATAATGATGTTATTAAAAGTGCTACAATAGGTGGAAAAACAATTTTTGAATCAAACAAAAAAGCAAAAGATGCTAGAATGCAAATGATAGAAAAAATTAAATTAGAAGCACCTGAAAAAATCAAAGAAATTAAAAAAATAAAACATTTTGTAAAAGTTGGTGAGCGTTCAAAAGAACCTGTAGAAATAATTGATAGCAAACAATGGTATGTTAATACGTTACAATTTAAAGAAGATTTACTTATAATTGCAAAATACATTAATTTTCATCCAGAACACTTAAAAAATCGTTTATTTCAATGGATCGATGGGCTTAATCAAGATTGGTGTATATCAAGAGACAGATTTTTTGGCATAGAAATACCAGAAAATGGCGATTTACAACAAGTTTTTGACACTTGGTACACAAGTTCTTCAAGTCCATTTATTTGTCGTGAAAATGAAAGATTAAAAGATAGTAATCATGATAATAACAGATTTAAAACAACAACAGCAATACGTCCACAAGCGCATGAGATTATAAGAACTTGGACTTTTTATACTATGTTAAAAACATATTTAATTGCTTTAATTGATAATAATTTACTTGAAGATAGAGAGAAGAATAAAAATAGAATTTCCGAATGGCTTGAAAAAGATTTGGGAGAAAAATATATTTTTGAAAAGTTAATTCCATGGAGAGACGTGATGCTTTCAGGATGGTGCTTGGCAAAAGATGGTGCAAAAATGTCTAAGTCTGCTGGAAATGTTGTAACACCAACAAGTTTAATAGAAAAAAATGGTAGTGATATTGTTCGTTATTGGTCTGGTAGTTGTAATTTAGGTGTTGATACCGCTTTCAATGAAACGAAATTTTTAGATGGTAGAAAGTTAATAACTAAATTAGTAAATGCTACGAAATTTGCAACAATGCATTTTGAAAGATTAAATTTGCAATCAAAATCTTTATCTGATTCTTTAAAAGATATAAACAAAACAGCTGATAGATGGATTATTTCAAGATTAAAAGATGTTGTTTCGATGTATCAAATTAATTTCAACAATTTTGAGTATTCAGTTGCTAAAAATGTTATTGAAAGAATGTTTTGGGATGAATATTGCGATAATTATTTAGAGATTGTTAAAGCACGTGCTTATGATAATGATTTATCAGCACTTTCGACTTTACGTGTATTAACAGAAGCATTTTTATTATTATTTGCACCATTTATACCTCATTTATGTAGCAATCTTTATTACACAATTTTTAATAAAGATGTTAATAGAAGAGGGGCTTTTGATGTTTTATTCAAAGAAAATGATATAAATCTTTTCAAAGACGAGCAAGCAGAAAAAGATATGAAAATTGGGCTTGAAATTATAAATTTTGTAAGGCAAAAGAAAGCTGAATTGAATATTTCTATAAAAGTTCCTATTTTAAAACTTATTTTAAAAGAAATTCCAAAAAGCATAGAAAGTGATATAAAAAACATGTTAAATATTAATCTTATTGAAATTGGTGATGAGTTTAAGATGGAGGTTTAGTCAAGTTCACCTTTTTTTTCTAATTCTTTTAACTTTTCATCGAAAACACCAGCTTGAATACGTAGTAAAAGATCAGCTATAGAACGATAGGTTGTAACGCCAATAAAAAACTTTATCGCATAATCCCTTGCAACTTTATTTTCTATATCTTCTAATATTTGTTTTTTTTCTGTTAGTATTTTTTCAACAATTTTTTTATCTAAATCATCTTGTTGTTTTAAATTAAGTAAAAGAAGAAATGGTTGATAATTAATTATAATAGCACATTTTTTACCATAAAACTCAGATAAAAAATCATCATCATCATAAAATGATGTTGAATTTTTTATTTTTTCAATACCTTTTTTTCTTAAATCTTTAATATCTATTTTTTTTCTTTTAAATAGAAATTTAAACAAATCTTTTAAAAAGTTAAAATCGAGATTTATATTATTATTAATATTATTATTATTAAACATACAACTAAACTTTAACACTATTATTTAACCTCGCGCAAACAATTTTTGGCATTTCTTTAAGTTGTAAATTTTGCTCCAAGAGTTTTGAGATATGAGGGCAAAATGGTCTTATTGCATCAACAATTTTTAAAATTCTTGGAATAAAACTACTCAAAATATCAAATGCTTTTTGTTTGTCGTTTTCGTCTCCTTTTATTAAAAGCCAAGGACTTGCTTGATCAAATTCTTGGTTTAAAGTTGTAGATTCTGCAAAAATTTTTTGTAAAATAGCGGTAAAATTAATTTCTTTTATTTCTTTATTAAAGTTCATTTTATCAAAATTTTTATCAATTGTTTCACATTTATCAGGAAAGTTTTTAACCAACATACTTGCAACACGTTGACATAAATTACTAAGGTTATTAACAAGATGTGCATTAACCATTTCTACAAGTTTTGATCTTGAATAATCACCATCATTTCCAAAAGGGACAGAAGCTATTAGAAAATATCTAAAATAATCAATTGCAACTTCTTTTGATACACCTAAACTTTCTAACCAAGAAACTTCATCGGCTGGTTTAACTACATTTCCAATTGATTTAGACATTTTTTCACCATCTTTTACCCACCATCCGTGAGCAAAAATTTGTTTAGGTGAAACTTTTTTTAATTCATCAACGTTAATTTCTTCATCTGCTTTATGATAAAGGCCATATATTAAACTTTCCCAATAAACAGAATGAAAACGTACAATTTCTTTACCCATTACATGAATAGTAAAACCATTATTCCAATATTTATTAAATTCTTCCGTATTATCTCCTCCAAGGGCTGAAAAGTAGTTAAATAATGCATCAATCCATACATATATCGTATGTTCTGTGTTTGTTGGAACTTCAATACCCCAAGTTACACTTTTTTTTTGTCGTGAGATACATAAATCACTTAATTTATTATTATCTTTTTTTGGATCTAAAAAAGAAAGTATTTCTAAAAGAGAACTTTTTGGTTGTAATATATCATTGTTTTTGTACATTTCATAAAGAGCATTTTGAAATAGTGATAATTTAAAAAAGTAGCATTCTTCTTCATGCCATTTAACTTCTGAACCATCTGGTGCTTTGCCGTCTACTAACTCCGATTCTGTTACAAAAGCTTCACTTCTTACTGAATACCAACCTGAATATTTTCCTTTGTAAATCCAACCATTATTTTCTAATTTTTTCCAAACTTCTTGTATATATTTTACATGTTTTTCATCAGTTGTTCTTATCCAATTTTTAAAATTATTAAAATTATTTTCTGCATGTATTAAATCAAAATCAATATACATTTGACGAAATTTTGCTGAAACAATATCACAAAATTCTTTTGGTGAAATGTTATTTTTTTCTGCGCTTGGTTGTACTTTT
>CAMKKS010000031.1 GCA_946413485.1 uncultured Rickettsiales bacterium | reverse complement strand
TTCAATATCATCGGCATATTGTTTTAATTCATTATAACAATGCATATATTTATCTTTTATGTCTCTATCTATAGCGTAATAAATCATAGGATCTTCTATTTGAATATGTTTTACACCTATTCTTTTATAGTTAGAAAATAATTCATTATAAACTGGTAAAATCTCTTCTAATAAATCAATTGGTTCCACATTGTGCTCTAACGATCTTCCTTGCAAAAGATAAGTGATTGGTGAAATTATTGTCGATCTTGTTTCTATTCCAACTGATTTACCATCTAAATATTCAACTATTGGCTTATTATCTGAATAAGAAAATTCAATTGGTGAAACAAATTCTGGTACATGATATAAATAATTTGTATTTAACCAATTTTGAAGTTTTAAAGGCACAACATCAAATTTATCTTTTTGCATTCCGTTTGCTAATGAAAAATAAATTTCCAAAGGTATCTTTCCGCCCTCCCAATAATATCTACGTTGAATGTTGCCAACAAGACAAGTAGCATCTAGCATATGATCATACATTGCAAAATCGTTACTTGGAATAATATCTATACCGATATTTTTTTGTGTTTTTAAATTTTCAATTCTTACCTTTTTGCAATAACTTTTAAGTTCTTGCTCCTGTATTTGACCATTTAAATAGCTATCTATCACTTGACCAAGTTTAACATTGTTACTGCTTCTACAAAAGCCAATGCAAGAACTCTTTACCATACAAGAAATATGATTATATAAAATATAATTTGCAATATTAAATATTAACTATGATTAAAATTGTCTTGATAAACTTTTTTATCTTCTTTTATTTTATAAACTTTTTAAATTGACCTAAAATTCGTTTATCAAATGGCAATGGTAAAAAGTAATCACTACCAAAAACAAAACTACGATTTGGATAAGCTTTTTTAAGATCTTCATCGTCAACCGGTTCTTTAGCTAAAGAAGATAAAGCTTTTACAGCGCACATTTGCATTTCATCAGTAATGCTTTTTGCTCTCATATCTAAAGCAACACGGAATAAATAAGGGAAACACAAAACATTATTAACTTGATTTGGATAATCACTTCTACCAGTTGCTATAATAACATCATTTCTTGCTAACTTAGCGTCTTCTGGTGTTATCTCTGGATTTGGATTTGCAAGAGCAAAAATTATTGGATTATCAGCCATTGTTTTAACCATTTCTTTATTCAAAACACCAGCAGCTGACATACCAAGAAAAACATCAGCGCCTTTAATTGCATCTGTTAAAGTTCTTTCATTAGTATCTTTTGCAAAAAATTCTTTATATTTATTTAAATTATCACGTCCACTATGAATAACACCTTTTGAATCACAAACCGTAATATTATCTTTGCTAACACCAAATTTTAACATTAAATGACAACACGCTAATGCTGCTGCACCAGCGCCGCTAACAACAATTTTTACATCATTGAGATTTTTCTTAGCAATTTCACATGCATTTAAAAGCCCAGCCATAACAACTATTGCTGTTCCATGTTGATCATCATGAAAAACAGGTATATCAAGTTCTTCTTGTAATCTTTTTTCAATTTCAAAACATTCAGGCGCTTTGATATCTTCAAGATTTATACCACCAAAAGTTCTACCAATATTTTTTACAACCATTACAAATTCATCAATATCTTTTGTCTCAACTTCAATATCAATACCATCGACTCCGGCAAATGTTTTCATAAGAGCTGCTTTTCCTTCCATAACAGGCTTACCAGCTAATGCACCTATATCACCAAGACCTAAAACAGCTGTTCCATTTGAAATAATTGCAACAGTGTTTGCTTTAGATGTATAGTTATATGCTAAATCAGGATTTTTTTGAATTTCTAAACAAGGAAAAGCTACACCAGGTGAATATGCTATTGATAAATCTTTTGCATTTTCTATTTTTTTAATTAACGATATCTCTATCTTTCCGGCCTTGTCTTTTGAATGGAAATCTAAAACTTCTTCTTTTGAAACCATAAAATTATTTTAATAAGTAATTAGAATAGAAAACTTTTTTAATTTGCAATAATTTTGTATTTTTGATTTTTTTTATTAAAATAATGTGTTGCTTTTTATATGCAAAATGCACCAGAAGTAAATTTTCCAATTGGAGTTGCAGCAAACGGCATAGGAAGGCAAAATTCTGGTGTTTTTTCAGCACCTGTATTAAAAGATGCAAATCAGTTCTCATCTGCTTTATCACAAGATATACCAATACTAAGAACAAAAATACAACAAAGTTGCGGTAAGATAGATAAAGTAGCTCATGTAGATTCAGGAACGTATAAAGCTCTTTCATCTGGACGACATCTTGGTAATATGGCATTTAATAAAGATACAAAGATTTTAGAGAAAAAATTTAGTGGTTTTAATATAACTATTTAATATAATTAATATATTTTAATATTTTTAATTAATCTTTCAGCTATCTGAACGCCATTTAAAGCCGAACCTTTTCGTAAGTTATCACACACGAGCCAAAAATTTATTCCATTGTTAACGCTAAAATCACGACGTAATCTTGAAATAAAAACACAATCAGTACCTACAGATTCGGTCTGAACGGCATAACCGCCATCGTTTTGTCTATCTTTCAAAACAACTCCATCTTGCTCATCTAAATATTCATATAATTCTTCTAAATCAATTTTATTTTCAAATTCAATATTAACGCTTTCAGCATGACAGCGAAATACAGGAACTCTTACACAAGTTACTGACATATTGATTTTTTTATTTAATATTTTTTCCGTTTCATTTATAACTTTATCTTCCTCTTTTGTAAAACCATCATGAGAAAATGAATCACATTGAGGAATACAATTGAAAGCAATTTGTTTAGGATAAACTTTTCCTTTTAAATTATCATTTTCAAGATGTTGAATTTCAGCTTCATAGTATCCCTTTGTTTGACTATATAGTTCGTCCATTGCTTCTTTCCCTGTTCCTGAAACAGATTGAAATGTCGTAATAACAACACGTTTTATTTTATATTTTTCATCAAGTGGTTTAAGACATAATAATAATGGTATTGTTGTACAATTTGGTGTTGAGATAATGTTTTTTTTTGGAAGTTGCTTTAATTGATTACCATTAATTTCAGGAATAATTAAAGGAACATCTGGATCCATTCTGAATAAACTTGACTTATCAATAACTATACAGCCTGTATTTGCAACTTTTTCAGCATATTTTTTACTAATTTCCTCACCAGCACAAAAAAAAGCAATATCTATATTATTTTCATTAAAATCAAAATCTTCAAGATTTTGAACATCAATACTCTTTGTTAATGATAAAGATATCTTTTTTCCAACTGATTTTTTAGACGCGAGTGCAAAAATATTACTAATTGGAAACTTACGTTCTTCTAAAATCAATAATATTTCTCTACCTACATTTCCAGTAGCACCAATAACAGCAATATTATAACCTTTCTCTTTTTTCATATCATTCACTTTCAACAATACTATGTGCAATTTTTGAGCTCCTACCGGCGCCCATAAATACTATCAAATTATCTTTCCCAAAAGAATCAATATCGGAAAGAACAATTTTAATTTTTTCACAATCAAGATCGCTTTTGAAAACGTTTTTATTCTTTTCCTTACATTTTTTTACAACATACTCCTGATCTATACCAACAATTTTTTGTTCAGAAGAAGCATAAATTGGTAATACAATAACATTATCGACTACTTTTAAACTTTCAGAAAATAAATCAATGTTATCTCTAATCCTTGTATATCTATGAGGTTCAAAAACAACAGTAAGTTTACCATTTAAATTATTACATTTCATATAATGTCTAGCGGAACCTATTGCAGAAGCAATTTTTTGTGGATTATGTGCATAATCATCAACAATAATTGTATCTTTATATTTTCCTACAACAGAAAAACGTTTTTGTATTCCTTCAAAAACAGAAAAAGTTTTAGCAATATCACTGCTATTTTTATTCAAAAGATAGCCGACAGAAAAAGCAGTAAGAGCATTAGAGGCATTAATTTCACCAAACATATTTGATAAATAAACATCTTTTTCTAAAGATTTTGTGATATTATTTTTAACATCAAAAATTATGCCATTTTTTTCAAAACGAATATTATCGCAATAGAAATCAGCATCTTTGTTTTTTGCACTATATGTTATTATATTCTTACTATTAATACTTTTAACTATTTTTTTACCAATTTCGTCATCAATACATATTATGACAAAACCATCATTATCAATGATTTTTTTAGCAAAACGAAAAAAATAATACTCTAAATTATCAATTGTTTTGTAAAATTCCATATGTTCTGGATCAATATTTGTTATAATACCTATATTTGCAGGCATTCCTAAAAAACTGCCATCACTTTCATCACTTTCAACAATAAAATATTTTTTATTTCCAACCTTATAATTTGTGCTATATTCATTTAATATACCACCTATTAATATATTAGGATTTTCATTAAGTTTGCATAACATATTTCCAATAAGACCAGTTGTAGTTGTTTTACCATGGCTTCCGGCAATAACTATATTATAGTAATCAGACATTAAATTTGCGAGCATTACGCCTCTTTCTAACATTAGAATTTGTCTTGCTTTTGCTTCTATTGCTTCAACATTAGTTGATAAATCTACGGCTTTTGAATAAACAAAAATTTTACAATCACCAAGATTTTTTGGATTATGCCCTATTTTTACATCAATTCCAAGCTTTTTAAGTTTCTTTGTATTTGCATTTTCTTCTTCGTTGCTTCCATAAACATTATAACCACAAGATTTTGCTAAAATTGCTAGTCCACTTGTTCCTATACCTCCTATGGCACATATGAATATATTATTATTTTTTCTAAAAAAAGGAAAATGCTGAAAAATAGACACAATGTTATTGTTGCAATGGTAAAATTAATTTGCAAGCAATATTAAATATTTTCTACAATAATTTGATTTTTATTTTTAAAATTTTTTTTTAAAAAAATGTTAAAATTTAATTCACCGAAAGCAATTTATTTACTTAGTGTTTTTATAAACATATTATCCATAAACATTGTAAAGTATATTGGTTTAAATGGAATTTTAACAATTCCAGAAGTAATATGTCTTAAAACAACTTTATCTACAATTTTATTTTTTCCATTTGGAATAAAACATTGTTTAGAACTAAAAAAAAACAATAAAATAGATAAAAAAACTGCAGTATACATACTTATTTTTGGCATAATTAGTAGTGCAAGCTCATATACTTGGAATATTGGTGTTCAAACTATAAAAATGAATAATGCTATGATTTTATTGTTTTTGAGCCCTATTATAACTGTTTTTATGGCACATATTATACTTAATGAAAAAATAACAAAAAAAATAAAAATATCTTTTCCAATTAATTTAACAGCTGTTTTTTTAATTTATAAATTCTCATTCGATGAGTTTAACATTGGATATATACTTTTATTAGCTGATTTTTTTTTATATGCTTTTGTTAATATTTTAATTAAAAAATTAAAAATGCTTCCAACAAGTTTTTTAGTTTTTATACGTTTTTTAGTTTTATTACCAATTTCTTGGTTAGTTATAGATAAAATACCAGAAATGAATTTAAAAGTTATAATACTTATATCATTAATTACTTTTGGTCACATATGTGAAAGAACATTAGTCACATTAACATTTAAATCAATACCAGTATCGGAAGTTCAACCTTTAAGATATTCATATCTTGTTTTTTCACCAATAATTAGTTTTTTAATTCTTAATGAACCATTAACGCTATATCAAATAGCTGCTATAGCTATAATAGTCATTGGAGCATTTGTTGTAAATAAAATAAAAGAATAAGTTGTATATTTTGAAATAAAAAATTAACAATAATTTAACTTGAAAATTAGATAATTAAATTAATATTTAGTTAATGCTTAGATTTTATCCTTACATTTTTGCTTTTGTTTTATGCATTACAAGCGGTTGTTTACCAGTTCATAGAGGATATAAATTCGAAGAAGATGATATAGAAAATATACAAGATGCTGTTTCTAAGAATCTAACTATGAAAGAAATAATAGAAAAGTTTGGTTCACCAAGTTTTATAAATAGTCCAATGAATGATATAATTTGTTATATTGATGCAGATGGCAAAAGAGTATCATTTAATAGATTTTATAGACCAAATTATCAATTTGTTTGTATAAAATTTGAAAATCAAATCGCAAAGGAAATAAAACAAATGTCTATAACAAAGATTCAAAAAACCAAAATGGTAAAATATAATACAATTTTCACAAAACCTGTATGAAAGCATGTGTATTAAATGGTATTGGTGACTATACAAAATTAGAAATACAAGATGTTGATGATCCTGTTGATATAGGTGAAAACGATGTTTTAATAAAACATTCATCAATTGGAATAAATTTTGATGACATAATGTATAGACGCGGTGAATATGCTATTCCTGAAGAATTTGGCAAAACACCAATATTAGGTTTTGAAGCCGTAGGTGAAATACTACGTGTAGGTTCAAAAGTAAATGGTTTTAAAGCTGGAAATAAAGTTGGATATGCTTTTTGCCGTCTCGGAGCTTATGCAGAACAAAATGTTGTTGATTATAGATACATTTTTAAAGTTCCAGAAAATATAAGCGCAACAACCGCTGCAAGTGTTTTACGAAAAGGTTTAACAGCTGAATATTTATTATTTAAAACTTTCAAAGCACAAAAAGATGATTGGATATTAATACATTCTGTTGCCGGTGGTGTTGGGCATATACTTGCAAAATGGGCTAAATACTTAGGTCTAAGAGTAATTGGAACCGTATGCAATGATAGTAAAATATCAATAGCATTGTCTTCTGGAATTGATTTTGTAATTAATCGTGAAAAAGAAGATATAGTTGAAAAGGTTTCAAAATATACAAATGGAAAAGGCGTAAGAGCTGTTTACGACGGAATAGGAAAAACAGTATTTGATGCATCTGTAAACTCATTAAAACCTTTTGGAATATACATCAGTTATGGTTATTCTGGTGGAAAACTTGATCCTTTAGATGTTTTTAAACTTAGAGAAAAAAGCTTATTTTTTACAGCACCAATACTTGAATTATATATGGCAAATAGATATGAATTAATACTTTCTGCTGCTAATGTATTTGATGCCTTAACAAAAGGAATAATAACACCAAATATTTCTAAATATAGTATAGAAGGAATACCTCAAGCACATGCTGATTTAGAAAGCGGTAACACAACTGGTTCTCTTGTAATAAATGTTAATTAAACTTTTTTATTTATTTTGATAAAGTTTTAAAAAAAATAATTCACATTATCTTTCTTTTAAAAAAAGCTAAAAATATTTTTTTGACATGACTTTATTTTAAATTATTATTAATAAGTTTTTTATTTTTTTTATGTGTAGTAATGACAAAATTTGTTGTAAAGACGAATGTTGTAACAAAAATGATTGTTGCAAAGAAAAATGTTGTGCAAAGAAAAAATGCAAACTTTGTTTGGTTTTATTAATAGCATGCATTAGTTTCTTAGTTTCTCTCGGTGTTGTTAAAGCATTTGCACCATGTGTTGTTAAACAAGCAATGATGAAAGAATTCATTGAAAAACAAATGGATTTTGAAATGTTTCAAAGTAAAATGATTAAAAAAATGATCATTAAAAAAATAGAAATGGATCTTGCAAAAAAGCAAGTATCTAAAAATCAAAAACAACAAAAAGATACAAAATAGTTAATATAGTAATCATATAAACATCGTTCAATATAGTTAATTTTGAACGATGTTTTATTAATTTAAAGTTTTATCTCCTAAAGTCCAACCGCAAGGACAAAGTTTATCAGTTTGGAGCGCGTCTAAAACTCTTAAAACCTCATCAACATTTCTTCCTACTTTATCATCTGTTAAAGAAACAAATTTTATTTTATTTTCAGGATTAATAATAAAAGTTGCTCTATCAGCAACACCGTTATTATTTAAAATTCCTAATTTTTGACATAATTCTCGCTTAATATCACTCATCATAGGAAAATTAACATATTCTCTCAACATTTTATTTTGTTCTTTCCAAGCAAGATGCACATATTCACTATCAATACTGCAACCTAATAATAAACAATTTCTTTTTTTAAACTCTTCTTCTTTTTGTCCAAAAGATGCAATCTCTGTAGGACAAACAAATGTAAAATCTTTAGGCCAAAAAAATATGCAACACCAACGACCTTTAATATGATTGTTGTCTATTATTTTAAACTCTTTACCAAAATCTATTGAAACGGTAGACATTAAACTAAATTCAGGGAAAACATCATCAATAGTTAACATAGAAATATACAAAATAGTATTATAAACTATTAAAATAGTTGTCAATGATTATTCCTAATGATGTTGTTAGATTTTTTTATATTGTTCATAATATGAGATACTTTATCTGAAAGATCAATCTTCATTTTAGCCTCCCCTACTACCTCTTTATTTTTGTCATTTAATTTAACTATACTATCTTTTAAAAGTTTATCTTTATCATTGTCGATAACATTATTTTCTAACTTTAGTTCTCTATTTTTAGAAAGTTTATTTAAATCTAGTTGTGATACTTTATCATCTTCTTTTTGTTCTTCTTTTTGTTCTACTTTTTTTTCATCTTTTTCTTCTTTTTTATTATCTTCAATCTTTTTATTCTTATCCTGTTCTTCGAAAGCTTTTTTTAATTCCTCTGTTTTTTTATCAACTTTTAATTCTTGTTCTGAAGCAATATTTTTTTCATTTTTACTATCCTTATTTATTTCTTGTTCAGCTTGAACTTTATTTTCATTATTTTTAACAATTTCTTCAACTTTTTTATTGTTCATTTTTTGTTCTGCTACTTTTTTGTATATTTCAAATATTTTATTATTTTTTTTACTAATTTTGTTTAATTTATTTTCTTCATCAGATATTTTTTTTGGTTTATAAAATCTTATATATTTATCATTTAATCTTTGTAATTCCGGATTGTTTAAGTTCTTTAACTTTTCCTGAGTGCGAAGAAGTTCTTTTTTAGTATCAAATTGCTTTTTTATGCTTTCTAATATTTTTTTAGCTTCCTTGCCTTTTTTTATAGAAAAACCAATAAGTGAGCCGCATATAATTGTTAAAGCAGGCAAAATAGGTATAGCTAAAGCCGGAAAAGCTACAATTAAAGTAATAATGCTAGCCACAACAACGCCAGCTTTATTACACTTTTTCTTAGCTTCATTATATTCAGTATTATTTTTTAATCTTGTAGCATATTCATCATCAAGATCTTCTAAATCTTTTTTTAAACGTAACTTTGATTCATTAATTAGTAAATTTCTTTTTTCTATTGTTTTATCAGAAGCTATATCATTTATTTCTTTTCTAAAATTTTCTTCGTCAAAATCAATATTGTCATTATTGCCAACTAAAATATCTAACTCCTCTTGATCTAACTCATCAT
>CAMKKS010000030.1 GCA_946413485.1 uncultured Rickettsiales bacterium | reverse complement strand
TATATAATTACAAATTTGATAAAAATGGAATTAAAATTGAAAGTATTAATAAAAAATTGATTATAAAAATGAAATATACTTTTTCTTTTGGACCAATATTCATATGATGAGATATAATAGAGAAACACAAAAATTCATATCAAAATCTTTATATGGCTCTTTTATTATTGTGTTAATGTTTATATACAAAACACATAAACAAATTAAAATTCGCCTAATTTGGATGTTAGTTGCATTAATATTATTTAATCTTGGTTATAGTTATCAAATGCCTGATATAATTAACTTATTCTTCAATGCTATGGCAAGCTTTTTTGCTTTTTCAATTTTTAAAAAATATATACAAATTTCAATACCGGAGCTACAAGTATGTTTTGTATTAACAACTTTTCTTGGCGAAAAAGTAAGTTTTACTTATCTAGCATTAGCCGTTTTGTTAAATATATTTTGTTCAGTAATTAAACGTAATTTATCTTTTTTAAAAAAAGTAAATATAGTTTTAATAACTTTAATAGTAGCATTACTAATGACATTTATATAATTTATGCAACAAAAAACTTTATCAACATTAAATATTAAAACAAGAAAAAAAGGTATAATAATGCTGGCTATAACCGTGGTTGTTTTTATATCACTCTTATCATATTCTTCAAGTGACGATTGTTTTAATGTAGCAAGTAATGTAAAAACAAAAAACATTCTTGGCTCATTTGGCGCTATAATATCTGATATATGTTATCAATACTTAGGAATTTCAATTTTTTGTTTTTTTCCTTTTTTATTCTATCTTTCTTTTCAATACATTATAAAACGACAACCAAAATTTGTTACATTTAAAAGTATTTATACAATAATAACAACTCTTTGTTTTAATTTTATTTTAAGCTGTATCACTGGTTATCAAAACATCTTTCCAATTTCATTAAGCGGTAGAATCGGGGCAATGTTAAACAATAGTTGTCAGTTTCTTATAATAAAACTCTTATTAGTATTTATCTCAATTATAGTTATTTTATTTTATCCTTATGTCGTTTTTTCAATTTCTAGAAAAAAAAGAATTCAAATAAGACAAAAAACAAACAATTCATTTATATTATATCTTTATAAGATATTTGTAAACATAAGAAGAATTATAAAAATTGTGTTCATCATTGCATCAATACCATTTAAAATAGTAAACAAAATTATTGCAATTTTTAGAGGTAAAAAAAACAATAATAAAAAAGTTATAAAAAAAGTACAAAAAATAACCTTAAAAGAAGAAGAATATACTTACAATCCACCTTCGATAGAGTTGTTAAAGTCAATAGAACAACAAGACAACGTTCAACAAAATAAAATAACTTTAGAAAACAACCGTGAAAAATTATCAACAATATTAGGTGATTTTGGTGTTCGCGGTGAAATGATTGGCTATAAAACAGGACCAGTTGTTACATTATATGAATTCAAACCAAATGCAGGCGTAAAATCATCTCGTATCATTAGTTTATCCGATGATATTGCTAGAACAATGATGGTTAATTCTGTAAGAATAGCAAATATACAAGGTCGTGATACATTAGGAATAGAAGTTCCAAATAAAAATCGTGAATATGTTTGTTTTAAAAAATTAATAGAAAGTCAAGAATATCAAACTTCAGAGGCCAATATTCCAATGGTATTAGGATGTAATATTTTTGGAAAACCAATAATAGCAGATTTAACTAGTATGCCACACTTACTTATTGCAGGTACAACAGGAAGCGGAAAATCAGTTGGCGTTAATGGAATGATATTGTCAATGTTATATAAGTTATCGCCTGATGAATGTAAATTTATAATGATAGATCCAAAAATGCTTGAATTTTCATCATATGATGGAATACCACATTTAATGGCACCAATTATCACAGATGCAAAAAACTCTGTTTTATATTTAAAATGGGTTGTGCAAGAAATGGAAAATCGTTATGAAAAGATGTCAGAAGCCGGCGTTAGAAACATAACTGGTTATAATAACAAAATTAAGTTGTTAAAACAAAAAGCAACATCTAAAGATGATGAAATTTTAAATCTTAAACCAATGTGCTATATTGTTGTTGTTATAGATGAAATGGCTGATTTAATGATTGTTGCTGGAAAAGAAATTGAAGTTCTTATTCAAAGATTATCGCAAATGGCCAGAGCGGCCGGTATTCATTTAATTATGGCTACACAAAGACCTTCTGTTGATGTTATTACTGGTGTAATAAAATCAAACTTCCCTACTCGCATTAGTTATCAAGTTACTTCAAAAATTGATAGCAGAACTATTTTAGGCGAACAAGGCGCAGAACAATTGCTTGGTAAAGGTGATATGTTATTTATGTTCGGTGGAACAAAAACTCTTCGCGTGCATGGCCCAATGATAACTGATGAAGAAGTAGAAAATGTAGTAAAATACTTAAAAAATAATAATAGTAAACCAGAATACATAACATTACCTACTCCAGAAAACATGAATAGCGAAACTGGTTATTTAACAAGCTCATTCGATAATGAAAGCGACAACTTATTATTCGAACAAGCTAAAAAAATAGTGATCACTGAAAATAAAACATCAATTAGTTATTTACAAAGAAAATTAAGAATTGGTTACAATAAAGCAGCAAATTTTATTGAAAAAATGGAGGAAGAAGGTATATTATCAGCGCCAGATCAAACTGGAAGAAGATTCTTACTTAAAGAAAATAATAATTGAAATTTATTTTAATCGTTGTTTTTTCTAGTCAAAAATGTTTAATCTGTTACCTTTTCTTAAAAAAGAATTCGTCATTTATAAAAGCAAAATGCTTGCAACAAATATAGATTTTGCTTTGCAAACATCATTTACTTCAAATTGTTTCGTTTTGTTAATAATTTTCATGTTTATAGTGACGACAATTTATTCAATTGGATACTTAATTTTTGAACGAAATAATCATAAATTAAAATTTCATATTCTTACAACAATATCTACAATAATATGTATAGGTTTAGCTTATTCAGCAAATTTATTTACAGCATTTATTTTTTATGATTTATTATCAATTTCTACATACATTCTTGTAAGAATACATAAAGATAAAAATAGTGAAATAAATGCTTTTATTTATGCAATGTATTTAATAATACCTTCAACATTATTTTTATTACCAGCAATAATATGTGTCTATAACATAGCAGAACATACAGATTTTGTTATTGGCGGTATTTTATCAACACATCCGATATCAAAATTTTATATCAATATAATGTTCTTATTATTCATTTATGGTATTTCTAAAACTGCTCTTTATCCGTTACATAAGTGGTTAATACATGCAATGGTAGCGCCAAGCCCAGTTAGTGCTTTATTGCACGCTGTCTTAGTGGTTAAAGGAGGACTTTTCCTGTTATACAAAGTAATATATGAAATATTTGGCTTAAAATTTTTAAGTGAAAATATATACAAATTCCATGGAATTTATTGGCCAATATATATAGCAAGCATAAGTATTATACTTGCTGCATTATCTGCAAATATTAGTGAAAATATTAAAAAAAGATTAGCTTATTCTACAATTAGTCAAATTGGCTATATATCATTGTGTTTATTTTGTTTTTCGGACGAAGGTATATTAGCAGCTAAAATGCAATTTTTAGCTCATTCTTTTGCTAAAATATCATTATTTTACTATGCTGGATACTTATTTGTTCGCTATAAATGTTTTGACATAAATGAATTAATACATACAAGAAATCATTTTAATGTGTTTATGTCATTAATATGGTTAATACCTTGTTTTAGCTTAATCTCGATGCCTTTAACAATTGGTTATATAGGAAAGCATGCAATTATAGTTAATTCAATTTCTTCTCAAAAATCAATTGCTTTATTGTTTGTAATATCAATTGGAATGATAATATGTATAGCATATTTACTACCAATTATGCATCATCTTGCGTCATTTAATAAGGAAATTAGAAATAAAAAATTTACAAGACAATATTTCTCAACTTTCTGTATTTATTTTTCAGCAACGATAATATCTATTTGTATCATTTTTGGTTACTTCTTTTTTTACAAAATCTTTTAATTTTTTTTTGAAAAATAAAATTTATATTTTATATATCGAATATGATTAAAAAAAGTTTTACATTGGCTTTTATAATATACATATTTAATAGTGTAGCAAATGTATTGCAGGGTGTTTTGATAAAGTATAATCAAGCATCATTGTCAATGGATTTATATGAAACTATTTTTTTAAAAAGTTTAGTTTCGGCAATTATTATGCTACCATTTTCGTTTAAATATTTAAAAAAAATAAAAAACTTACACATAGTTTTACTTTTATCATTACTTTACTCCGGTGATTTACTTTTATGCAATACAGGTTTTAAAACAGTTCCAATTAATACAGGAACATTAATATTACTATTAATACCTTTATGGATTGTTGTTTTTAGTAGAATAATTTTAAAGGAAAAAAGCTTTAATATTGTCAACGCAATCGCCTTATTGGTCTGTCTTTTTGCAGTTTATTTAACAATAAAAGATGAGATTTCTTTTACAGATTTTAACACTGGTTACTTATATTTATTCGCCGCTTCTATGGTTATACCACTTGGCCTAATTTTACAAAAAAAATTCACAGATACAAGACCAGTTGTTTATGCTCTTTTCACTAATTCTGTTGTTCTTGGAACAATAAGTTTATTTATATATACAACGAATAGCAATTTAAGCGCAACAAATATCTTTAATAATTTAACACAACAAAAATTAATTGCATGTTTATTTGTAGCAATATGTGATTTAATAGAGTTTAGTTCTGTGTATGTTGCATATCAAATTACAGAACCAGCATTATTGCAACCAGTACGTTTTACAAGAATATTATTCTCAATAGTATTAAGTTACCTGTTCTTATTAGAAACACCAAACAAATATCAAATCATTAGTGCAATTTTAATTATTTTTTCAAATATGTTTTCTTTTGTTTATTCTAGAAGAAAACAAAACAAATAATTTTTATATTAAAACATGCTTTTTCTAATAAAACATTTTTACAATTTTTTAAAAATAGATATTTTATTATTTAAATCTTTAGAAAAGGTAAAAATAATATCATTTATTGGATCTTTTTTTGTATCTTGGTTGCTTTTGTTCTTTTTAAAAGATAGTTATCTTAAATACAAAATTCTTTCAGCACAAAATATATTGTTTTGGTGTTTTTTTACTTTCTTTTTTACAAAATTAAAAAAACAACATTTTTTTCATCATATGGTAATTAATCGTGTTTCTTTTTACGTTTTACCAGAAATATTGCTATTTTTAGCAAGTATTTATACATATTTTTTTATAACTAATGTAATTTTTATACTATTTTTAGGCATTAATAATATTAATAACTTTATAACAATTACTATATCTGCAATGATAGATTCTTTTTTGTTCGTTATATGCAAAATACGTAAATACACACTATTTCAAATATTTACAATAATTATCATGTTTTTCTTTTTAAAAGAATGGAGTAATATTAATGAAATTCTTTTAATAGACTCATTAATTCCATGGCAACTTTTACTTGTAATAAATGTGATTAAAATAATATTTTTTACAAACGAAATAAAGAAAAATAATATTTAATTTTCTTCATTATCATCAATATCTATTTTTATACCTAAATCCTTAATTTGTTTATCACTCACAACACCAGGGGCGCCCATTAATAAATCTTCCGCCCTTCCATTTAAAGGAAATGCTATAACATCGCGAATATTCTCTGTTCCAACTAAAAGCATAATCATTCTACATATACCAGCTGCAAGACCACCATGAGGCGGAACGCCATATTTAAAGGCCTTAATCATACCGCCAAATTTTTCATCAACATCTTGTTTTGAATAGCCAGCAATCCTAAAAGCCTCATACATTAAATCAATATTAGAATTTCTAATTGCACCACTTGCAAGCTCATAACCATTACAAACTAAATCATATTGATTAGCTTCCAATGATAACAATTCTTGTTTACTTGCATTCTTTAAAAATTCAACATCACACTTTGGTTTAGAAAATGGATTATGTGAGAATTCAATTTTATTTTCATCATTATTGAATTCAAAATATGGAAAATCAACAATCCAGCATAATTCATAACGTTTTTTATCTATTAAATTTAAACATTTTCCGAGCTCCTTACGAGCTAGGCCTGAAATTTTATTTGCATTTTCTTCTGTATCACAAGAAAAGAATATTGCATTTATTTCACCATTACTGCCATCGTTATCAAAAAATTTTTTAATTCTGTCTATTCTATCTTGATCTAAAAACTTTGCAATTGGCCCCTTTGCAGCTCCGTCTTCAAAAATAATATAACCAAGACCTTTTGCGCCATTTTTAATCGCATAATCAATCATACCATCATAAAAACTTCTTGATTGCGTACCTATTCTATTTACAGGTATACCTCTAACCACGCAACCTTTTTCTATAGCACAAGAAAAAGCTTTAAAGTCACTTTTAACAAATATATCTGTTGCATCTACATTTACTATAGGAATACGTAAATCTGGTTTATCTGAACCATATTTTAACATTGCATCTTTATATTTTATTCTTTTAAAATTATCACTAACACTACAATCACTTTTTGCAAACGTCTTAAACGTATCATAAATTATTGGTTCAAACACGCGTAAGACATCTTCTTGCTCCACAAAAGACATTTCTAAATCTATTTGATAAAATTCACCTGGAGATCTATCAGCTCTAGGATCTTCATCTCTAAAACAAGGAGCAATTTGGAAATATTTATCAAAACCAGATATCATTAAAAGTTGTTTAAATTGTTGTGGCGCTTGTGGCAAAGCATAAAATTTACCTTTATTTAATCTGCTTGGAACTAAAAAATCCCTTGCACCTTCTGGTGAAGAAGCAGTTAATATTGGCGTTTGAAATTCATTAAAACCATTTTCTAGCATTTTTTTACGTAAATAATTAATTAATTTTGAACGAAATAAAATTGTCTCATGAAGCTTTTTTCTTCTTAAATCAAGAAAACGATATTTTAATCTAACATCTTCATTGCAATTATCTTCTTCATTAACTTGAAAAGGTAAAACATCCGAACTTGATAAAATTTCAAATTTACTAATTAAAACCTCAATATCACCATTCTTTAAATTTAGATTTTTAGTTTCATCACTACGCTCAAATACCTTTCCTTCAACTCTTATAACACTCTCATTATGAGCTTTTGAAAGAATATCTAAATTTTCAACATTACAACGATTCAAATCGCCAACAATTTGCACAATACCATAATTATCTCTTAAATCTATAAATAACACACCACCATGATCGCGTTTTGTATCAATCCAACCGCTTAAAACTACATCATTTCCTATGTCTTTATTAGATAGATCACAAGTATGTGTTCTATATATATTTTGAACCATACAGATTTTAATAAATCATATTATATAATATTCAAGCAATTATTATTAAAATTAATAGCATTATAATATTTATTTAATTAATCATTTTGTTTTTATTTTTGCCATGATATCAGCTAATTCAGCTGGAACTTTTTTATCTTTTTGTAAAAGTTCATTAACAATATTAATACTTAAAATTACAGTTGAATGACTTCTATTAAAAATTTTTCCAATTTCTTGATAATTTGAAATATTAATTTTTCTCATTAAATACATTGCTATATTTCTTGCTTTACAAATTTTTGAATGTTTATTTTTAGATTTTAAATCATTAATTGATAAACAATAATAATCTGAAACAATTGATAAAATTTCTTCATTTGATATTCTTTTATTTTCTTCAACACTTTTTATATCATCAGACAAAATTTCTAATGCTAAATTCGTATTTAACTCAAATTTATGAATTGACTGCGCAATTGCCAATTTTTTAATATATTTTTTTAACTCTCTTATATTACAATTTAATTCTAAAACCAAATCTTTAACAATGGTTATTGGTACATTTAAATTTTCTTCATTTATATAATTCATTGCAATTTGCGTCTTTAAAGCTTCTTTTGGTTCATCTAATTTCCATGATGTAGCGCTAGAAAGTATTTCATTCAAAACAACGCTCTTACTTGAAAGCTGCTTTTGTGTTTCACTAGCAGCAAGTACTATATATTTCTCATTTTCTATTGCTATGTTTAATAGTTTTTTTAATTCAATTAATGTGCCATTTTTTCCAATTAAATCATCAATATCATCAATAATTATAATATCATTATCTAATAAATTATCCTGAAAATTAAATACATTATTTTCTCGTACAGCCATTGTATATCGACGTAAAAAATCATTACCAGTAATATTAACAGCCTTACCGCCATTTTCACGATAAAAATTTCCAATAGCATTAATTAAATGAGTTTTACCGCAACTAGCAGAACCATAAATAAAAACAACACTACCATCTAAAATAAGATCTTTTTGGCTATAACAAGCAATAGATTGGCTTACTTCCAATGCTGCAATATTTTCACCAGAAGAAATAAAATTATCAAATGTATATTTATTTCCAGCTTCATTAAAATGGATGACCTTTTTTGTTGGTTTTTCATTAAAATTGCTTTCAAAAAACATCTCCTCTATCTTTCCATCTTCGGTTGTATAAAAATATTTTAGTATAATATTTTTACTCCAAGTTTCTCTTACAAATTTACAAATATAAAAATCATATTTATTATGAATAATTTCAGCAATTTGTTTTGAATTACAAATTATAGCTAAATCTTTTTTTACTGGTGTTAAAATAACATTTCTTAAATAACGTAGATATTGTCTAACACCAATTATTTGTTTAATATTGTTATGAATATAATCATTTACTTTTTGATTAATACTAATTTTTCTTGTTTCACCCTCTTGCGACTGCTTATCAAGACAATAAAGTAACACATTTCCCTGTTTCATCTGAATATTTGAACATTTGACACAAAAAAAGAGCAAAAATAAAGAAAACAACTTATCAAATTTTAATAAAAAATTAAAAAAGATAAAAAAAATTAAAGTGTCACTAATTTTTATAATTTAAAAAATTAAAAATAAAGATTACTTTAAAAAAAAAAATAAATTTTTTGCTTGACAAGACAATTTTAAAAAATGATTTTTTTATAAAAAATTTTGTTCTTACAAATATCAAAACAAACTTATAAAATATAAGTTTTTATTGTTTTTTATTTTTTATCATAAGATCATAATTCATGGTTTTAGAGGTTAAAAATCTATCAAAGATATATGAAAATAAAAATGAAAAACATGTTGTTTTTCAGAACTTAAATTTAACCATAAAAGATGGTGAAAGCGTATTGTTGCTTGGCAATTCTGGTTGCGGAAAAAGCACACTATTGCAAATTTTAGGTCTAATACAAAAACCAACAAACGGAGAAATTATTTTTGATGGCCTTAATGTAAATAATATTAGCGAAAAAGAAAAAAACACTTTTTTAAAA
>CAMKKS010000029.1 GCA_946413485.1 uncultured Rickettsiales bacterium | reverse complement strand
CATTAAAAATGTAGCTATTGTCTCAAATAAAGCAACAACAATTTCAGCAATCGCTTGCAAAGCATATAATTTAAGTTCCGTGGCTTCATGGTTTGAATAATGCCATACCCAACCTATTGTTAAAAAAATAATAAATAAACAAAAAATCTGTATTACTACTCTATGTTTTTTGTAGTTTTTTTTTAACACTAAATTATCAACCATTGTATCGTCAATCATTCTAATTCAATGTATTATAACATAATACTAACAAAAAACAAAATTTTAATTTCTAACAACAATAACTAATTCTTGCTTTTTATATAATTTTTTTTACTTTCTTGACATGGGTAAGATTGCAAACAATAAAAACAATAAACAAAATAAAATAACTTTTTATGTGTTAATAACGATAATTGTTTTTTTGTTTGTTTCTATTTTTATCAAAAATGATGGAAAAAAATATACTATAATAAAATTGTCTGATTTTATGAAATCTATTAAGAACGGACAAGTGGAAAAAGCAAATGTATTATATGAAACTGTCATGGGAACATTCAAAGACGGCACAAAATTTAAAGTTTCTTTTCCAGATTCTTACGTTGGTAAAATAATTGATACATTAGCGCAAGAAAATGTAAATTATGATTTTACTACATTTAGTGATAATAGAAGTTTTTTAGAAAAATTAATTTCATTGATTTTTAGTTTGTTAACTTCAATTCCAATGATTTTATTAACTCTGTGGTTCTTGTGGCCTTTTATTTCAGCAAAAAAACGCAAAAAACAAAATAATAATAGCATGGGATATTTTGATGTTTTTGGCGGTTCTTTTTCATCATTTGGTAAAAGCAATGCAAAAGCAATGATGCCAAACGAATTAAATGTTAAATTTTCAGACGTTGCTGGGATAGATGAAGCAAAAGAAGATGTAGTTGAATTAGTTGATTTCTTACGAGATCCGACAAAATATTATGACATTGGAGGAAAAATTCCTCGTGGTTGTTTATTATGTGGACAACCTGGTACTGGTAAAACGCTTCTTGCAAAAGCTATTGCTTGTGAAGCAAAAGTTCCATTTTTCTTTATATCTGGTTCAAATTTCGTTGAAATGTTTGTTGGTGTTGGCGCTAGCCGTGTTCGTGATATGTTTTCACAAGCAAAAAAACAATCTCCTTGTATAGTTTTTATAGATGAAATAGATGCCGTTGGTCGTAGTCGATCATCAGGAGAATTCGGCGGCAATGACGAAAGAGAACAAACATTAAATCAGTTACTTGTAGAAATGGATGGTTTTCAAGAACATAGTGGTATTATTGTATTAGCAGCAACAAATAGACCAGATGTATTAGACCCTGCTTTATTGCGTCCAGGAAGATTTGATAGGCAAATTATAGTTAATCTTCCAGATATAAAAGGAAGAACTGAAATACTAAAAGTTCATGCTAAAAAAGTCAAAACAGCACCAGATGTTGATTTAAGCGTAATAGCTCGTGGTACTCCTGGTTTTTCTGGTGCCGACTTAGCTAATGTTATAAACGAAAGTGCATTGCTTGCTGCAAGAAGAAATAAAAAAATTATAACAATGGAAGACGTTGAAGATGCAAAAGATAAAGTAATGATGGGCGCAGAACGAAAGAGTATAGTAATGAAAAAAGAAGAAAGAATATTAACGGCATATCATGAAGGCGGACATGCAATTGTCGCTTTAAATCTAGAATCAAGTGATCCTATACATAAAGCAACTATTATTCCAAGAGGACATGCTTTAGGTCTTGTCATGCGTCTACCAACAGAAGATAAATTTAGTGAAACATATGAACAAATGCTTGCAAATATGGCCGTTGCAATGGGCGGCAGAGCGTCTGAAGAAATGATTTTTGGACATAATAAAGTCACAAGCGGTGCTTCAAGTGATATTCAACAATGCACAAATATTGCACGTAATATGGTAATAAAATGGGGGTTAAGTGAAAAAGTTGGAAAAGTTAATTATGCGCAAGAAAACAAGGGTTATTTAACAAGTGGTAAAACAGTAAGTGTAGATGTCTCACAAGAAACGGCAAAACTTATTGATGAAGAAGTTAAAAAATTAGTAGACAATGCATATAATACAGCCGAAACAATTCTAAAAGAAAAACGTAAAGATTTAGAAATTTTAGCAAATGCTTTACTAGAATATGAAACACTAACTGGTGATGAAATAAAAGAACTCTTAAAAGGTAATAAACCTAAAAATAATAACGATTCAAAACAACCACTTAAACAAACAAAAGGTTTTGGTAGAGTTATAAAAAAAGACACAGAAAAAAAACAATAATGAAAATTAAAATATTTTGTTTTAGATTTTTATGTATCAAAAAATAGAACAAGACATTAAAAATATATTAATAAAATCATACAATGTTGATAACGAAACTCTTGAAAAATTAATACTTGAATTACCACCAGAAAAATTGGAAAATGATTTTGATATATCAACAAATATTGCATTAATTTTATCAAAAAAAATAGACAAGCAATCAATAGATATTGCTAATGATATAATTAAAAAACTATTAAAACTTAATTACATTGAAAAATGTTGTACAGCAAAACCAGCTTTTATAAATATAAAATTAAAAGATGATTTTTTATTAAAAATGATAAAAAACATCAATAACTATGGAAATAAAAATTTAATCAAAAAAATAGGAAATGGGGAAAAAGTAAATATTGAATTTTGTTCAGCGAATCCAACAGGTCCGTTGCACGTTGGACACGCAAGAGGAATTATATTTGGCGATGTAGTTGCAAATTTACTTAAAAAAAGCGGATACAATGTTTTTCGTGAATACTACATTAATGACGCCGGTGGACAAATGGAGAAACTCGATAAAACTATAAATTGGAGAATTAACGGTTGTAAAGGAAATTTACCAGAAGATTGTTATCCAGGTGAATATTTACAAGAAATTGCAAAAAAAAGAGCTAAAATCTTAAAAAATAATCCAAACAAAAAATGGACAAATAAGGAAACAGCTTCTGAAATGATTGAGATTTTTATAAAACCAACTTTAAAAAAGTTAAAAATTAAATATGACTTTTGGACTTCAGAGCAAGATATTAAAGACAAAGGAACAATTAAAAATAGCATCGAACATTTGTCAAAACTTGGCTTAATATACAATGGAATTCTAAAACAACCAAAAGGAAAAATAATCGAAGATTACGAACCAAGGGAACAGCTTTTGTTTAAATCAAGTATTTTTGGCGATGATACAGATAGACCATTAGTTAAAAATGATGGTTCACATACATATTTTTCAAGTGATATTGCTTATCATTACGACAAATGGAAGCGTGGTTTTAATAATATGATAGTGATTTTAGGCGCCGATCATAAAGGTTATGTTAAACGTTTAACTTCTGCCGTTAAAGCAATTAGCAATAACAAAGGTGATATTAATATAAAGTTATGTGAACTTGTAAATTTTTTAAAAAATGGTGAAATAGTTAAAATGTCAAAAAGAAAAAATAATTTTCTAACAATAGATGATGTATTAGAAGAAATAGATCCTGATATTTTACGTTTTATTATTCTAACCAGAAAAGCAGATACTGTATTAAATTTTGATATAAAAAAAGCAAAAGAACAATCAAAAGACAACCCAATATGGTACATACAATATGCATACACAAGATGTAACTCTGTGTTAAATAAATCAAAAAAACTGAAAAAAGATTTTAGCAAATATAAAAATGTTGTTTTATCAAATAATTTTCATAAATTAATGGTTAAAATGATGTTTTATACTCGTTTTTTGGAAATATCTGTAAAAAAATATGAACCATACTTTTTTACAAACTATTTAACACAACTAGCTACTGAGTTTCATAAACTCTGGGAAAAAGAAAAAATTATAAGCACAAAAGAAAATGAAACATTTTTAAAATTATCAATAGTGATGGCAATGAAATTTCTAATTAAAGATGGATTAAATAGTTTAGGTATAAAAACAATAAAACAAATGTAATTACAACAATGCTCCGTATTCTTTCAAAAAGCTTTTGATATGATTATTTTTGATATTTTTATCAAAAAAATCTTCTATTTTAATCGGTTTAATTATGCGATTTGTAGTAGTAGTAGTATCTTTTTTGAAAAACGGAACCACATAATCGGCTACTTTTTTTGTAAATGCTAAATCATGAGTAACTATAATTATTGTAATTTCCTTTTGTTTCATTGCTTTAATTACATTAATAAGATCATGTATTGACTTTGGATCTAATGATGCTGTTGGTTCGTCCATAATTAAAATATTTGAATCGGTCATTAATGCACGAATTATAGCAACACGTTGTTTTTGCCCTATAGAAAGTTCGCTAGGAAGACTATTTTTTTTATTTAAAAGCTCAAGATGTTTCAATAAAACATTTGCTTTATTTATCGTTTCTTTTTTGTCTTTATTTAAAACTTTTATTGGTGCATATAAAATATTGTTTAAAACGGACATATGTGGAAATAAATTAAAATTCTGAAAAACAAAAGCAACTTCTTTTCTAATTTTTGATTGATTCTTGCTATTCAATAAAACATCATGAATAAAAACTTTACCGCTATCTTTTTTTTCTATTCCACCAATAATTTTTGCTGCCGTTGTTTTTCCTGCTCCAGAAGGGCCAAGTATTGCTGTTATTTTATTTTCCATAATCCAAAAATTTGGAAATTTTATAACAAAACTTTCGCCATTTTTATTTTTAAATTTTTTTAAAACACCTTGAAAAGATACAGCTGCTTTTGTCATACTATTTTTTATTTAAACCACTAATTTTATTGTCTTTCTTAATAGAAAGCTTTTTATTATTTTTCGTTTCTTGTAAATTTAAATCAAGTTGATTAATTTTTCCTCTACTTATGTCAAATGGTAAATAATCATCTGGTATAAATAAACGCGTCATACCGCTATTTTGAATTTTATAAATTCCTAAACGTCTTTCTATTATGCCTTCCCTTGAAAATCTAAATTCATCAAGAACGCCTCTAAAACCGTCTTCGTTATAAAGCTTTCTTGGTAACATTTTTTCTTCATTAGAAAGATAATACAACATTGTTAATATATCATAAGTAACATAAGCAATATAATTAGGTTCATGTTTAAAATAATTTCTAAATTTTTCATTAAAATAATTTATAAAGTTATAATTATAACCAATATAATATACATTGTTATATCTTAAAATCATTGAATTAGATAAATCAAAAACCGCGCTAGAAACAAATTGTACATTTTTATTTAAAATACCAAGTTTTTCAAAATCATCAAGTATTGTCGTTAAATCGCCTTCGTCGGCCTCTATATATATAGCATTTGTTTCAACTGTCTTTGTGCTTCTCTCGTTTTCATCTTGAAAAATATTCTGCTTTTTTAGTTTGTGGTTTTTATATGTTTCTGTTGTAAGTTTTCCATTGCTATCAATAATATATGTAGCCGTATATGATTTATTTACGCCACGAACGGCCGCTAAAATAGACACATTGCTTTTTTTTTGATAAAACTGACTAGTAATAATATTGACATCATAATACGGTGCAAAACTACGAAAAAGCTTTTCAATCGCATATCCTTTTTTTGTTGCTGGTAAAACTAATGATAAAAATTGCCTACGTGTATCTCTTAAATACTGAAACAACGAGTTTATTTTATATCCATCTGTCATACTTAATACAACTAAATTTGGATAAGATTTTGCTAATTCTTCATTATTAATAAAACTTATAAACAATTTATCTTTTGGTAAAACTGATAACAATTTTTTTGTCGTATCAGTAAAAAAAGAACCAATAATGACATCATTATTATCTTCAATTAATCTTTGAACTTCCTTGTTCTTTTCCCAATTTTTGTCTACAAGTTTTTCTATATCGTAAACCTTTATTGTTCCTGTATTGTTATATTTATTTCTGCTTGTTGTTAGTAAAGCACTTTTAACCATCATATTACCAAAATCGGAATACTTTCCCGTTATTGGCGCAACTATTGCAATATTTAAATTTTTCTCTGGACTTTGTAATAAATCGTCCACAGCCTCTAATGGCTCATAATATGATATTTTATTAATCACTTTTTCTATTTTTTTATCTGAATTGCCTTTTTCAATAAAATAATCTTGCTGATCGTAAAATATCTGATTGCCTTTCTTTTCACAATTTGTTAAAAAAATAATCAAAAAAAATATTGCAATTTTTTTTACTATTCTTGACATTTACAAAAATCTATATAAAACTTATATAGTGAGTTTTTTATGTCAAGTATATTTTTTGACTC
The DNA here is from genome assembly GCA_946413485.1 of uncultured Rickettsiales bacterium. GTDB lineage: Bacteria > Pseudomonadota > Alphaproteobacteria > Rickettsiales > Deianiraeaceae > UBA4311. The sequence continues at coordinate 3,229 of CAMKKS010000029.1, read as the reverse complement.
TTTATTAAAGATTTAGCAACTATGAAACAAAAAAATAAATCATCTGAAAAAAAGAATAAAAAAACAATAAAACAAGATAAAAAAGTAATAAAAAAAGATACTAAAAAAGCAACAAAAGAAACAAAGACAAAACCTGCAAAATTTACAAACAAGACAACGAACAAAGAAACTAAAAAAGTAACAAAATCCGTTGTTAAAAATACAAAAAAAGTTGTCAATAAGACAACAAAAGAAACAACATCAAATAATAACAAACAAAAAAAAACAGAAGAACAAAGTTCATTTTCTAACAATGAACTAATAAACTTACTAAAACCTATGATAAAAAAAGCGCAAAAAAATGGCGGTTATGTTACTTTTACAGAACTTAATGATTTTTTACCAAAAAACTTAGATGACAAAGCTATTGATAATGTTCTAGCAATTTTTGATGACAAAGGTTTAACTGTTAAAACAGAGGAAGAAGAAAGTGTAAATTGTGAAAATGATTGGCAAAGTGAAAATGAAGAGTATGCTGAAGATGAGGAAGGTAACGTTATTTTAAAAAAAATATTTAAAGATGAAGAAGAAATTCCTGCCGACAATCCAATGAGTGTTTATTTAAAAAACATAGGGCAAAAAGAAGTTTTAACAAAAGAACAAGAAATTGAAATATCTAAAAATATTGAAAATGGAAATCGTAATATACTTAACGATTTATGTAAAACACCAATAGCAATGAATGCACTTATTTTGCTATATGACGGACTTGTTAATGAAAATATCTTATTACGTGAAATTATAGATATGGATGCTGTTTATTCTAAAGAAAACAAAGCAGAACTTGAAGAAACAGAAAAAAATTTACAACAGACAAATAATGATAAAAGAGTTAATTTTCAAAGTATAATTCAAAGTAAACTTGATGATATTAGAGATAAAATGGAGAGCGATCTTGATAGCGGGGATAGCGATCTAGACGATTATAGCGATAGTCTTGGATTAAATTATGACAAACAAGCATCATTTGCAACAATGGAAAAAGTGCTAAAACCTAAAATTTTAGAAATCTTAAGAAATATTTCTGATATTTGTCTTAAGCTATTAAGTAACTATCGTGAAATAATGTTCAAAGGAATAAAGAAAAAAAACGAGGTAAATTCTTTATTTAAAAAATTAATACATGAAATTTCTAAAATAAGCTTAAACCAAAGCGTGGTTAATGATATTTTAAAAAAAGTATATGAAGCTAATAATATTTTAATAGAAAAAGAAAAAAGTTTATTTAATTTAGCTGAATCATGTGGTTTTAGCCGTAAGGCATTTTACGAAGCATATAATAATGATGACATTTTAAATAAAGACATAGATAAAATGTTATTAACTAAAAAAAATAACGAAAATTGGAAAAAATTATTAATAGATGAACGTGAAAATTTTGTTTCAATTAGAAGTGAAATTCATAATTTAATTAAAAAACAACTTTTAATGGATCAAAATGAATTCAAAGCCATCGTACACGACATAGAAAAAAATGATAGAATTGTTAAACAAGAACGAAAAAAAATGGTTGAAGCTAATTTAAAATTAGTAATATCTATTGCAAAAAAACACACAAATCGTGGTATTCCTTTTATTGATTTAATACAAGAAGGAAATATTGGTTTAATAAAAGCTGTTGATAAATTTGAATACAAGAGAGGTTTTAAATTTTCAACATACGCAACATGGTGGATTAAACAAGTAATTGTTCGTTCTATCTCCGATGATTCGCGCTCAATACGTATTCCAGTACATATGATAGAAATGGTTAATAAAGTAAATCGTACATCTAAAGATATGGCAAAAAAACTTGGACGTGAACCATCTATACAAGAATTATCAGCTAAATTAGCAATTCCTATAGAAAAAATAAAGAAAATAAAGAAAATAATGCAAGATCCGACAAGCTTAGAAAAACCTTGCGGTGATGGCGATAGTACAACGGGTGATTTTATTGCTGGAAATGGAATTTCACCAACACGTATAATGGAAAATACAGATTTAAAAACACTTACATCGAATGCTTTATCTACATTGACACAAAGAGAAGAACGAATTTTACGTCAACGTTTTGGTATTAATTGTCCGGGTTCTACTCTTGAGGAAATAGGAAAAATCTATGGTGTTACTCGTGAAAGAGTGAGACAAATTGAAGCAAAAGCATTAAGAAAAATAAAACATCCAACTAGATCAAAAGGACTTTTTTTCTATAGAGATGGCATCAATGATGAAAAAACAGATGAGGATGAAGATAAGGCATTTAACGACGAATCATATGAAACACAAAAATAATGGTTTTGATTTTGTTAAATTACAATTGTTTTGTTTTTTTATAGCAGCATTATTTGGAATTTTTAGCTTATTTATAGTAAAAGAAACAGAAACTGTTTTTGTAATTAGATTTGGAAAAATAATTAGACAAATAAACAATGCTGGTTTATATGTTAAAATGCCATTTGTAGATGATATAGTTTTATTCGATAAGCGTATCTTGCAAGTATATTCACCGGCAAAAGAAGTAATAGCAAGAGATCAAAAACGATTAATAGTTGACGCATATGCTAAATATAAAATTATTGATACGAAACAATTTTATGAAAACATGAGAAATGAACGTGATGCAAATATTCGCATATCATCTATGTTAGATAGCATAATGAGACAGGTTGTAGCAAAGAACCCGCTTTCTTCATTTTTAACAACACAACGTCTACAAATGATGGAAAATATTCAAAACTTACTAGAAGAACAAACAAAAAATTTTGGTATTAAAATCATAGATGTTCGCATTATTAGATCAGATCTTCCAGTTGAAAATAGTGAGGCTGTTTTTAAGAGAATGAAAACTGAAAGAGAAAAAGAAGCTCAAGAGCTCCGTTCGCAAGGAAAACAAGAAGCAACAATAATAATGGCATCAGCAGACAAACAAGCAAAAGAAATACTTTCAAAAGCGCAAATGAAAGCAAGCAAAATCATGGGAAAAGCAGACGCTGAATCTATTAAAATATATTCTCGTGCGTTTTCTAAAGATCCAAAATTTTATGAATTTTATAAAACACTTGAAGTGTATAAAAAATCTCTCCCAAAACAAAATTTAATAATAAGCACAAAAGACAATGAATTCTTAAAAAGAATAAAAAATAACGATTAATTTTGCCTTTCTCACAAAAAAATCATATAATATATCGCTACTCTATTGACTAAGATA